>JAHECD010000009.1 GCA_024641945.1 Rubrivivax sp. | reverse complement strand
GGCGTGACCGCAGGCTTTGCCAATACGGGCTCCGTCTGGTCCGGCAACCTGCTGTTCGGTACGGCCGCGCCCGCACGCGACGCATGGCTGGTCGACGGGGCAGGCAATCGCTACGCCGCTGCGGATGCACGTGCCGGAAACCTGCTGCGCGCCGACCCGCGTTTCGCAGGCGGCGGCGCAGCGGCCGGCGCGGCGGCGTACCGGACGCTCGCGGGCAGCGCGGCGCGCGGTGCGGCGCTGCCGGCATATGCCGCGGCCGCCGACATCGACGGACGGGCGCGCGACGCCACGCCCGACATCGGCGCGTACGAATCCTGACCTGTGCGTGATCGCCGGCGGGTGCGGCGCCGCGACCGCGGTGGTTACAGTCGCCCCATGCGCCCTGCGATCGACGATGCCATCGAACCCACGCCCGACGCCGTCAGCGTGGTGGCCACGTTGCGTCGGCTCATCATCGACGGGCGCTATGCGGCCGGCGAACGGCTCGCCGAGATCCCGGTGTCGGAGGCGCTCGGCGTCTCGCGCACGCCCGTGCGCCTGGCCTTTCGCACGCTCGAGCAGGAAGGGCTGCTCGAACCCGCGGGCAAGCGTGGATACCTGGTGCGTGCGTTCTCGGAGGCCGACGTGCTGTGCGCCATCGAAGTGCGCGGGGCGCTCGAAGGGCTGGCCGCACGGCGCCTCGCCGAGGCCGGCATGAGCGACGGCGTTCGCCAGCAGCTCCGGCAATGTCTCGACGATGGCGAGCGGGTGCTGGGCAAGGGCCACTTGACGGAGGACGACATCGCGTCCTGGAGCCAGCTCAACGAGCGCTTCCACCAGGCCATCGTCGGCGCGGCCGGCAGCCGGGTCGTCGCCGATGCGATCGCGCGCAACAACCACCTGCCGTTCGCCTCGGCGGACTCGATCATCATCGACCACGGGGCGCTCGACAAGGAATACGCCAAGCTGCGCGTGGCCCAGCTTCACCACCAGCTCGTCTTCGACGCACTCGAGCAGCGCGAGTCCGCGCGTGTGGAGCTGCTGATGCGCGAGCACGCCAACATCGGCGTGCGGTATGGGCGTCTGCTCGGCCTGTCCACCCGCGTGCTTCCAGGGCCGCCAGACGCCGCTGGCGCTTAGGACCACGCGGAACCAGCGACGCGCGGCGCGTGCGCCCACGCCGCGATCATCGTGGAGCGTCCAGGGGGGGCGTGTCCGCCGCAGCCTCCCGCAGCCGTGCCGGCAGCCCGGAGTTGCGCTGCGTCGACGTCTGGATCGCGCCAGCCAGGGTGTCGGCGCCGGCACAAAGCAGGACCCGCTGGCGAGCACGGGTGACAGCCGTATAGAGCAGCTCGCGTGTCACCACCCGGCTGCGCTGCGCGGGCAACATCACGAAGACCTCGTCGAACTCCGATCCCTGGGCCTTGTGCACCGTCATCGCGAAGGCCGTCTCGTGCGCCGGCAGGCGCGGCGGCGGGACCTCGCGCACCCCATCGGCCGCATCGGGAAAACACACCACGGGCCGTCCGTCCGCGTCCGGCAGCACGATGCCGATGTCGCCATTGAAGAGCCGCAGCACAGCGTCGTTGCGCAGCACCATCACGGGCCGGCCCCAGGCCCACGCCTCGGCGTGTCCGTCTGTTGGCCCAAGCACCGCGCGGGCATGGCGTGACATCAGCGTGTTCAGTGCCAGCACGCCACGCGGTCCCTCGCGCACGGCGCAGAGTGCGCGGAAACGATCGAACGCATCGAAGACATGGCGACGGGACGCCGGCGCTGCCGGCGCCGCGACGGCCTCTCGCACGGCCCTGAGAAAGGGCGCATAGCCGTCCTTCAGGGCCTTCTCGGCGTGGGCGCCCGGGATCGCCGCGGCGTCGTCGAACCATTGGACGGAGGCATCACCGCCCTGGCGCAGCCAGGCCACTGCCGGCGCGGCGCGTGCGCCGCGGATGGCAGTGGCGAGGTGGCCGATGCCCGAGTCCGCGTCGAAGCGGAAGTTCTGCGTGAACCAGATGGCGGTGTCGCGCAGCGGCGGCACGCCTGAGGATGCACCTGCCGGCGGCACGATGACGCCGGGCGCCAGGCCGCAGGCCGCCTCGAGGGACACGAGGCAGGCGGGTGTGAGGGTGGGGTCGGCGCTCAGCTCGGCAAATACGGCACCGGCCTGCACCGCCGCCAGCTGGTCCTTGTCGCCCAGCAGGATGATTCGCGCGCCGACAGGCACCGCCTCGAGCAAATGCGTGGCCAGGGCCAGGTCGAGCATCGACGCCTCGTCGACGACCAGCGCGTCGATGGGCAGCGGATACCCCGCGTGATGCTGAAAGCTTCGGCCATCGCCACGCGCACCCAGCAGGCGATGGACCGTGGTGGCCTCGGCCGGAAGGGCCGTGCGCAAGGCGAGTGGCAGATGCCGGGCGCGCTGGTGGATCGTTTCGGTCAAGCGCGCCGCGGCCTTGCCTGTGGGTGCCGCCAACGCGATGCGGCAATCCGGCTGCTGCATCACGAGGCATGCCAGCAGGTTGACGACCGTCGTCGTCTTGCCGGTGCCAGGCCCTCCACTGATGACCACGAGACGCTTGCGCAATGCCAGCGCGGCGGCGATCTGCTGCCAATCGACACCGCCGCTTCGCGCGGCGGGGTCGGGCGCAAAGAGGGCGTTCAGCAGCGCGGCCGAAGGCCCGTCGATCGGCGTCGGCGCGGCGCGTACCGCTTGCATCACACGACGTGCAAGGCGACGTTCGTAGTCGAAGTAGCGATGCAGGAAAAGCCGGCCTTCGTCGTCGAGGATCAACGGTGCCGCGGCCGGCTGCGCCGGTGTGCCGACGATGCCCGATGCGAGCAGCGTCGTGCGCAGGGTGTCGATTTCCATCCGCGGCGGGCCGGGCGTGCGCGCCAGTTCGTCCAGCGTGAGACAGACATGGCCGTCGCTCGTGGCGATGCTCAGTGCGTGCGCCGCATGGCGCACGACCGCCACGCGCGAGGCATCGGCACCGGGCGCACGGCGGGCCCAGCCTTCGGCCTGGCGCGCAAACGCGTCCGCCAGCACCGCGGCCGGCACATCGGCTTGCGACGGTTCGGCGCGCGCGGGTCGTGCGGGTGGCCCGTTCATGCGGCTGCCTCGTGTGGCGTCATCAACGCGGAGAGTTCGTCGATCACCGCGAGTGTCGGTTGGTGTGCATACACGCCGGCCGGCGCGCCATCGGCTGCGCGCCAGCGCGGCCGAACGCCGCGCACGAAGAGATACAGCACACCGCCGAAATGCAGCTCGTAGCGATAGCCGGGCAGCGTCTGTTGCAGGTGCCTGTGCAGGGCCACCGTGTAGAGCAGGTACTGGAGGTGATAACCATGCTCGTCCATGGCACGCGCGACCGGGCCCGACGCGTAGTCCGCGACGGTGTGGCCCAGATGGTTGGACTTCCAGTCGAGGATGTGGAAACGCCCGCCGTGTTCGAACACGAGGTCGATGTAGCCGCGCAGATAGCCTTCGAGCGCGCCGAACGCCAGCGCCGGAACAGGGTAGCCATGTGCGCGAAGCAAGGCCGCCAGCGGCGCCGCGGCCAGTCGATGCACCGGGAACGTAAATTCGAGTTCGACCAGGCACTGCGCTGGGGGCACGGCGGCCAGCATCAACCCGTCTGTCAGCGGTGTATGCAAGACGTCGGCGACCATGTTCGACACCATGGCGGGCCAGCCTGCCGCCACTTCGGCGCTTGCGGGTGCCGGCGGCTGGCTTCTCAGCACCTTGTCGATGATCGCGGGCCAGCCGTCGGGCGCGGTGAAGTCGATGCGCTCGAAGACGGCATGCAGGCAATCGCCGGCGGCCGGGCCGCGCGGGAACCGCAAGATGTCGTCCTCGCCCACCTCGGCATCGGGCACCGCGCCGGCGGTCGCGGGCATGGCCGCGGCCACTTCATCGGACGCGGCATCGCCAGCGACTTCGAGTCCCGACGGGAGGACCTCGACGCGCAGGTCGTGGTCCACAGCTGCGCCTTCGTTGCGCGCACCGTAGGCGAGGCTGCTGTAGCTGCCGATGCGCCAGCCACGCGGAATGTGCGCTGGCGCTGCACGTGCGGTCAGATCGTCCGCGCCGATCCCGTGCGGCGCCAGCACGGTGCCGCTGGCCGGCGGCAAGGGCGACAGGGCGATAGCCGCGCCGTGCGCCGCAGCGAGGGCTGCCCAGGCGGCCTCGATCCTGGCAGGCGTCAGGTCGTTTTCGAGCCAGGCCTCGGGTGAAAGTCCGGCGCCGGCGACGAGCCAGTTGAGCAGCGCACGGCAGCCCTGACGGACGCTCTCGGTCTGCCCGGTCTTCACGGTGTACGGGCCCACGACCAGATAACACCGGTGCACCGCGCGCGTGAGCGCGACATAGATCAACCGCAGGGATTCGGCGGCCCGTTCGAGCTGCAGCTGCGCGGCGATCGCGGCGCGGCCGTCCTTGCCGATCTCGTCGTCGGAGCGCAGGTCGAAGACCGCCTGGCCGTCGGCGTCGTGGTATTCGACTCCGTCGGCGCGGGCGTGCGCCCGAGTCTGCACGCCGTCCCAAAGAAAGGGGCAGAAAACGACGGGGTACTCCAGGCCTTTCGAGCGGTGGATGGTGACGATCTGGACCAGGTTGCGGTCGGACTCCAGACGCAGTTGCGATTCGTCGTCCTTGCGGTCCTGCGTGCGTTGCGCCTGCAGCCAGCGCAGCAGCGCCTGGGGTGCCGGCAGCGTCTGCGCGGCGTCGTGCAGGCATTCGGCCAGATGCATCAGGTTCGTCAGGCGGCGTTCGCCGTCCGGGCGCGCGAGCAGGCGCGGGTTCACCGACTCGGCCTGCATCAGCTGGCGCAGCATCACGCCAACACCACGCTCGAGCCAGACATCGCGGTAGGCGGCAAAGCGGACCACGGTATCGAGCAGCCCGCGATCATCGGCGCCGAGCGCGTCCAGCGCCGCGGCGTCGAGGCCCATCATCGAGGTGGCGAGGGCGGCACGCAGCACGGGCTCACGCGCCGGATCCAGCACGGCGGCGAGCACACGCTCGAGTTCCTGGGCATCGGGGCTCGCGAACAGGCTGGCCTGCGACAGCTCGACGCTTCCGACACCACGGCGGGCGAGGGCATCGCGCATCGCATGCCCCTGGGCATGGGTACGCACGAGCACGGCGATGTCACCGGCTGCAAGCGGTCGCCCGTCGAGCGTGATCGCGCCTTCGCGCGCCGAGTGCAGCAGACGCACGATCTCGCCGGCACAGGCCTCGCCGGCATTCTGCTGCGCGCGCGACTTCATGGCCGGATGGCCGTCGTCGCGCACGGGCAGCGACCACAGCTGAAGGGCGGCGCGCGGCTCGCTGCGATCGTCGAATGGCGGGCGCGGCTTGCTGCCGCAGCGCACCGGCGGATAGTCCAGGCCCGGCAGCATGAAGGCCCGCGGGTTGTGCGCGAAGACGGCATTCAGCGCGTCGATCAGCGGTGCCGTGCTGCGCTGGTTGTCGTTCAACGTATAGGCGGTGGCCGCGTGCCGGCGGGCGAGCAGGTAGGTGTGCAGGTCGGCGTGACGAAAGCTGTAGATCGCCTGCTTGGGGTCGCCGACCAGGAAGAGCGGGCAGGCGCCGTCGCCATGGATCGCCTGGAAGATCGCGAACTGCAGCGGGTCGGTATCCTGGAATTCGTCGATCAACGCGGCGGGAAAGCGCGCACGCAGCGCCGCCGCGAGGCCGCGGCCCGTGTCGCCGGACAGGCGCTCGTAGAGGTTGAGCAGCATGTCGTCGAACGAAATCACGCGCTGCTCGCGCTTGGCGTCGCGCAGCGCTGCCGGCCCGTCGCGCAACAGGTCGCGCAGCAGGCGCAGGCGCGCGAGCTCCAAGGCCTGCAGGGACTGCTCGCGTTGGTCGAGCAGTCGTTGTGCCAGGCCGAAGAAGGCATGCTGCCCTGGCGGCGCCTGGTTCTTCTTCGTCTTGGCAGCCAGCATGTCGGCCGCCAACAGTGCCAAGTGGCCGGGCCCGGCGATCCTGGCCGCGTTGGCCAATGGCCGGGCACCCTCGAACAAGCCGTCCCACAGCTTGGCCGAGGCGTCCACCGTGGTCGACTTGTAGCTGTTGCCGTTCAGCCGGGGCAGTGCCTCCGCGATGCACGCCAGGATCTCGGTGCGCTCGCGCTGCCAAAGCTCGCGCGCTTGCGTGAACGCGTCTTCGACCGCACTGGAGTCGACATCCGGGCGCGCGGGAGCCGTGTGGCGGGTGGGGTCGTCCAGTGCCGCCGGCCAGCGCAACGTGGACAGCGGCTTGGCGAGCCGGCGCTTGAGCAGCGCGGCGTGACGCTCGGGGGTGTCGCCGCGCTCGATCAGGTGATTCACCAGCGCGGCCGGCAGCGCCGCGCCGGCAATGCGTCGGCGCCAGAAGTCATGCACCACCTGCATCCGCAACGTGGAGTCGTCGGCCAGCAATTCCAGCGCCATCGGCACGCCGGCGGTGAAAGGCGCGTCGCCGAGGGCGCGTTGGCAGAACGCGTGGATCGTGAAGATCGACGCCTCGTCGAACGTCTGCAGCGCCCGATCGAGCAGCGCCGCCATCTGGCCGTCTTGCAACGGGCACCGGCGACGCAGCGCGTCGAGCAGACCGTCGACGAACTGGTCGCGCACGGGTGGGCCGGTTCCGCGCAGGCGCGCCAGCGTATCGACGATGCGCATGCGGATGCGCTCGTGCAATTCGGCGGTGGCCGCCTTGGTGAACGTGACGACGAGGATCCGCTGCACCTCGAGACCGCGTTCCAGCAGCAGACGCAGGTACAGACCGCAGAGGTTCCAGGTCTTGCCGGTGCCGGCCGACGCCTCGATCAGGCTGATGCCGTCGAGCGGGCAGTCGAAGACGTCGAGCGCGCCGGCGTCGCTGCCCTGCGGATCGCTGCCGTCACGCGGGTTCATCGAGATGCTCCAGAAGGGGCCCGAATACAGCCTGCGCGAGGGCGGCGAACTCGGCACCGTCGATCGGGTCCGGCTGGCCGCGCAGCGCGAGGCGGTACCCGGCGTCGGCGGACTCGCCGACGCTGACGCCCTCTCGGCCACGCCATCGGGCGCGCGCCTGCGAGAGGCTCTGGCTGTTGCTCGCGTAGGCCCACGCCGAACGCGGAAAGAAATGCACCGGCCGCGAGAGACCGTCGCGGTAGATCCGCAGCAACGTATCCAGGATCTCGCGCGGCCGCTCCGGTGTACGCCAGGCATGTCGTGCACCGATCGCGATCCATTGGCTGCTCGATGCCACGCCTGACGGTGGCTCGGCGCACAGCACCAGATGGTGCAGCCAGGACTCGAGGGCGTCGCCAGCGCGAAGCTCATCGAAGCGCCAGCGAACCAGGCCGGAAGCGCGCAGATCGGCAAATCCCGCCCGCAGCCGCCAGGGTGCGCCGTCGAGCCGCATTTCGATCGTCGTCTGGTGGGGTGGCACGCAGGGCGCCGCGGTGGCGGCGCGCACCCGCGCGGCGAAGGCGGTCATCTCGGCCAGCTCGGCATCGAGCACCTGCGCGCCCAGCGCACCGGCAGCCAGTTCGACGCCGGCCTCCGCCAGACGACGCACCTGGCCTGCATCGTCGCCGGCCAGCAGGCGCGGCAGGAGCCGCCGCGCCAGCGCCGCACGGTCGCGGCGGTCGGGCACGAAGGGTTCGTCGTCAACGAGTTCTTCGGGGTCGCGCGGCAGATCGATGTGCAGCCGGTGGCGCAGCAGGTAGCGGCACGGGTTGCGGAAGAATTCCACCAGTTGCGCGAGCGTGACGTCGTGCCAGGCGGCGTCGGGCTCGGCCAGCGGCAGCACGAAAAACGGTGCAACGCGGCCATCGTCGCTCACGTCGTTCTCGTCGCTCTCGCCAGCGCCGGCATCGTCGGCAAGACCTTCATCGCGATGAGGCGCGTCGGCGCTGCCTGTCGGCGCTCCCGCAGGCTTGCCCCGTGCCCGCTCCGGCGCAGTGCGCAGACTTTGACGAAGGGCCTCGCACAGCTCGCGGTTGAAGCTGCGCACGCGCGCATCGCCCCCGGGGGCGAAGGCTTCTGGTGAAAACGGCTGCAAAGGGTGCTGCACCACGATTCGGCGCCGAGCGTGCTCGATCGACCGGGGATCGGCAGGGTCCGTGGCGATCGCAGGCAGCAGGACGTCGAGCAACTCGGCCACCAGCACCGAAGGCGGCAACGGCGCGTTGTCGCGCACGCTGTGCCCGCAGTAGCTGAGGTACAGGCTGCGGCGCGCCGCCAGCAACAGGTCGAGGAACACATTGCGCTCGTCCGCGCGGCGCTGGCGGTCGCCGCGGCGTGGGTGCAATGCCATCAGGTCGAACTCGGCCGGCCGGCTCGACGTGGGGAACGCGCCGTCGTTCAGCCCGATGGCGCACACCACGGCATAGGGCAGGTTGCGCAGGCTGCTCATCGACGTGAAGGTGACGCCGCCACTGGGCACGCCACCACGCGCCGGGTCGTCGAGCGCCTGTTCGAGTGCTGCCCGCACCACCGGCAGCGGCACCGGGTGTGTGACACCGCCTCTTGCCATGGCGTCGACGAGTGTGCGGATCTGGTCCTGCAGTTCGCGCAGGTCGTCGAGCTCGTTGCCCGCGGCGGCGGTGAACGTGTCGGCCGCCTCGAGCAGCACCGAGGCCCATGCGGCGGGCGTCTGAGGCATCGCCACGGTCTGCTGAAGGCGCTGCAATGCATGTACGTAGCGAGCGAAGGCGCCGAGCACCAGGGCCGACGTGCCCTGCGTGTCGCCGGCCGGAAGGAGCAGCCCGAACGGCTGGTCCACCTGCGAGGGCAGCGCATAACCCAGGAACAGCCGATCCAGGCCGTCGGCCAGCGTATGCAGTGCCAGTGGCGGTACGTCGAAACGGGCCCGGTGTTCGGCGTCGAGCGCCCAGTGGATGCCGGCCTCGCGCATCGCCTCGTGCACCTGCACGAGCGCGTCGCGGTCGAGGCCGAATCGGCGTGCCACGATCTCCTGTTGCAGCACGCCGTAGACGGCGGTGGCCTCGAAGCGCGAGCCGGCAAGCGCCAGCAGCGCGAGCAACGCGCGCGCCGGGGCATTGACGCCGCTGCGCGCGCGCCCGGTCACGGTGTATGGAATGAAACGGTCCTTCGGCGCCGTGCCGAAGATGGCGTCGATGAGCGGGGCCGCCGCTTCCAGGTCGGGCGTGACGACGAGGATGTCCGCCGGGCCGAGCGCCGGCAACGCGGCGGACGCATCGCCGGAAAACAAGCCCAGCAGATGGTCGTGCAGCACCTCGAGTTCCCGCTTGATCGAATGGCACGCGTGGATTTCGATGCTGCGGTCGTCGGGTGCCAGCACGACCGAGCCGGGTTCGATCGGCTCGAGCGCCAGAATCGTGTTGTGAACGTGCGCCAGCAGGGTTGCGTCGGCGTGCGGTTCGAAGCGACTGTCGTCGTCCACCCCGTCACCGAAGCGGTCGACGAGCAGATCGATGTGCGACTGGGTCTGCTTGCCCCAGGCAGCCAGCAGCCGGTGGCCTTCCTCATGCGTCCCTGCGTCGCCCTGCGTCGACAAATGGCTCAGACGGCGCCTGTCGATGAGCTCGAACCAGTATTCGCTGCAAGGGTTCAGCACGTACAGGTGCAGGTCGATGGCTTGTCCGAGATGGCTCAGCAGGTCGACGTGCAGCGGCGGCAGCGTCGGCAACGCGAAGAGGTGCACACACGGTGGCAGCCCTGCGGCCAGGGCGGCGCGCGCTCCGCCCTCGCGCAATCGCTCGACGAACGTGCTCACCGGGTGCAGCGCGCCCAATTCGAGTTCCGCGGTCAGGCGCTGCCACAAGGCCGCCTGCCAGCGTGCGTCGGCGTGCTGGGTGGCGTCGTCCGTCGCGATGGCCGCCTCCCGGCCCTGCTGCCAGGCAGCAAGCCAGTCGGGGCGGTAGGTGACGTACTGCTCCAGCAGTGCGGCAATGCGGCGCGCCAGCTCATGGCGCATCAGGTCGTCGGCCGTGCCGAGGTAGTTCGAAAGGCGGGGGTGGTCGTGCAGGAATGCAGGGTCCCCCAGCGCGACGTGCACGCGCCACGTCAGAACATCTGGCGCAAAGGGCGATTCGTCCGCGATGCCGGGCACGATGCGTGCGATCTGGCGCCAGAGCCAGCGGGCGAGGAAGTCGAATTCGACGTTCGTGCACAGGCCTTGCGCGTCGGCAATGGCCAGCGTGAGCGCGCGCCTCACGCCAACGCTCGGCACGATGATCGACTCGCGCGCCAGCGGCCCGCGCGGCGCGAGCGACCGCACCGCCAGAAAGCGCTCGACGAGCGCCTCGTAGCGGTTGCTGAAATGCAGGTGCAGCATGGGCCGCGTGGATGGCCCGTGGCGCCGACCGATCAGCCCTCGGGCGGACGGCCCATCATGTGGCTGAAGCCGCCGTCGACGTACATGATCTCGGCGCTTACCCCCGAGGCCAAGTCGGACAGGAGGAAAGCCGCGGTATTGCCCACTTCGTCGATCGTCACCGGGCGGCGAATCGGCGTGATGGCCGAAAACTCGGCCAGAAGTTTTCCAAAGTCCTTGATGCCCGAGGCAGCCAGGGTCTTGATCGGACCCGCCGACAGGCCATTCACGCGGATGCCGCGCGGGCCCAGGCTCTGCGCCAGGTACCGCACGCTCGATTCGAGCGACGCCTTGGCCAGCCCCATCGTGTTGTAGTTGGGCACGTAGCGGATGGCCCCCAGGTACGTGAGCGTCAGCAACGCCGCACCGGAGCGCAGGTGCGGCAACGCGGCCTTGGCCATCGCCGGAAAGCTGTAGGCCGAGATGTCGTGCGCGATGCGGAAATTCTCGCGTGTGAGGCCGTCGAGAAAGTCGCCGCCGATGGCGTCGCGCGGCGCGAAGCCGATCGAGTGCACGAAGCCGTCGAACTCGGGCCAGGCTGCGCCGAGCTGCGTGAACATGCGCTCGATCTGCGTGTCGTCGCCGACATCGCAATCGAAGGTGAGCGTGGAACCGAACTCGGCCGCAAATTCGGCGATCCGGTCCTTGAACCGCTCGCCGACGTAGCTGAAGGCCAGCTCCGCGCCCTCGCGGTGGCAGGCCTTGGCGATGCCGTAGGCGATGGACCGGTTGTTCAACAACCCGGTGACGAGGAAACGCTTGCCGGAGAGAAAGCCCATGGTGGTGTACTTGGTTGGAGTGGTGCGTTGGCGCGGGTGACAGTTTCCCATGTGGCCTCGGACGTGCCGGGGAGTTTGCTCCGCTGGGCGGCCGTGCTTATAATCCGCGTTTCGCTGAATGTCGAGTGGGCGGATCCATCCAGCCCATTTTTTTTGGGCGACCGATTTTGCATTTTGTGGGTCGGGTTTGGATATATGGCTCGGATGGGCGGCTCGGATGTGCGGTTCGGAGGTGTCGCTTGGACGGGCGGCCAACGTTCCAGCTAACCCGGTTCCCTTCAGGCCTGGGTCGATATCGGGTCTTCAGCGGTCTGGGGTTGTTTTGGGGAGTGCACGGAGCTTGCGCAACAGTAGGGTCGATCGGTGGCTGAACGATGGGGTGGCTGCGGCATGAGCTGGCAGATCTCCGTCGAACGTACCGTCGCCGGGTTGGGTTTCGACCTGGTGGACGTCGAGCGGTCTGCTCGGGGTTTGTTGCGCGTGTTCATCGACCGCATTCCTGGTCACGTGTACCCCGAGGCGCAAGGCGACGGTGAGTTCGTCACTGTCGATGACTGCGAAGTCGTCACGCGCCAACTGCTGCTGGCACTCGAGGTCGATGGCGTGGCTTACGAGCGCCTCGAGGTCTCGTCGCCGGGTATCGATCGCCTGCTGAAGAAGGAAGCCGATTTCGATCGCTTTCTGGGCCAGTCCATCGATCTCAAGCTCAGGCTCGCGTTTCAGGGGCGCAAGCACTGGCGTGGATTGCTCGGCAAGGGTGGCGAAGGATGGACGCTCGCGCTCGAAGGCGACAAGACAGGCAGCGAAATGAATTTCAGGCTCGATGAAGTGCAGGAGGCCCGCCTCGTGCCCATCATCGACTTCAAGGGCCGACGCGACAAGGCGCGTGCCGCAGGATGACGAAAGGTCTGATTCGATGAACCGCGAATTGCTGATGCTGGTGGATGCCATCTCGCGCGAGAAGACGGTCGAGCGCGAGGTCGTGTTCGGTGCCGTCGAGGCTGCGCTCGCTTCCGCAACCAAGAAGCTGCATGGCGGAGAGGTCGACATCCGCGTGGCGGTCGACCGCGACACCGGCGAGTACGAGACGTTTCGCCGCTGGCACGTCGTGCCCAACGAGGCCGGGCTGCAGATTCCCGATGCCGAGATGCTGCTTTTCGAAGCGCAGGAGCAGATCGCCGACATCGAGGAGGGCGACTACATCGAGGAGCCGGTCGACTCGGTGCCGATCGGGCGCATCGGTGCGCAGGCGGCCAAGCAGGTGATCCTGCAGAAGATCCGCGATGCCGAACGGGAGCAGCTGCTCAACGACTTTCTCTCGCGCGGCGAGAAGGTGTTCGTGGGCACCGTGAAGCGCATGGACAAGGGCGACATCATTGTCGAGAGCGGCCGTGTCGAAGGGCGCCTGAAGCGCAGCGAGACGATCCCGAAGGAGAACCTGCGCACGGGCGACCGCGTGCGCGCCTTCATCGCCGGTATCGACCCCACGCAGCGTGGCGCGCAAATCATGCTGTCGCGCAGCTCGCCCGGCTTCATGATGGAGCTCTTCGCGCAGGAAGTGCCCGAGATCGAGCAGGGGCTGCTCGAGATCAAGAGCTGTGCACGCGACCCGGGCTCGCGCGCCAAGATCGCCGTTGTTTCGCATGACCGCCGGGTCGACCCGATCGGCACCTGCGTCGGCGTGCGTGGCTCGCGCGTGAATGCGGTGACCAATGAGATTGCGGGCGAGCGCGTGGACATCGTGCTGTGGTCCGAGGACCCGGCGCAGTTCGTGATCGGCGCATTGGCGCCGGCCAACGTGCAGAGCATCGTCGTCGACGAGGAGAAGCATGCGATGGACGTGGTGGTCGACGAGGAGAACCTCGCCATCGCCATTGGCCGCGGCGGACAGAACGTGCGCCTCGCGTCGGATCTGACCGGCTGGCGCATCAACATCATGACGGCCGAGGAGTCGCAGGCGAAGCACGCCGACGAATCGACCAATGCACGCGAGCTCTTCGTCGACAAGCTCGACGTCGACGAGGAGGTCGCCGACATCCTCATCGCCGAGGGCTTCACGAGCCTGGAAGAAGTGGCCTACGTGCCGCTCCAGGAAATGCTGGAGATCGAATCCTTCGACGAGGACACCGTCAACGAGTTGCGCACCCGAGCGAAGGATGCGCTGTTGACGATGGAGATCGAAAAAGAAGAGAAGGTCGAGGAGGTCTCGCAGGACCTGCGCGACCTCGAAGGCGTGACGCCCGAGCTGATCGCCAAGCTGGCGGTCGGCGGCGTGCATACCCGTGACGACCTGGCCGACCTGGCCGTCGACGAGCTGACCGAGATGTCGGGCGTCGACGATGCGCAGGCGCGTGAGCTCATCATGAAGGCGCGTGAACACTGGTTCACCGCCTGATCGTCGGCACGGACGTCCACAAGACCCCGAAGCCGGCCCGGAAACCCGAAGGAACCGCAATCCATGGCAGTGACCACCGTCGCTCAGTTCGCCGCACAGCTCAACCGCCCCACGTCGGCGTTGATCGAGCAGCTGCAGTCGGCCGGCGTCGCCAAGCAGTCGCCCGACGACGCGCTGACCGACGGCGACAAGGAACGCCTGCTCGAATACCTGCGCACGGCGCACGGCACCGCCACGCCTGACCGCAAGAAGATCGTGCTCACACGCAAGAGCACTAGCGAGATCAAGCAGGCCGACGCCTCCGGCAAGGCACGCACGATCCAGGTCGAGGTGCGCAAGAAGCGAACCTTCGTCAAGCGCGACGATGCGCCTGCGTCTGTCGAGGAGGTGCTCGTCCCGACCATCGACGAAGAGGAGCAGGCCCGGCGCGATGCGGAGGCCGAGGCCCAGGCGGCACTGATCCGTCGCCAGACTGAAGACGCGGCCGAGCGACAGCGCCAGGCCGAAGCCGCTGCGCAGCGTGAGGCCGAGGAGGCCGCTGCGCGCGAAGCGGCCCGCGTGGCCGCCGAAGAGGCGGCCGCTGCGGCTGCTGCAGCCGAGCGCGACGCCAGGGCGCCGGCTTCCGCCGACGCCGGGGACAAGCCTGCCGAAGAGCCGTCAGCCGTCGAGGCTGCGGCACCCGTGCCGGCACCTGCTCCTGAGCCGGTCAAACCCGGTCTGCGTGTGGTCAAGGCGGCGGATGCCGACGCCAGCGCCAGGCAGGCCCAGGCCGACTCCGACGCCCGGCGCAAGCGGGCCGAGACCGAGGCCGCGGCGATCCGCGAGATGATGTCGCGTCCGCGCCAGGTGCTCACGGCCAAGAAGCCTGAAGAGGCCAAGCCGGCGGATGCCGCGGGCATCAAGGGCACGATCCACAAGCCCGCCGCCAAGCCGGGTGCGCCGGCATCCGCCACGGCGGCCAAGCCGGGCGACAAGAAACAGGTCAAGAGCGAGAAGCTGTCTTCGAGCTGGGCCGACGATGCGGCCAAGAAGCGTGCACTCAAGACCCGCGGCGACGCGGGTGGCGGGCGCCCGGGCTGGCGTGCGCCGCGCGGCGCACGGCGAGGTGAACGGACCGACGACGGTGGCTCGTTCAGCGCCCCGGTCGAGGCGCAGGTGCAGGAAGTGCACGTGCCCGAGACCATCAGCGTGGCCGACCTTGCGCACAAGATGAGTGTCAAGGCGAGCGAGGTGATCAAGCAGCTGATGAAGCTGGGCCAGATGGTCACGATCAACCAGCAGCTCGACCAGGAGACCGCGATGATCGTGGTCGAGGAAATGGGCCACAAGGCCTTTGCCGCCAAGCTGGACGATCCGGAAGCCTTCACCGAGGAAGAACAAGCCGCATCGACGGCCGAGGAACTGCCACGTGCGCCGGTGGTGACCGTGATGGGCCACGTCGACCACGGCAAGACCTCATTGCTCGACTACATCCGGCGGGCCCGTGTGGCCGCGGGCGAGGCGGGCGGCATCACGCAGCACATCGGCGCGTATCACGTCGAGACGCCGCGCGGGATGATCACCTTCCTCGACACCCCGGGCCACGCCGCATTCACGGCGATGCGTGCACGCGGCGCCAAGGCCACCGACATCGTCATCCTCGTGGTGGCGGCAGACGACGGCGTGATGCCGCAGACCAAGGAAGCGATCTCGCACGCCAAGGCCGCGGGTGTGCCGCTGGTCGTGGCCATCAACAAGATCGACAAGCCCGATGCCAACCTCGAGCGCGTGAAGAACGAGCTCGTGTCGGAACAGGTCGTGCCCGAGGAGTTCGGCGGCGAATCACCGTTTGTTTCCGTGTCGGCCAAGACCGGCCAGGGTGTCGATGACCTGCTCGAGCAGGTGCTGTTGCAGGCCGAGGTGCTGGAGCTGAAGGCGCCGACCGACGCCATGGCCAAGGGCCTTGTCATCGAAGCCAAGCTCGACAAGGGGCGCGGCCCCGTGGCCACGGTGCTGGTGCAGAGCGGCACGCTGAAGAAGGGCGACATCGTTCTGGCCGGCAGCAGCTTTGGCCGCGTGCGGGCCATGCTCGACGAGGACGGCAAGGCCACGGACTCGGCCGGCCCGTCGATCCCGGTCGAGATCCAGGGCCTGACCGAGGTGCCGCAGGCGGGCGACGATTTCATGGTGCTGTCCGACGAGCGTCGTGCACGCGAGATCGCCACCTTCCGCCAGGGCAAGTACCGCGAGGTCACGCTCAACAAGCGCCAGGCCGCCAAGCTCGAGAACATGTTCGACACCATGGGCGAGGGCCAGGCGCAGACGCTGGCGCTCATCGTCAAGGCGGACGTGCAGGGCTCGCAGGAAGCGCTTGCGCAGTCGCTGCTCAAGCTCAGCACGCCGGAGGTCAAGGTGCAGATCGTGCACGCGGCCGTGGGCGGCATCAGCGAGAGCGACGTCAACCTGGCGATCGCGTCCAAGGCCGTCATCGTGGGTTTCAACGTCCGCGCCGACGTGCTGGCGCGCAAGCTGGCGGACGGCAACGGCGTCGATATCCGCTACTACAACGTCATCTACGACGCCGTCGACGACGTCAAGGCGGCGATGGCCGGCATGCTGGCGCCGGAGCAGCGCGAAGAGGTCATCGGAACGGCCGAGATCCGCACGGTGTTCGTCGCCTCGAAGATCGGCACGGTCGCCGGTTGCATGATCACCGCCGGCCAGGTGACGCGCAACGCGCGCTTCCGCCTGCTGCGCGAGAACGTGGTCATCTACACGGGCGAGGTCGAGTCGGTCAAGCGGATGAAGGACGACGTGCGCGAAGTCAAGGAAGGCTTCGAGTGCGGCATCAAGCTGAAGAACTACAACGACATCGCGCAGGGCGACCAGCTGGAATTCTTCGAGATCAAGGAAGTCGCACGCACCTTGTAGTGCGGAGTTCGCCTCACCCGAGCAAACCCCGCCCTCTGCCCAGACGGCGGGGTTTGTCGTTGAAGGGGTCCACCCGATGACACGCCACAAAAGAGCCATCCCCAATCGCAGCTTCCGCATCGCCGACCAGATCCAGCGCGATCTGGCCGAGCTGATTCGCGAGCTGAAGGACCCGCGCATCGGCATGGTCACGATCAATGCGGTCGAGGTCTCGGCCGACTACGCCCACGCGAAGGTGCTGTTCTCGTTGCTCGTGGGCGACCACGAGGCGTGCGAGACCGCGCTCAACGAGGCCGCCGGCTTCTTGCGCAACGGCCTGTTCAAGCGCCTGCAGATCCACACCGTGCCGACGCTGCACTTCCATTTCGACCGCACCACCGAGCGTGCCGCGGACCTCAATGCGCTGATCGCGCGCGCCAACGCCACGCGCGCGAAGGACGACTGATGAACAAGGTCGCGCGGCGTCCCGTGCACGGCGTGCTGCTGCTCGACAAGCCGTTGGGCCTGTCCAGCCACGATGCGCTGTGGAAGGCCAAGCGGCTCTTGCGCGCCGAGAAAGGCGGGCACACGGGCACGCTCGACCCCTTGGCCTCGGGCCTGTTGCCGCTGTGCTTCGGCGCCGCGACCAAGTTCTCGCAGGTCAGCCTGGAGGCGGACAAGACCTACCGCGCCACGCTGCATCTCGGCGTCACGCGCACCGGCGGCGACCTCGAAGGCGAGATCCTGCGCGAGCGCCCGCTGGACTTCGACCGCGCCGCGCTCGATGCCGCGCTGGACCGCTTCACAGGCGCCATCGAGCAGGTGCCGCCGATGCAGTCGGCGCTCAAGCACGAAGGCAAGGCCCTCTATGAATATGCCCGCGCCGGGGTCGAGATCGTGCGCGCACCGCGCGCCGTGGTGATCCACCGGCTGGCATGCGTCGAGTGGCAGGCCGAGCGCCTGGTGCTCGACGTCACCTGCAGCAAAGGTACTTACGTGCGCACCCTGGCCGAGGACCTGGGCGAGGCGCTCGGCTGCGGCGCGCACTTGAGCGCGTTGCGCCGCACGGCCGTCGGCGCGCTGCAGCTCGATGATGCGGTGTCGCTCGACCAACTGGCCGCTCTCGACGAGCCGGCGCGCGAGGCCCTGCTGCGCCCGGCCGACAGCCTGCTGCTGAACTGGCCTGCGGTGCATCTGCCCGACGACGAGGCCGGGCGGTTCCTCTCGGGGTTGCGCCGTCGGGTGCAGCTGTCCGACGCGCCGGCCGTGCGGGTCTACGGCCCGGCACCGAATCCCACGACGAATGCCGCGCGGGGCGCCGCGCAAGACGTCTTTCTAGGCAGCGCCCACATCACCGCAGGCGAACTCATCGCCGACCGGCTCCTCAGTCCCCTCGAAGTCCAGGCGCTGGCCGCCTGACGAACACCATGAACAAGCAGATTCGCAACATCGCCATCATCGCGCACGTCGACCATGGCAAGACCACGCTCGTGGACCAGCTCCTGCGCCAGAGCGGCACCTTCCGCGAGAACGAGAAGGTGGCCGAGCGCGTGATGGACAGCAACGACCTGGAGAAGGAACGTGGCATCACGATCCTGGCCAAGAACTGCGCCGTCACCTGGCAGGGCACGCACATCAACATCGTCGACACCCCCGGCCACGCCGACTTCGGCGGCGAGGTCGAGCGTGTGCTGTCGATGGTCGACGGCGTGCTGCTGCTGGTCGATGCGGTCGAGGGCCCGATGCCGCAGACGCGCTTCGTGACGAAGAAGGCGCTCGCGCTCGGGCTGAAGCCGATCGTCGTCGTGAACAAGGTCGATCGCCCGGGCTCGCGCGTGGACTATGTGATCAACGCCACGTTCGACCTCTTCGACAAGCTCGGTGCCACCGAGAGCCAGCTCGACTTTCCCGTCGTCTACGCCTCGGGCCTGAACGGCTGGGCGACGATGGAGCCGGGCGAGGTGGGTACCGACCTGGCGCCGCTGTTCGAGGCCGTGCTGCAGTACGTGCCGCCGCACGAGGGCGACGAGAACGAGCCGCTGCAGTTGCAGATCTGCTCGCTCGAATATTCGACCTACGTGGGCCGTATCGGCGTGGGCCGTATTCACAGTGGCACCTTGCGTCCGGGCACCGACGTGGCCGTCTACGAAGGCCCGGACAGCACACCACGCAAGGCTCGCATCAACCAGGTGCTCAAGTTCGAGGGGCTGGAGCGCATGCAGGCGGAGGTCGCCGGCCCGGGCGACATCGTGCTCATCAACGGCATCGAGGACATCGGCATCGGCGTGACGATCACGAGCCTGGACGAGCCGCGCCCGCTGCCGATGCTGCGCATCGACGAACCCACGCTGACGATGAATTTCTGCGTCAACAACTCGCCCCTGGCCGGGCGCGAAGGCAAGTTCGTCACCAGCCGCCAGCTGCGCGACCGGCTCGACCGCGAGCTGCAGAGCAACGTCGCGCTGCGTGTCAACGACACCGATGAGGACGGCATCTTCGAGGTGAACGGCCGCGGCGAGCTGCACCTGACGATCCTGCTCGAGAACATGCGGCGCGAGGGCTATGAACTGGCCGTCTCCCGCCCGCGTGTGCTGCTGCACGACGTGAATGGCGAGAAACACGAGCCGATCGAGCTGCTGACGGTGGACGTGGAAGACACCCACCAGGGCGGCGTGATGCAGGAGCTCGGCCTGCGCAAGGGCGAGCTCGTGGACATGCAGCCCGACGGGCGCGGGCGCGTGCGGCTGGAATACCGCATCCCGGCGCGCGGCCTCATCGGCTTCCAGGGCGAATTCCTCACGCTCACGCGCGGCACGGGCCTGATGAGCCACATCTTCGACGGCTACGAGGCCTTCAAGGGCGACATCGAGGGGCGCAAGAACGGCGTGCTGATCAGCATGGACGACGGCGAGATCGTGACCTACGCGCTCGGCAAGCTCGACGACCGCGGCCGCATGTTCGTCAAGCCGGGCGATCCGGTCTACGAGGGCATGATCGTGGGCATCCACAGCCGCGACAACGATCTCGTCGTCAACGCCGTGCGCCAGAAACAGCTCACCAACTTCCGCGTCAGCGGCAAGGAAGACGCCATCAAGATCACGCCGCCGATCCAGCTCACGCTGGAGTACGCGGTGGAGTTCATCGCCGACGACGAATTGGTGGAGATCACGCCAAAGTCGATCCGGATCCGCAAGCGCTGGCTGAAGGAACACGATCGCAAGCGCGCCAGCCGCGAAGCCGCGTAACCGCGTCCTTCACCACGCCGCCGGCGATCCCCGGCGCCCGCGGCTCCCCACCGGGCGGCGGGTCGTGATTGGCCTGAAACCCGGACCGCCCTGCGATTCCCCGAACCGTCGTGACCCATCGGCGCGCTCTTCTTCTGATGCTGGCGGCGACGCTCATGTGGAGCATCGCCGGCGTGGTCACGCGCCATCTCGAGGCGGCGCGCAGCTTCGAAGTCACGTTCTGGCGCAGCTTGTTCAACGCGCTGGCGCTGGTCGTGCTGCTGTCGTGGCTGCGGGGACCCGCGGCGCTGTGGCGATCGGTGCGCACGGGCGGGCGTGCCCTCTGGCTGTCGGCGTTGTGCTGGTCGGTGATGTACACCAATTTCATGCTGGCGCTCACGTTGACCACGGTCGCCAACGTGTTGATCACGATGTCGCTCGCACCGATCTTCACGGCACTGCTTGCCCGGGTCGCGCTCGGTCATCGGATGCCCGCACACACCTGGGGCGCGGTGCTGCTCGCCGGCGTCGGCATTGCCTGGATGTACGGCAGCCAGATCAGCGCCGGCGACCCGCGCCACCTGCTGGGCACGCTGGTGGCGCTCGGTGTGCCGCTGGCCGCGGCCGCCAATTGGACGCTGTTGCAGCACACCGCCGCGCGCTCGCCCGGCGGTGCGCAGCAGGGCGACATGCTGGCCGCCGTGATGGTCGGCGCGGCGCTCTCTGCGATGGCCACGTTGGCGCCGGCGCTGCCCTTCGCGGCGTCGCCGCACGACCTGGGTTTGCTCGGCTTGCTTGGTGTCGTGCAACTGGCGGTGCCGTGCCTGATGGCGGTCAGCGCGGCACGTGCGCTCAGTGCGCCCGAGGCGTCGCTGCTGTCGCTGCTCGAGGTGGTCTTCGGTGTCGCCTGGGCCTGGCTCGGTGCGGGCGAGGCACCGGGCGTGGCCTCACTCGGCGGTGGGGCGCTGGTGCTCGGCGCGCTGGCGGCGAATGCGGCCTTGTCGATACGCCGGCCCGCCATAGGGTGAGCCCGGGGCCGGGGCAAGCGTCGCGCGGCCTAGCATCGGCTTGGCCTTTGCCAGGAGCCCCGATGACCATGAAGCAGCTGTCCGGCCTGGATGCCTCTTTCCTCTATCTCGAAACGCCGGAGATGCCCATGCACGTGGGCGCGCTGCACGTCCTGGAGCTTCCCGAGGGCTACAAGGGCCGTTTCGTGCGTGACCTGCGCAAACACATCGCGTCGCGCCTGCAGGCCGCACCGGTGCTGCGCCGGCGCCTGTGGTGGATGCCGCTGAACCTGGCGAATCCGGCCTGGGTCGATGCCGAGCCCGACCTCACCAAGCACATCGTCGAGATCAAGCTGCCCAAGGACGCGCGCAGCGGCGACGGCCTGGCCGCATTGGAGACGCAGGTGGGGCTCTTGCATCCGGTGCTGCTCGACCGCCGCCGACCGCTCTGGAAGATGCATGTCTTCGAAGGCCTCGCGCCGGGCGCCAACGGGTGCAAGCGGGTCGCGCTCTACACCCAGTTGCACCATGCGGCCGTCGATGGCCAGGCCGCGGTGGCACTGGCCAACGTGCTGCTCGACACGTCGCCGGAGCCGCGCGCCATCGAATTGCGGCCATCGAGGCGCACCAAGACCTTCAGGCTCGACATGACCGAGATGCTGCGCGGCGCACTGGCCAACCAGATCGCGCAGGTCTCGGGCATCGTCAAGGGGTTGCCGTCGACGGTCGGCACGCTCTCCGGTGCGGCCCGCACGGCGATCGGCGGCACGGCCTTGTTTGGCGGCAAGAAGCGCCCGAGCAACCTCACGCTCGCGCCGAAGACGCCGTTCAATGTGTCGATCACCCCCGGTCGCGCCTTTGCCGCCGTCACGTTGCCGCTGAAGGAACTCAAGGCGCTCGGCCGGCAGCACGGTGCCACCATCAACGACATGGTGCTGATGGTGTGCTCGAGCGCGCTGCGGCGCTACTTCAGCAAGAAGCGCACGTTGCCGCGCAAGAGCCTGATCGCGGCGGTGCCGATCTCGCTGCGCGAGGCAGGCGACTCGACGAGCGACAACCAGGCGTCGATGAGCCTCATCAGCCTGGGCACGAATATCGCCGACACGCACCAGCGGCTCGAGCATGTGAAGGCGGCTACCGCGGCCATGAAGAGCACGATGGGCAGCGTCAAGAGCATCCTGCCGACCGATTTCCCGTCGCTCGGCGTGCCCTGGCTGATGGAAGCTGCGGCGGCGCTTTACGGCAAGGCCAAGGTGGCCGACAAGATTCCGCAGGTGGCCAATGTGGTCATCTCCAACGTGCCCGGGCCTCCGGTGCCGCTGTACATGGCGGGCGCGCACATGCTCACCAACTACCCCACTTCGATCGTGGTGCACGGCATGGCGCTGAACATCACCGTGCAGAGCTACGACCAGTCGCTCGATTTCGGCCTGATCGCCGATGCCCAGGCCATGCCCGATGTCAAGGCGTTGGCGCAGGCGATCGAGATCGCCTTCGACGACCTGCGGGCGCTGTCGTTGCCGGGCGAGGCCGACGACGAATCGACCGTCGAACGCGTGAGTCGTGCCACGCGCTCGATCACCGGCGCCGTGGGGGGCCTGGTCGGCAAGACCGTGGGGCAGGCGCTGCCGCGCGCCGCACGCGGAATCGTCGACGCGGCCATCGACCAGGCCGTGTCGAGAACTGTCGCCGGTGTGACACGCAAGAATAGGGCAAGCGCTCCAGCCCCGCGGCGCCGTTCTCGCTAGGATCGGAGCAACACCCCCGACACTGCTTGCATGTCATTTCTGCATCGAAGCAAACCGCCGCCCGCGCCGCACGACGATGGCGACGTGGCCGCCGGCGCGCCGAACGCCTGGCTCATGATGATGGAGGCGCGGGCGCCTTGGGAAGCGCTCGCGCTGATGGCCGTATCGCCGTGGATGTCGCGCTTGCCATCGGGCGACGGCCACGCGGTGATCGTCTTTCCCGGCCTCGGTGCCGGCGACACCAGCACCTTCGCGCTGCGCAGCTTCCTTCGACACCAGGGCTATTCGCCCTATCCCTGGGACCAGGGCCTCAACCTCGGACCGCGCGAAGGCGTGCTCGAGCAGTGCCGTTCGCTGATCGAAAAAGTGCACTCGCGCCACGGCGGGCGTGTGAGCCTCCTCGGTTGGAGCCTGGGCGGCATCTACGCCCGTGAGATGGCCAAGGAAGTGCCCGACCTCGTGCGCTGCGTCATCACGCTGGGGACGCCCTTTACCGGCCACCCCAAGGCCACCAATGCGTGGCGCTTCTACCAATTCGTCAGCGGGCACCAGCCGCACGACGAGGACCTGCTCGCCGAGGTGCGCAAGCCGCCGCCCGTGCCGACCACGTCGATCTACAGCAAGACCGATGGCGTCGTGTCCTGGCAGTGCAGCATCAATCCGACCAGGCACGCCCATACCGAGAACATCGAGGTCCACGCGAGCCATCTCGGCATGGGCATGAACCCACTGGCGCTGTATGCGATCTTCGACCGCCTGCGCCAGGACCCCGCACATTGGAAACGGTTCGACGTGCAGGGCGCGCGGCGCTGGTTCTTCAAGGTGGCGCACCAGCCCGAATCCGTGACGGAGACGTATTGATGGCCGCAGCCGCATGAGGGTCGTGGCCAACGGCATCGAGATCGAGGTCGACGACCAGGGCCCGGCGGGCGCCGAGCCGCTGCTCATGATCATGGGCCTTGGCATGCAGCTCGTCGGCTGGCCCGAGGAGCTGGTGCAGTTGCTCGTGGTGCGCGGGTTCCGCGTCGTCCGGTTCGACAACCGCGACATCGGGCTGAGCCGATATTTCGACGATCGGGACGTCCCCAGCCTGGTGTGGGCGGCACTCCGGCATTCGCTGCACCTGCCGGTCAGGAGCCCGTATGCGCTGGCCGACATGGCGGCCGACGCGGTGGGTGTGCTCGATGCGCTGGGCATCGAGCGCGCACATGTCTGCGGCGCGTCGATGGGCGGCATGATCGCGCAGCACGTTGCGGCGGGCCATGCGCATCGCCTGAAGAGCCTGACCCTGATGATGACCACGTCGGGTTCGCGCCGGCTGCCGCAGCCGAGCCTGGCGGTGCGGCGCGCATTGATGTCGCGGCCGCAGGGCAACGACCCCGAAGCCGCCGCGTCACATCTGCAGCGTGTGCTCGGCATCATTGGCAGCCCGGCCTATCCGCCCGATCCCGCGTGGCTGCACGCGCGCCTGCTCGCCAACGTGCGGCGGGCGTACCACCCGGCGGGTGTTGCACGCCAGTTGCTGGCCATCATTGCCGACGGTGACCGTACACCGCTGCTGCGGCGGATTGCCGCGCCGACGCGAATCATCCATGGGCGGGACGATCCGCTCGTGCCGGTGGCCTGCGGGCAGGACCTGGCCGCGCGCATCGACGGCGCGGTGTCCGACATCGTGCCCGGCATGGGGCACGACCTGCCCGCGCCGCTGCTCGAGCATTTTGCCGACGGCATCCGCGAGAACGCTGCGCGCAGCCGTTGAGCGCGAGGCCGACTCGGCCCGGTTTACGAATCTTGACGCGGCGGCAGCACGCCGCGCACGGCCCGGCGCCAGAGTGCGGTGACTGCATTTTCGGATTCCGCGATGAATCGACGCCTGGTCATTCCGCTATTCGTCGCAACGATCTCGCTGGGCGGCGCGGTCTTTCCGGCCGCGGCCGCGACCGAACAGGCATGGCAACCCGGCATCGAACCAGGCGCGCCGCCGCCGGTGGTGACGGCGTCGAACTCCTGGTGGACCGGCTTCGACGAAGCAGCGCTGGATACGCTGCAGACCTGCGCCCAGGCGCCGCGCGAAGGCGCATCGACCGCGGCGCCGGCCGATGTGGCGGCGGCGTACGTGGGCCTGCGCATCCACAGCCTGCGTCTGCGCAACGCGCTGGCGCTGCGCGAGGCTGCGCAGGACGCACGCGACCTGCTGGCCGCGCAGCCGCCGCGAAGGGACGCCGCGCAACCGCTGGCCGAGCTCGACCGGCGCATCGCGGGCGCCACGAGCAGTGCCGAAGGATTCGCACAGTTGCGCGACCACTTTGCCGACGTGCTGGCGCAGATGACTGCCGGCGCGCCGGGCGATGCCGCGTTCGCGCTGCGCGATGCCGTCGCCGACACACGCTGGCCCGGCTTTCACCAGCCCGTCCCACAGCGGCTGCCGGCTGTCGTGCTGCTGACCCGCGCCGACGTGGCCGCGGCCGGCGTGCGTGGCGGCTTGTCCGGATGGATCGGCCCGGCCGCCGACCTGCCGCCCATCGAACTGCCGGGCGACGAGCTGTCGGTCGAGCAGACCGTCCGTCAGGCGGGCCAGGACGTGGCGTCCAGCCTGCGCCAACTCGTCGATGCCGGTCGCAATGCCACCGCCGACCTGCAGCGGGTTCAAGCGCGGCAGCTAGAAGTGCAGGCCGCACAGCGCCTTCAGGCCGCGGGCGATGCCTCGCAGGCCGATGTGCTCGAGGCCGTACAGCAGCTCCTGGCGGCGACCGATCGGCTGGCGGCGGGGCAGGGTGTGCTGGCCCTCGCCTGGATCCGGCTCAATGCCGACGTGCCCGGTTGGTGGCGCACGGCCGAGACGGCCCATTGACCGCACGTTGAGCGCCCGGCGGCAGTGCGCCAAGGCCATGCACGCACTGGCGTTGGGCGACGGATTGCGCGAACAGCGGTGGCGACCCATCCGGCGCGTCAATCCCGCGCGCATTGATGCGTCTCAAGCCTGCTGAACACCGGGCGGCGAAGAATCGCCCCACGTCGTTCACGGAGTGCCTGCCCATGCTTCAGATCCGAATCCACGGTCGAGGGGGGCAGGGCGTCGTCACGGCCGCCGAGATGTTGTCGATCGCGGCCTTCGAGCAGGGCCGCCATGCACAGGCCTTTCCGAGTTTCGGCTCCGAGCGTACCGGCGCGCCGGTGGTTGCTTTCTGCCGCATCGACGACAAGGAGATCCGGCTGCGCGAGCCCATCCTCGAGCCGGACGTGCTGATCGTGCAGGACCCGACGCTGCTGCACCAGGTGGACGTCTTCCAGGGCCTCAAGCCGGACGGCTACGTGCTCATCAACAGCAAGCGCACGTTCGACGAACTCGGCCTGGCCGATCTGGCGAGCCGCTTCCGCCGCGAGCGCCTGGTCACGGTGCCGGCCACCGAGATCGCCCTCAGGCACCTGGGGCGCCCACTGCCGAATGCCGTGCTGCTGGGCGGTTTTGCGGCGCTGTCCGGGCTGATCACGCTGGATGCCGTATCGCACGCGATCAACGACAAGTTCAAGGGCAAGGTGGCCGACGCCAACGTGGACGCCGCGGCTGAGGCCCATGCGTTCGTCGAGAACGAGATGAAGGAGCTCGACCATGCTTAAGCAGATGGAAGGCTCCCGCGCCGTGGCCGAAGCCGTGGCGCTGTGCCGGCCCGAGGTGATCTGTGCGTACCCGATCAGCCCGCAGACGCACATCGTCGAAGGCCTGGGCGAACTGGTGAAGAGCGGGCAACTGCAGCCCTGCGAGTTCATCAACGTCGAGAGCGAGTTCGCCGCGATGAGCGTGGCCATCGGCAGCAGTGCAGCGGGTGCACGCAGCTACACCGCCACCGCGAGCCAGGGCCTGCTGTTCATGGCCGAGGCGGTCTACAACGCCAGCGGCCTGGGCCTGCCGATCGTGATGACGGTGGCCAACCGCGCGATCGGCGCGCCGATCAATATCTGGAACGACCACAGCGACAGCATGAGCCAGCGCGACTGCGGCTGGATCCAGCTTTTCGCCGCGCACAACCAGGAGGCACTGGACCTGCACATCCAGGCCTTCAAGCTGGCCGAGGAGCTGAGCATGCCGGTGATGGTGTGCATGGACGGCTTCATCCTGACGCACGCCTACGAGCGTGTGGACATGCCCACGCAGGCACAGGTCGACGCCTTCCTGCCGCCCTACGAGCCGCGCCAGGTGCTGGACCCGGCAGACCCGGTGAGCATCGGCGCGATGGTCGGCCCCGAGGCCTTCATGGAAGTGCGCTACCTGGCACACGCCAAGCAGCTGATGGCGCTGGAACGCATCCCGCAGATCGCGGCCGAATTCCAGGGCATCTTCGGCCGCAACACCGGCGGCCTGGTGCGGCCCTACAGGACCGAAGACGCCGAGACCATCGTCGTCGCACTCGGCTCGGTGATCGGCACGATCAAGGACGCCGTCGACGAGATGCGCAACGACGACGTCAAGATCGGCGTGCTGGGCATCCACTCGTTCCGCCCGTTCCCGCTCGCTGCGGTGCGCGAGGCGCTGCAGCATGCGAAACGCGTGGTCGTGCTGGAAAAGAGCTTCAGCGTCGGCCTGGGCGGCGTGGTCTCCACCGACGTGCGGCTGGCGCTGCACCGCCTGGGCCAGCATGGCTACACGGTCGTCGCGGGCCTGGGCGGACGGGCGATCACCAAGGCGTCGATCGTGCGCACGCTGACCGAGGCGATCGCCGACAAACTCCCCTCGCTGACTTTCATGGACCTCGACTGGCGCATCGTCAACCGCCAGCTCGAACGCGAAGCCGCCACCCGGCGCAGCGGCCCGATTGCCGAAAACCTGCTGCGCGACGTCGGCACCGTCGCATCGAAGGTGAACTAGCGATGACCACCCCCACGCTCACGATGTTCGCTGCCCCCCGGACCCGTCAGGGGCCACTTCGCGGCCCAGGGGGCTCGGCCTCCTTTGGGGCGGCCCGGCAGGAGTCCGTATGACCGCCCCCGTCAAGTTCTACCAGACCGGCACCTTCACCGTCGGCAACCGGCTGCTCGCGCCCGAGCAGCGCAGCGTGCAGTCCAGCCCCGAGCGCAGCAACTCCATCGACAGCGGGCACCGCGCCTGCCAGGGCTGCGGCGAGGCGCTGGGTGCGCGATATGCGGTCGACGCCGCGATGCGTGCGACGAACAACCAGCTGATCGCCGCCAACGCCACCGGCTGCCTCGAGGTCTTCTCCACCCCGTACCCCGAGACGAGCTGGCAGCTGCCGTGGATCCACAGCCTGTTCGGCAATGCCGCGGCCGTGGGCACCGGCATTGCCGCGGCGATGAAGGTCAAGGGCAGGAAAGACGTGCGTGTGATCGCCCAGGGCGGCGACGGCGGCACCACCGACATCGGCTTCGGCTGCCTGAGCGGCATGTTCGAGCGCAACGATGACGTGCTCTACATCTGCTACGACAACGAGGCCTACATGAATACCGGCGTGCAGCGCAGCAGTGCCACGCCGCCGGCCGCGCGCACGGCCACCACGATGGCCGTGGGCGCACAGCCCGGCGCGGATTTCGGCAAGGGCAAGAACCTGCCGCTGATCGCGATGGCGCACGAGATTCCCTACGTCGCCACTGCCACCGTGGCCGACCTGCGCGACCTCGAAGCCAAGGTCACCAAGGCCATGACGATGCATGGCGCGCGTTACCTGCACGTCCTCGTGCCATGCCCGCTCGGCTGGGGCGCGGCCAGCCACGACACCATCCGCCTGGCGCGGCTGGCGCGCGAGACCGGCATCTTCCCGGTCTTCGAGGCCGAGCGCGGCGAGGTGACGCAGGTGACCCGGATCCGGCACCGCGTGCCGGTGGACGAGTACCTCAGGCCGCAGAAGCGGTTTGCGCACCTGTTCGCGAGCGGCAGCTCGCCGGGACAGCCGGAGATGCTGAAGCAGATCCAGGCCGACGCCGACCGCAACATCCGCCGCTTCGACCTGCTCGACGAGGAGGTGCAGGCATGAGGCTCCCACTTCCACAGCGGTCGCTGCGGTCCGGCCAGGCACCGGGCGCTGTCGCGCAGAACCGGCAGGAGTTCGTATGACCATGCACAAGCCCTTCGCGATCACGCTCGACCCGGGCTCGTCGCTGGCCAACAAGACGGGCAGCTGGCGCACCGAGCGTCCGGTGTACGTGGACCGCCTGCCGCCGTGCAATGCACAGTGTCCCGCGGGCGAGGACATCCAGGGCTGGCTCTTCCATGCCGAAGGCGGCGACTACGAGGCCGCATGGCGGCACCTCACGCGCGACAACCCCTTTCCGGCCATCATGGGCCGGGTCTGCTATCACTCCTGCGAAGGCGTGTGCAACCGGGGCAAGCTGGACGCGGCCGTGGGCATCAATTCGGTCGAGCGCTTCCTGGGCGACGAGGCCCTCAAGCGCGGCTGGCATTTCGAGCCCCCGGCGCAGGAGACCGGCAAGCGTGTGCTGATCGTCGGCGCGGGACCTTCGGGCATGAGCGCGGCGTACCACCTGCGGCGGCGCGGCCACCAGGTCACCGTGATGGAAGCCGGCCCGATGATGGGCGGCATGATGCGCTTCGGCATCCCGCAGTACCGCCTTCCGCGCGACGTGCTCGATGCCGAGATGCAGCGCATCGCGGCCATGGGCGTGACGGTGCAGCTGAACGCCAAGGTCAGCCGCATCGAGGACACGATGCAGGCCTACGACGCCGCCTTTCTCGCCGTCGGCGCGCACATCGGCAAACGCACCTTCATACCGGCCAAGGATTCGAGCCGCATCCTCGACGCCGTGTCGGTGCTTCGCAGCATGGAAGGCGAGGACAAGCCCATGCTGGGCCGCCGCGTGGTGGTCTACGGCGGCGGCAATACCGCCATCGACGTGGCGCGCACCGCCAAGCGCCTGGGGGCCACCGAGGCCATCATCGTCTACCGCCGCACGCGCGAGCGCATGCCGGCGCATGATTTCGAGGTGGAAGAGGCCCTGCAGGAAGGTGTGATGGTCAAGTGGCTGTCGACCATCAAGCAGCAAGGCGAGCAGGGCACGCTGACCATCGAGAAGATGACGCTGGACGAGAAAGGCAACCCGCAGCCCACGGGCGAATTCGAGACGCTGGAGTCCGACAGCCTGGTGCTTGCGCTCGGGCAGGACGTGGACCTGGGCCTGCTGGAAGGCGTGCCCGGGCTGGCCCTGAACGACGGCGTGGTGCAGGTCGATCCGGCCACCCTGATGACCGGCCGCGCGGGGCTGTTCGCGGGGGGCGACATGGTGCCCGCCGAGCGCAACGTGACCGTGGCGGTGGGGCACGGCAAGAAGGCGGCGGCCAGCATCGACGCGTGGCTGCGCGGCGAGACCGTGCAAGCCGCGCCCAAGCACGCCCTGGCAACCTTCGAGCGCCTGAACCCCTGGTATTACAGCGACGCGCCCAAGACGTTGCGCCCGCAACTCGACATCGCCCGGCGCACCAGCAGCTTCGACGAGGTGCAGGGTGGCCTGACCGAGGACAACGCCCTCTTCGAAGCCCGCCGCTGCCTGAGCTGCGGCAACTGCTTCGAGTGCGACAACTGCTACGGCGTGTGTCCCGACAATGCCGTCATCAAGCTGGGTCCGGGCAAGCGCTTCCAGTTCAACTACGACTACTGCAAGGGCTGCGGCGTGTGCGTGGCCGAATGTCCGTGCGGGGCGATCGAGATGGTGCCCGAAGAGGTTTGACCGCCGGTGCGAGACCAGGGGCATCCGCGCTCGGCGGTGCCCGGCAGTGTCAAGCCGCGCCTGGCGCCGGCGCGGATGGATACGGCGGCACGTGCCGACCCTGCTCCAGCGCGCTCGCAACCTCGCACATCAGCGCCAGGTCGATCTGCGACGGGTCGCGCGGCACCAGGTCATAGTGGCACAAGGTGCCTAGGATCTCGCCCTCGGGCGTCATGATGGGCACGCCGCAGTAGGCCCGCACGTGTTCGCGCGCCACATGCCCGGCGAGCCGTTCGTCCTGCATGGCGTCGGCCGTGACGAAGGCGCCGCGGTCGTTGCGCGCAAAGCTGCAGTAGGTGGCGCTGGCCGGCACCTCGTCCGTCGTCAATACGTGTGGATTCTCGCGGTCGTAGTACACGGCGGCATTGGCCCGGTCGCCCTGGAACCGGAAGATGGCGATGAACCGGTAGTCCGTGGGTGCGAGCAAGTCGGCCAGCGCCGCACGCAGCCCGGACGACCGGAGGATGGACGTGAATGCTGAGAACCGTGCCTTGGTTCCGTCTGCCGATGACTCCACCTACGCTCTCCTGACAGGTCTGTTTCGGCAATTATGAATGTCCGGCGGCGGCCGTTTCGTACCGCCCCGCGATACGGCGACGCCCGCCGGGAGGCACTTCTTGCCTTTTGCTTGCTGGCGCACCAAGCGCACGCGCAGACTGTCTCATCGACAGGCTGCACGGTCGCACGATCTGCGCGGCGACGGTCGGCACACAGCGGAGGTTGGCATGCTCGCCATCATCATCGCGACGTTCGTATTCTGTTTTGCCCTGGAGCGGGTGTTGCCTGGCTGGCCTCTGCCGAAGGTAAAGACCTGGCCGACGCGGGTGCTGCTCGTGAACGCGGTGCAGCTGGGCGTGGTGCTCGTTGGCGGGTGGTCCTGGGAGCACTGGTTCGCATCGGCCAGCGTTTTCCAGTTGAGCCGGCACGTCTCGCCAGCCGTGGGCGGGCTCATCGCCTATTTCATCGCGACGTTCGTCTTCTACTGGTGGCACCGTTGGCGCCACGAGAACGATCTTCTGTGGCGCGGTTTCCACCAGATCCACCACAGTCCGCAGCGGCTCGAGGTCATCACGTCGTTCTACAAGCACCCCGGCGAAATGGTCGTCAATTCGCTCATCGGCAGTGCGCTCGTATATTCGCTGCTCGGGCTTTCGCTCGAAGCCGGCGCGGTCTACACACTTTGCACGGCTCTGGGTGAATTCTTCTATCACACCAACGTCCGCACGCCGCGGTGGATCGGATGGTTCTTCCAGCGGCCGGAGATGCACCGCATCCACCACCGGCACGGCCATCACCGCAACAACTACGGCGACATCACCTGTTGGGACATGCTGTTCGGCACCTACGAAAACCCGAAGGAGTGGTTGCACTCCTGCGGGTTCGACGACTCGAGGGAGCAGCGCTTGATGGCGATGCTGCGTTACGAGGACGTCCATGACGAGACCTGACATGCCGGCCCATGCGCCGCCGTGGCACACGTGTCTTGCGGGCGTTGGCGAGCGCCGTTTGCGCCCTGGAGCACGGCGGTTTATGGTGTGTCATCCGTCACTGGCGCGCCGCAAGCAGTGCGCCTTGCTTATAGAGGGCCCTGCACCGATCATGACCGTTCAGAATTGCGCCCGGCTATCGGGCATCCCGCTGGTCGTCCTGGCGGTCGTCACCGCCTACGCCGGTCCCGTGCACGCCGCCGCCTGCGAGGAACTCCGGGCCGCGATCGAGCAGCGGATCCTGGGCAACGGCGTCACGGACTTCAGCGTGGTCGTGGTCGACAGCGCCGCGAAAGTGGAAGGGCGCGTCGTCGGCAATTGCCAGCAAGGCGAGAAGAAGATCATCTACGCAAGGGGCTCGGAATCGCCCCCGACACCGTCCGCCGCGACCCCACCCACCGACCGCGTCACGGGCACCCGGCCACCGCGTGAGGTGATCATTACCGAGTGCTTCGATGGGCGTGTGTACAAGGACGGCCCCTGCAAGCGTTGAGGGGCACCGGCCCCGTCGCTTCGGCGCACGGATTGGCGTTGGCGCGCGGGGCACCCATGCTCGGGCGCGACGCATCTCGAGGTAGAGACCGGAATGCTCGATGAAGGGTCCACGATGAACATCGACGGTGCCTGCCACTGCGGCAGGATCTCGTTCACCGCGGTCGTCGACCGCTCGAAGGTCATGGTCTGCCATTGCAGCGATTGCCAGGTGCTTTCGGGTGCACCGTTTCGCGCCAACGTCATGGCGCCGATCGAGACCTTGGCGCTCATCGGCGAGCCGCGGAGCTATGTCAAGGTGGCCGAGAACGGGAACCGGCGCGCCCAGGTGTTCTGCCCCGAATGCGGTACGCCGCTGTATTCCACCGCCGTCGACGGCGCGACGCAGGTCGTCATCCGGCTCGGCTGCGTCAGGCAACGGGCCGAGCTCGTGCCGGCAATGCAGATCTGGCATCGCTCCGCACAACCTTGGCTGGTCCGCCTGCAGGACCTGACGGCCTTTGCCGAACAGCCGGCGACCGCGCCGATTCCGCCTCCGCCTTCGGGATGAGCAACGGAAATGCGGGCGTGGGGGATTGAGTGATATCAACCCCCAGGTTCGGTTTCGGGGGGAATCTCCTGGCGTGGGCCGGTGTGATGCTCGGATCGCACCCATGGTCGTGGCGCGCCGGTCTTCGGGCTGCGCATGCGGCCGTCATCGCGAAGGAGGTTCACATTGAAGACAACCGCTTCCATCCTGAAATCGAAGGCCAGCCCGCACGTCCACACGATCAGCCCCGAAGACTCGGTCTACGACGCCGTCAAGCGAATGGCCGACAACGACATCGGTGCGCTGATCGTCATGACCGGCGACCGGGTTGCCGGACTCGTCACCGAGCGCGACTATGCGCGCAAGATCGCGCTCATGTCGCGGTCTTCCCGGGAAACGCCGGTGCGGGAGATCATGACGTCGCAGGTGCTGTGCGTGCGGCCCGAGCACACCACCGAAGAATGCATGGCGTTGATGACCGACAGCCGGGTTCGCCACCTGCCCGTCATGGACGGTGGCCGGCTCATCGGGATCATTTCGATCGGCGACCTCGTCAAGGACATCATTTCCGAGCAGCAGTTCATCATCGAACAGCTCGAGCACTACATCGCCGGCGACAAGGGCTGATGCAACCGGCGCGTGAAGCGGCGCGGCTGCAAGCGACCGTCAGGGCTTGCGCTGCGGCTTCATGAACGTGACCACCTGCATGTCGGGCGGATTGCGCGACGAGCAGTCGGCGGTCTGCACGTTCGCCTCGGCCTCGTGCAGGATGTTGATCACATCGACGTAGTCGCGGTCCTTCACCATCATCAATGCCGTGCGCCCGACCTCGTTGCGGGCCAGCGGGTCGGCACCAGCGCGCAGCAGCACCTCCACGACGCCCGCCTCGCCGTTGCCTGCCGCGTACATGAGGGGGCGCACGCCGAAGCCGATCTTCGCCTCCTTGTCGGCGCCGGCCTGCAAAAGGCGCTCGACCACATCGGGGTGGCCGCGGTCTTCGTCGGGGTCGTAACAACCGTGGAACAGCGGGGTGAAGCCGCGTTCGTCAGCGGCATTCACATCGGCGCCGGCGGCGATCAGCCGGTCGACGACCTCCACCCGCCCCAGCACCGCCGCCTGCATGAGCGGCGTCATGCCGCCGGGTCCCGCCAGGTCGACGGCCTGCGGGCTCGCCAGCCGGCCGACCTCGGCCATGTCGCCACTTCGGATCGCGTCCATCAACGTCTGCGTCATGTGCCCATCTCCTTGGGGTGCCGGCGCACATTCTGCCGGCTGCAGCCAAGACCGGTTCGCCGGGTACGTCGTCTGGCTCCACGCGCGCTTGGCGGCCGCGATTCCCCTGGACGTGCGGTGCGCGCTGGCGCAAGACCGCGGGCTGCGCTGCGTCAATGGCGTGCCTCGCCGCGCGCAGTAGCGTGTCGGTAACGGGCGCGATACCGTGTCCTCGGCGCCGGTGACGGCGTCATGAAGGGGCCCGGGGGCGCGCCGACCACGGAGGGCCCGATGAAACAGACCTTGCAGATCAACTTTCATGGCATGGAGCGCTCGGACGCCGTGCAGGACGCGGTGCGCAGAAGGGCCGAGAAGCTCGACCGTTTTGCGAGCGACATCGTGTCGTGCCGCGTCGTCGTAGACCTGCTGCAGAAGCATCAGCAGCAGGGGCGCCCCTTCGGCGTGCGCATCGACCTCACGCTGCCCGGCCACGAGCTCGTGGTCGACCGCGTGGAGCGGGAGGACGTCTACGTCGCGCTGCGCGATGCCTTCGACGATATGACACGCCGTCTTGAGGACCTCGTCCGCAAGCGCCGCGGTGACGAGAAGCCACGCCCGCGTGAATATCCGGCGTAGACCGTCCGGTCAAAGGCGTGTTCCGGCATGGGTCCGCCACGTGGGACACGCGGCGCGCCGCTTGTATCGCCGCAGACCAGGCGCGTGATGCGCCCGCTTAGCGGTGTCGGTGCCGCGGGGCATTGCGCGCCGTCAAGGCGTCACCGGCACAGGATGCGTAAGTTGCGTCATCGCACTCTCCACAGCATGAAAGTGAGGTCGATCATGCGCAGGCTCTACTTTCTGGCACCGGACGTCAATACCGCGCGCGCGATCGTCGACGATCTGCTGCTGGCCCGCATCGAGGAGCGTCATCTGCACGTCGTGGCCCGGGATGGCACGCCGATGGAGGACCTGCCCGCCGCCGGCGTCGCGCAGCGAACGGACCTCGTGCCGTCGCTCCAGCGCGGCGTGGGGGCCGGTGGTCTGGTGGGCTTGCTCGCGGGCGTCGCCGCGGTCACGTTCCCGCCTGCAGGGCTGGTGCTGGGTGGCGGCGCGCTGCTCGGGTTGACGGTTTTCGGTGCCGGCTTCGGCGCCTGGATGTCCAGCATGATCGGTGTCGCCCTGCCGAGCGGCCGATTGCAGAAGTTCGAAGAGGCGATCGCACGTGGCGAACTGTTGATGATGATCGACGTGCCCCGCAGCCGTGTCGAGGCCATCGAATCACTCATCAAGCGGCACCACCCGGAATCGGAACTCGAAGGTATCGAGCCCCAGATCCCGATGTTTCCCTGAGCATGCGGCGCCGTGCAGAGGCGTTTGCCGGTGCGGTAGCGCCGCCGCCATGAGCGACGCCCGCGAGCCCACCGTGCAGCGCCTGGGGGCCATGGCTGGCGCCACGGTCGCGGTGCTGTGCCTGCTGTATACCGTCGTGCTCGGCGTGGGGCTGGCCACGTTGCCGGCGCCGGATCGTCCGATCCAGGCGCCATGGTTCACGCTGATGGAGGTCCTGATCCTGGCCATCGCGCCGGCGATGGTGGTGTTCGCCGTGGCGATCTACGCAGCGGCGGGTGCGCCGCGCAAGGCCCTGGCGGGGGCCGGCGTGGCCTTCATGGGCATGTCGGCCGGGGTCACCTGTGTGGTCCATTTTTCAATCCTCACGCTCGGCGGTCAGGCGGCGTTCGCGGGCGCGCCCTGGGCGCGGCAGGTTTTTGCGTTCGAGTGGCCGTCGGTCGCCTATGCGCTCGACATCCTCGCCTGGGACGTGCTGTTCGCGCTCGCGGCCTGGTGCCTGGCGTGGTCCGTGCACGGCCCGGGCCGGCGTCGGGTCGTGCGCCGTCTGTTGCTGGCGAGCGCCGTACTTTCCTTCGCGGGGTTGGCCGGCGTGCCGCTCGCCGACATGCGGGTGCGCGATATCGGCATCGTGGGGTATGCGGTGCTGTTCCCTGTCGCCGCCGCGCTGATGGCGGACATCTTCCGCCGCGGGGTCAGCGGTTCGGGCGACGGTCGACGACGCGCCTGACGGCGCACCATTGCCGCAGCGGGTTGCCGGTGCCGTGGCCATCCCCTACGATCGGATGCGAATCGGGGTGCTTTCGACGACGCAGTGCCCACCGGCGAAAGGATCGACACCATGGTGACTTTGCAGGGGAGTCGCATGAGCCGCCTGAGCGGCATGGCGGCCATCGGCATGTGCCTGGCGGCGCTCGTGCTGGTGCTCGGGCATGCCGTGGTCTTCGGCATCGTTCACGATCAGGACGAGGGCGCTGCGGCGCACGTCTTCCAGTTGCTCATGGTTGGTCAGGTGCCCGTGCTGGCCTGGCTCGTGCACGCGGCTGCCGCGCGTCGGGAGCGGACTGCTCGGCGCTTTCTTGGCGTCCTCGCGGCTCTCTGGGCCAGCGTGCTGGGCAGTGTGGCTGCGCTGACATGAACGGCGGACTGCCGGCGCGCGCAGGGCTGCGGGGCGCATGCACATGGGCGTGGCTCTTGTTGCTGGCAGCGCTGTTCGTCACGCCCCTGTCGCATGCGCAGCCCGGCGGCGGCCCGCAGGCCACGGCGCTGCTCACGCGTGATGTCCGGATGGAATTCGAGGCCGTGGCTCCCAGCCTCGAGGGCAAGTCGGTCTCCGAGGCGAAGCGGCTGCTCTCGGGTCTGCGCGACCGGCTGCGCGCATTGTCTGCGCAGGCGCGTGCCGGCCAGCGTGTCCATCGCGTGGTCGTATTCGTCGGTTATGTCAGGGCGGTGGAGCCCGGTACCACGAACGCCAAGCCGCGCCGGCGTACCGAGAACTTCGTGCTGCTGGCGGACAACTGGGCGGCCGGCAGCGGCGCCGCCGGCGGCATGGGCGTGGCACGCGCCTATCCCGGCGAGCGCAGCCAGTGCACCGGGACGATGGCGCCGCCGCCGCGGGCTGGCCGGGATTCGACCGCGCAGCTCATGGTCTGCGCCTACCCGCGCTGACGATCCGAACGTCACGCGGTCGAACGTCGAACTGGACACCAGGGGAACCCATGGCTTACGACGAAGGTCTTGCGCAGCGCATCCGGGAGTCGGTCGCCGGACGCGTGGGCGTGTCCGAGAAGCGGATGTTCGGCGGCATCGCGTTTCTGCTGCACGGCTCGATGGTCGTCGGTGTGTCGGGCACGGCGCTGATGGCCCGCGTCGGCAAGGACGCCCATGCCGATTCGCTGCGCCGCCCACACGTCCGGGAGATGGACTTCACAGGTCGGCCGATGAACGGCTACGTCTTCATCGATGCCCCGGGCATCGAGACCGATGACGCGCTGGCTTTCTGGGTCGATCGGTGCATGCGGTTCGTGGCCACGCTGCCGCCGAAGGCTGGCAAGTAGGCGGCCGATGAGATCGACCTCGGTGCCGTGTCCAAGGCGCACCACGTCGGCGGGCAGGCACAGTGCGTACTTCGAGGCGGATCGCGCGTCTCCAACATGGTCTGAACAGGAGTCTTCGATGGCGGTTCGCATCCTCAGGCTCGGCAGCCCGCGTCAGGCGGGCGAGGGCGTGCGCATCGGTACCGTGCGGCGCCCGCCGCGCGGCGTGCCCAAGGCGGCGTTCGCATCGCAGGATTGGTACGACGTCTGGTTCCCCAACCTTGCACCGAGCGCGCAGACGATGAAGCTCGGCCAGGCGGCCGCGACACCGGCGCAGTGGGCCGTGTTCGTGCGCAAGTACCGCGCCGAAATGGCGGCGCCGGAGAACGCACACACGATCGCGCTGCTCGCGGCGCTCTCGCGGCAGAACCACTTTTCCGTCGGCTGCTATTGCGCGGACGAAACGCATTGCCATCGCTCGGTGCTGCGCGAACTGCTGGCGGCGAGCGGCGCCGACGTGGGTTGAAGACGAACGAACAGGAGACACGATGCCGATCGAACTGCCCAAGGACGTGCACAAGGAAGCCGTGGCGTCGCTCGAGCGCTATTTCCTCGAAAACATGGACGAAAAGATCGGCAATATCGCTGCGAGCGGACTGCTGGGCTTTTTCCTCGAAGAAGTGGGGCCGAGCATCTACAACAAGGCCGTCGCGGATGTGCAGGAGCGGCTGCAGATGCGCGTGGCGGAGGTGGACATCGAGGTCCACGAGGACGAGTTCCAGTATTGGCCCAAGTACGACCGTCAGCGCAAGACGCGGCGCTGAGGGGCGCCATGCATGCAAAGGTTGTCGATTTTTCTGTTGCCCGTGCGTCGTGGAGTCGAAGGGCTGTCCTTTGCCGACGCGGCTGATGCCATGAAGACCCAGGAAACCGATCACACCGCCAACGCTGTCGCGTCGATCGAAGCCGTGCTCGCCGCCTACCAGGCGGCCGTGCTGGCCAAGGACGTCGACACCTTCGTCGCGCTGTACACACACGACGTGCAGGTCTACGACATGTGGGGCGCCTGGTCGCATGACGGCATCGACGCCTGGCGCGCCATGGCGCAAGGCTGGTTCGGCTCGCTGGGCGACGAGCGCGTGGCGGTCGGCGTGGACGACCTGCGGGTGCATGCCGGCCACGATGTGGCGACGGCGCAGGCCTTTCTCACCTTCACCGCGCTGTCGCCCGACGGCCGCCCTTTGCGCTCGCTGAACAACCGGCTGACGATCGTGCTCGTCCGGCGCGGTGGCGTCTGGAAGATCGTGCACGAACATACCTCCGGGCCGGCCGACTTCAAGACGATGAAGGTCGATATCCGGCGTCCGCAGACGGCGTGACGAGACCGCTTGCAGCGCGGCGCTTCGACCGCCCGCACCGCTGACCCGCGGCCTCGCAGCCAACGGTTCAACCTTGCAGAGGAGACCGCCCATGGATCCCGTGGTTCATTTCGAGATGCCCTACGAAGACCCGGCCCGCGCCGCGTCGTTCTACGAGCGTGCCTTCGGCTGGGGCATGCAGGCGCTGGGGGCCCAGATGGGCCACTACGTGCTCGCCACGACGACGCCCACGGTCGGCAGTCGGCCGACCGAGCCCGGCGCCATCAACGGCGGCTTCTTCGAGAAACGACCGGACATTCCGTCGCCTTGCCCCTCGGTCGTGATCGCGGTGGAGGAACTCGGCGCATCGATGCAGAAGGTGCGCCAGGCCGGCGGCAAGGTGCTCGGCGAACCGATGGACATTCCGGGCGTCGGCCGGTATGTGTCGTTCATGGACACCGAGGGCAACCGCGTCAGCATGCTCCAACCGCTGCCGCGTACCTGAAACCCAGGGAACTGCAGGCTCCTACACTCGCCGGCATGTTCCCGCCTGAAATCCTGGCCGCCTACCTGACGGCGGTGATGGTCGTCGTCATCGCGCCCGGCCCCGACAACCTGCTCGCGATCAGCCGCGGGCTGAGCCAGGGGCGCGCCGCCGCAGCGCTGAGTTCGGTCGGCGCCGGGCTGGGCATCATGGTCCATACGCTGGCCGCCACGCTCGGCCTGGCGCTGGTGCTGCAGACGTCGCCCGCGGCGTTCTGGGTCGTCAAGGCCGCGGGCGCGGCGTACCTGGTGTGGCTCGGGTTCAAGGCCATCCGGTCGAGGAATCTGGTGTCCTTCGTGCCCGCCAGCCGGCAGCCGCTGTGGCGCATCTTTGCGACGGGGCTGCTGTCCAATGTGCTGAACCCGAAGCCGGGGCTCTTCGTCGTGGCGTTCATCCCGCAGTTCGTATCCGTGGCGCGTGGGCCGGTCCACGTGCAGATGCTCGTCTACGGCGCCATCTTCGCGCTGTTGACCGCCGTGATCTTCACGCTGCTCGGCAGCTTCGCAGCACAACTGTCCGGCTGGCTCGAGCGGCGGCCGCGCGCCGTGGCGGCCGCCAATATCGGCGCCGGCGCGACCTTCATCGCCGCCGGACTGTCGATCCTGGCACTCGAGCCCCGGCGCTGATCGGTTGGCAGTCGCCGGTGCCTCGGCGCAAAGCGCCGATGTGCGGCCGTCGAACTGCGCGACGCCGGTCGTGACACACTCGATGCTGCCGTGGCCGCCAGTCGAACGCGGCGGACGTGGCGCGGTTTCCGGAGGACACCTTGAAGCCTTATCTGATTGCGAGCGGTGTGGTCTATGGACTTGTCGTTGCGATTCACCTGGTGCGTCTTGCCGTCGAGGGGGGTCATGTGTTGACCGACCCGTTCTTCGTCATTTCGACGCTGGTGTCGGGCGGCCTTTGTCTGTGGGCCGTGCGCCTGCTCCGACCAGAACACAGAAAGTGACGCGCGCCCACGGCGCCGCGCCAGAGGCGTGTGAGCGCTGTCCGGATGCGGCGCTACGATGCGATCGACCCGTGGATGGAGCGATCTTGGCCATGTGCAGAAGCATCAAGACCCTTTTCAATTTCTCGCCGCCGGCAACGGAACTGGAGATACGTGACGCGTCGCTCCAGTTCGTGCGCAAGCTCAGCGGTTTCAACGTGCCGTCACAGGCCAATGCGGCCGCCTTCGACCGCGCGGTGGACGAGGTGGCAGCGTCCGCGCGGCTCCTGATCGCCTCGCTCGTCACCACCGCCGGGCCGAAGCACCGCGATGTCGAGGCGGCCAAGGCGCGGGAACGGGCCGTGGCCCGATTCGGGCCGCGCGACAGCAAGGCTTGAGACGACACCTCATGGTGGAATGACCCATCACCGGGAGAGCGAATTGGACATCGAAGGCAACCTCGAACGCGTGCGCTATTTCACCGGGCAGTTGCTCTCGGTCGAAGACCTGCAACAGGAGCAGCAGTACCTGCTCGCGCGGTTGCGACGGCACAACCGGTTCCTGCATGGTTGGGGCGTCGTGGGCGGGTTGGACGTGAGCCTCGAATCGCCCGAGCAGGTGCGTGTGAAACCCGGGCTGGCCATCGACTGTGCGGGCAACGAGATCGTCGTCGCGGCCGAGACGCGGTTGTCGTTGACGGGCCTGGTCGTGCCACAGTTCGTGGCCGTCGCCTATGCCGAAACCGCCGTGAAGCCGATGCCCGCAGTGGGCGGCGACGTGGAATTCACGCGTACCCGCGAGGAGGCCCAGGTGGTGCTCTTGCCGGTCAATCCGTCGGCGCGCCACGGCGCCCGGTGGCCGGGCACACCCGGATGCGGCCTGGCACACGCCGTGTGCATCGCCAGCGTCAAGCCGCACCGCACCGGCTGGAAGGTCCAGCGCCGAGGGCGCTAGCCCGCCTGGCGCCCGCCACTGTGCGGACGAGCGTCGAACCTGATGAAGGAGCACGAACATGCCGCTGAGTGCGAACACGCTGATCCACTTCACGCACGACAAGGAGGCGTTGAAGAAGATCCTCATCGAGAGCTTCCGCGTCTTCTATTGCAAGGAGTCGATCGTGCTCGACGGCAATCCGACCGTCTTTCACGTACCGATGGTCAGCTTCTGCGACATCCCGCTGTCCGAGGTGAAGGACCATATCGCCAAGTACGGCCACTACGGCATCGGCCTGACCAAGGCATGGGGCAACAAGATGGGCCTCAACCCGGTGCTGTACGTGGCCAGCGGCTCGACGCTTTCGGCGAGTTATCGCCTGGCCTACAACCACTTTGCGCGCGGGCGTGGTGGCCCTGGTGACGGTGATCCGGACAACTGGACGCGCGAGCAGAAGGCGGTCGTCGACGTGCTGCGCTACATCAAGAACTACGAGGGCAACCTCGTCCGCAAGGGTGGGACCATCGCCAACTACCGGTTCTCGGACGAGCGCGAGTGGCGCCACGTGCCGTCGTATGAAGTCGAGTGCGACATGGTGGTCGGTGGCGACTACTACGCCGTGCCCGAAAACAAGGCCGCCGTGGATGCGGCCGTGGTTGACCTGCGCCTCGAGTTCACCGCCAACGACATCAAGTACATCATCATCGACAACGATCACGAGATCCGCGAATTCGTGCAGCACCTTCGCAGCGTCAAGGGCCCGCAGTATTCGTACGACGACGTCGACCGCCTGACCACGCGCCTGCTCACACGCGAGCAGATCATGGGCGACATCTGAGCGCCGCGGACCCGCCCCCGCCTAGCGGCCGCGCCCGGCCGCTAGGCGGGCAGCGCTTCGGCCTCGGGCAGTTGCACGTGGCCGTCGGTACTGAACTGGTAGTCCTGGAAGACGTGCTGCGCGGTCAGCAGCTGGTAGGTGCCGTCGGCACGGCGCACCGACGTCTCTTTCAGCCGCGACGCCGAATCCCCGCAGGTCCAGATGTCGAAATTCCGCATGTGCGTGCACAAACAGGTCTTGTCCATCACCGACACACGTTTCTGGTCGGGATGCGCAGCCACTTCGCGGTTGTAGGCCGTGATGTAGTCGCACTTGCCGTTGGCGTCGAGCAGGTAGCCGTAGGCCTCGCAGTTGGGGCGGATGCCGTCGCCGATGCCCGGGCTGGACCTGATCATGCGCATCGGGTAGCCCGTGGGGGAGATCTGGTTGACCTCGATATCGTCCGCGCCGGCCTTGAAATATTCCTGCTTGATCGGGTCGGGCAGGCCGCATTCGCGCGTGACCGTGAAGCGCGTCGCCACCTGAACGCCGGCGCCGCCGAGTTCGAGAAACCGCACCGCATCGCTGCCGGTGAAGATGCCGCCGGCGGGGATCACCGGGATGTCCAGCGACTCCTGCTTCAGGTAACCCACGATCTCGGCCACGATCGTGGCGAGGTCGTACTGCGCCCAGTCCATGCCGAAACCCAGGTGACCGCCAGCCAGCGGCCCTTCGACGACCACGTAGTCGGGCAATCGGGCCAGGCGGGCGTTCTTCTTCAGGAAAAGCTGGAGCGCGCGCAGCGACGACACGATGATGCCGAGCTTGGCGTCGCGGAATCGGGGGTGGTCCGCGACCAGTGCCAGCGAGCCCAGGTGCAGCCCGGCGGCGAGCGTGATGCCGTCGATGCCGGCGTCGAGCGCGGTGCGCATGCGTACGCTCAGCGTCTCCTTCGGCCCGTTCATCGTCAGCTTTTCCATGCAGTTGATGAAGATCAGGCCGCTGCCCGTCTTTCGAGCCATGGTGCCTTCGACGTGCAGCCGCGTCGCTTCGGCCAGATGCTCCAGGTTGAACTTGACGGCCGACTTGTCCTGCGACGCCACGTTGTACTGGAACTGCGCCTGCTTGGCCTTGACGAACTTGGTCTTGTAGCGCCGGTCGGTCACCGTCTTGACCATCGCGTCGGAGATATGCCCCACGCCGCCGAGACGCGCCGCTTCCACGGCAAGGTCGGCGGAAGAAATGTCCACCCCCATGCCGCCGATGACGATGGGCACCAGTTCGTGCCGGCCCATGCGCAGGCGGAAATCGTCCAGACGTTTCATCTTTGCGTGTCGCTCGATCAGGCGGGCCGATGGCGGCCCAGGGGTGAAGGCGCGCGAATCATCGGCAACCCTTCGCCCCCGGTCAATCGACAACCGCCCGCAGGGGGCAGCGTCAGGTGCCTGGCGAGCGGGATTTCTGGATCAGCTCGTCGACGACCCGAAGCGCCTGGTCTTCGCCATTGGCGGTGGCCGGCGATGTGACATAGCGACCGTTCACCGTGAGTGCCGGCACGCCGTCGAGATCGTAGGCGGACCAGAGCTGGCCGGCCATGCGCAGCTTGGAGGCCACGGTGAAGCCGTTCATGTGGTCCACGAGCTTGGCCTTGTCGACCCCATTGGCCGCGGCGAACGCAGCGAGCCCGGCATCGACCTCGAGATGCAACCGCTGCTTGTGCACCGCATCGAAGACCTTCTGCTGGAGGCTGTCGACCAGGCCCATCGTCTCGAGCGCGAAGTACAGCTTCTGGTAAGGCACCTGCGCAGCCTGCCAGGCCACCGGCATGCGCCGGAAATTCACGTCCTTGGGCAGCTTCTTCACCCACGCTTCGAGTTTGGGCTCGAAGTCGTTGCAGTGCGGGCACCAATAGCCGAAGAACTCGATCACTTCGATCTTGCCGGGTACCGCGACGGGCACGCCCTGCGACAGACGTTTGTAGGTGCGGCCTTCGACGGCCAGCGCCGCACTCTGGGCGACCGCGCCAGGCGCCAAAGGCAACAGGGGGGCGGCGGCCAGGCCGGCGGCAAATTCCCGACGATTCATTTCGATCCTTCTCGCGCAGGGTGCGCATTCCCGCCAACGCCCTTGGACGGTGGGCGGTGGACAACGCTGACGATGGTAGAGGAGGATTGTGTCTGTTGCGCAAAGGCGACGGCAGGTCCGTCAATGCACCCGCGAGCCACCCGAAGCCGCACGTGCCGGCTTGTCGATGGAGGCGCCGTGAGGATGCTCGTCGTGCCGTTCAGCGGCGTGGCGGCCGCGTGTCACCCGTTGCAGGTCGAGCAGTGCGGGCAGATCGACGAGTTCGATGTCGCGCTGCGAGACGTGGATGCAGCCGTCGTTAGCCAGCGCCGTGAAGGCACGACTCACGGTTTCGTGTGCGATGCCCAGGTGGCTGGCGATATCGCGCCGCGTCATGCGCAGATACAGGCGCCGGTGCGAGTACCCCAGCGCCGCCTGACGGTGCGCCATCTGGAGCAGAAAGCGGGCCACGCGAACCTCAGAACTCGGTGCCGACATCAGGTACTGCGTATCGCCGCGCCGCTGAACCTCCGCCCCGGCGGCCCGGTGCAGCAAGGACTCGAGCACCGGCAGGCGGTGCGACCAGGCCAGCATTTCGGCAAAAGGCAGCACGGCGACCGATGAATCCTCGAGCGCGACGACACTCGCTGCATGGCAGGCCTGACCCAGACCGTCGAGGCCGACGAAGTCACCGTGGATCGCGAAACCCAGCACCTGCTCGTAACCTTCGATGTCGGTCTGCACGAACTTGAAGCTGCCACTGCCGACCACGTGAAGCCGCTCGAACGTCTGGCCCTCGTGGATGAGCGCCTGCCCGGCCCGCACACGGCGCATGGGAAAGTAGACCTCGTCGGTGGCGGCGCTGGCCTGCGCCGGCAGCCCTGCCCATCGCAACACGTCGCTGGCGGTGCAGCGCACGCCCGCCCAAAGCGTCGATTCCTGGCTGTCGCAGGCACGGTCGAGGTCGGTCATGTGAACTCCAAGTTGGCAAGCTGGGCCGTGACTTTCATCACAAATGAAGCATGCGGGTGAACCCTGTCCGATTCAATCGGCCGATGGTCCTGCGTGGTGTCAGAGCGGAGCGCCGCAGCTTTGGGCGCAGTCCGGTTGGCCGTAGGAATAGTCTGGATTGCGGCGTGGACATGTGCATCCCAGACCCCAGGTCCAAGGGCTGATCCCGGCGTCCGTTGCGAGTTGTCAACGCACGCCGGGCCCGACTTTGCAAGATGCCGACATGGTTGCGGAACGAGCAGCGTGCGAGAGGTCTGGACGATATCGTGCGCGATGCGGACAACCCACGCGAAAGCATTGCAGATGAGCAGTGGTGTCACGACCATCGGCGCTTGGGGCTATCGCCCGCGGCGTCACCGCGTGGCGGCGACCGACAAGCATGTCCAGTCAAGGTGGACTCCCGGTCCCGGCGCGGCGTCGCCCAGTCCCGCCGCGCAGGATTGGGAGCTGTTCACAGGCACCGATCGGTTGCATGGAACGCTTTCGCAGGTGGCGCACCCGCTGGGGCTGGTGGTGTTTGCGCAAGGCGACCATGGCGGCTCGAATGGCAGCCGCATCCACTTCGTGGCCGACGTGCTGCACGACTACGGTTTCGCAACGCTGCTGGTCGACCTGCTGACCGCTGGCGACGTGGCACGACGCCGCAATGACTACGAGGTGGCGCGAATGGGCGAGCGGCTGTGTGCGGCTGTTTCGTGGCTGCGCGCGGACGACGGGCTGGCCACCTTGCGAGTCGGCCTGCTCGGCACCGGCATCGGCTCGGCGGCGGCCTTGAACGTGGCTGCCGACCACCCTTCCTGGGTCGACGCTGCGGTATCCCGGGGTGGGCGGCCCGACCTCGCAGCGCCGCGCCTGGGACAGGTGCAGGCGCCGACGCTGTTCATCGTCGGCGGACGCGACCGCGAGGTACTGCGCCTGAACCGCAATGCCCAGCAGCGCATGCATTGCGCCACGCGGCTGGAGGTCGTGCCCGGTGCGACACACCAATTCGAGGAGCCCGGGGCACTGGAGACGGTCGCCCACCTGGCGGGCAGTTGGTTTGCGAGCCACCTGCGGGGCGCCGTGCGACTGTGATGACGTCGCCTGGCACCCGACCGCGCGTCAACTTCAGGCCGGTGCCGGTGTCGCACGGGCTGATGATCTTGCGCGCCTTCTTGGTGAAGCGGCGCACATTGCCTGCGCCTCCGAAGCCATGTGGTGTGGCCGTCCTTGGCGTTGGCCTCGGCGCACTCAGGCCAGACCGCCCGGCCCTGTGCTCGCGGCCCAGACGGCGGACGGATCCGCTGGCTCGTCGCCGCACAGGCCGTGTTCGATGCCGTAGCGGACGAGCGCGGCCGTGCTCGAGACCTGCAGCTTGTCCATGATGCGCGTCTTGTGCGTGCTGATCGTCTTGGCCGACAGGTGCAGCTCCTGCGCGATCTGGTTCGAGCGCTGGCCGCCGACGATGCGGCGCAGCACCTCGAGCTCGCGGTTCGACAGCCTGGCGTGGTGCGGTACGTCGATGCTGCCGTTGAGCTGCTGCACCACACGCTCCGCCAGGCTGGCCGTGACGTAGGTGCCACCGCCGGCCACCTTGCGCACGGCCACGTTCAGCTCCTGCGCGGCGCTGTCCTTCGTGATGTAGCCGTTGGCGCCAGCCTTGAACGCACGCAGCGCGTACTCCTGTTCGGCGTGCATGCTCAGCACCAGCACCGGCATGTGAGGCCATTCGGCACGTATGCGCTGGATCAGCTCGATGCCGCCCATGCCGGGCATCGACAGGTCGACGATGGCCAGGTCGAACGTGGCGCGCCGCAGCGATTCCAGCGCCTGGAAGCCGGAACTCTCCTCGGTCACCGACCAATGTTCGGGCGTGGTCTCGAGGATGCGCCGAAGGCCGTCGCGCACGATCGTGTGGTCGTCCACGAGCAGCAGGCGAGGTGCAGCTGCGGTGCGGGTGGGGATCGTCGATGTCGTCATGAAGCACTTTCGGGCGGGGGTGGCACGAGGGGCAGGCGGACCGTGATGCGCCCGCCGCCGCCCTGGGGGTTGTCTATTTCCATGTGCCCGCCCAGCATGATCGCGCGCTCGCGTATGCCCAGCAGGCCATACCGGCCGGTGGCGCCATCGGCGCCCTTGGGAAAGCCCACGCCGTTGTCCTGCACCGTCAGCACGATCTCCTGGCCGTCGCATGTGAGCTGGATGCGAACTTCGGAGGCACGCGCGTGCCGGGCCACGTTGGTCAGCGCCTCCTGCACGATGCGGTAGAGCGCGATCCTGGCCGCGTCCGACGTGGGCGGGTCTTCTTCGTCGAGGCGCACGGTGACCTCGATGTGCATGTGGCTCGCGGCATGGCGCGCCAGCGATTCGATTGCCGCATTCAGGCCGAGGTCGTCGAGCATCAAAGGGCGCAGGTCGGCCGAGATGCGACGCACCGCAGCCACGGTGTCGTCGATCATCCCGAGCATGTGGTCCACACGGTCGGCCTGCCCGCGGCGCACGCCGTCCTCACGCAGGCTCGACAACTCCATCTTCAGCGCAGTGAGCCGCTGGCCGAGCTCGTCGTGCAGCTCGCGCGCAATCCGTCGGCGCTCTTCTTCGCGGGCGTCGACCACATTGGCCGACAGGCGCCGCAACTCGCTGCGGTGCTGGACGAATTCGCGCAGTTGACTCTGACGCCTGGTGATGTCGGTGATGACCATCTGCATCACCGTGTGCCCGTGGTCGGGCAGCGCGACGGTCGCGATCTCCACCTCGCGCCTTTCACCGTCGGCGCGCACGATATGCCCCTGCACGACCTGCGCCTGCGGGTCGCTGTCCTGTGCGCGCTCAAGCTGCCGGCGCAACAGGTCATGTTCTGCTTGGCTCACGAGCGAGAAGACCGACCGGCCGGCGAGGGGCTCTTCGCTTGGCAGCCCGAACAGGTGATGGGCGGCCCGGTTGGCGAAGCGCACGTACTCGCCTTCGGTGATCCACATCGCCACCGGCGTCAGTTCGAGAAGGTCACGAAAGCGCTTGCTCGCCACCGCGAGTTGACCCGCTGCGGGATGCACCGCGGTGAGGTCGCACATGATGGCGACGTAGCAGTCACCGCTGCCGCCGCCGTCGCCACCGATCGGCAAGCCCACGCGCGACACCGCCACGTCGATCGGGAACTCGGTGCCGTCCTTGCGCACGCCCAGAAGCGGCGTCCCGCGCCGGGCCGGCAGATGATCCGCCCCCGATGCGCTGAACTGGCGCACCTGCGCCGCATGCAGGTTGCGCAGGCGCTCGGGGATCAGCATGTCGAGCGGGCGGCCGATCAGTTCGGCCTGCAAATATCCAAAGGCATCCAGCGCCGCCGCATTGGCAGCAAGGATCTTGGATTGCCGGTCGAGCACGAAGATCCCCTCCAATGTCGCATCGGCAATCGCGCCGAGCGGTATGTCGAAGAGGCCGATCAACGCTTGCGATGCCGGTGCCTTGTTCATGGGGCCCACATGGGTGCAATTCTAGGCAACCCAACTCTGGGCCGGCATGGCGACGGCCAGGTACTTGACCTGCGTCAACGCCGCACGCGAACAGACACCCCGACATGGCGCAACGCTGCCTGACGATGTGTCGGGTTGTGTCGGATGCCTGGACGCGCAGGCCGGCTGCTCACCCGCGCCGCTCGCGCTCGCGCCGTTGTTCGTTGTCGACCACCGCAGCCATTGCCTGCAATTGCTCGGCCATCACGACCAGCAGGTCGTCCAGCGTGACGAGGCCGATCAGCACGCCCTGCGGCGTGGTGACGGGCAGGCGGCGCAGGCCCTTGCGCCGCATCGTGGCCAGCAGGTCGGCCATCGAGTCGCTCTCGCCCGCGGTCGCCACGTCGGTGGTCATGGCGTCCTCGACCACCAGCACGTCCGTGTCGATGGCTTTCGCGACGATCGACGTGACGATGTCGCGGTCGGTCAGCATGCCGACGACGAGGCGCCCCTGCGAGGTCTCGTCGACCACCACCAGGCAGCCGACGTGGCGCTCGCGCATCAACTGCGCTGCCTGCACCACGCCCATGCCACGGTCGGCGATCGTGACGATCCGCGTGCACAGATCGCCGGCGTTCAGGTTGCCATTCATGGCAGTCTCCAGACGACCGGGCAGCGTGCGGCGAGCCGCGACGACGTGCCCGTCGCAGGCCCGGTCAGGTCATTGGATGGACAGGCGCTTCGTGGCCTCGGACGCCTTCTTCGGAAGCCTCAGGTCGAGCACGCCGTTTTCGTACCTGGCCTGCGCCTTGGCTTCGTCCACCGGGCAGGCAAGCGTGAAACTGCGGCTGGCATAACCGTGGTGGCGCTCGCGGCGCAACACCCGTGTGCCTTCCTTTTCTTCCTTCTCGGCTTTCACCTCGGCGCCGATCGTGACCACGTTGCCATCGACGCGCACGTCGATGTCTTCCTTGCGCACGCCGGGGATCTCGGCCTTGATGTCGTAGCTGCCGTCTTCTTCGCTCAGGTCGATGCGAATGCGCGGGGCGCCGTCCGCCGACTCCATCCGCCACGGCCGCATCATGGAGCGCAGCGTATCTTCGATGGGTTCGAACGAGAACGGGTCGAAAGTGCGAAGTTCGTTCATGGTCGATCTCCTTGATGGGATTGCCTTCAGGCGGCGGCGAGAAGCCGCCGGCCCGTGCACGATCATTCTGCGAAGCGCTGGCAAGGGCGGATTGAGCGCGCGCAAGGTCGCTCACCGGCGCGGGGCCGACGCGTCCCACGCAGCGCCGACGCGGTGCCCCCGAACGGCGTCCCCTGCAGGCCTGTCTTGGTGCCGATGACGGGCCAGACGGACCCTGCGCTTCACCGCTCGCACGCGTTCGCCGCCACAGCCACGTGCCAAGCGGGATCTGGCCTGCGAGGCCATCGCCCGACCTCAACGCGCTGCATCGCGCTGCCGGCGCTGCGCCGATCGGGCGGTTTGCGTGTACTCAATTCGGGCTGTGGGGCCGGTGTGAACATGGGACTCATGAAGATTCCGGACTTGCACTTCGCGCCGCCGGAAGGTTCGCAGGGGTTGCTTCGCGCCACCGACGCGTTGCTCGTCGTCGACATGCAGCGGGCCTATTTCCCCGGCGGCGACTTTGCCGTGGCGGGCAGCGCAGGGGTCTTGCCTTTGGTGAACACGTGGCTGGCCCTTTTCCGGCAGCACGGGTTGCCGGTCTACGTGTCGCGCGGCTGGTATCCGCAGGCGCAACCGATGTTCATCGAGCAGGGCGATACCGGGTCGGCCTGTTGCGTGGCAGGCACTGCAGGGGCCGGGTTCGCGCCCGGACTGCACCTGCCTAGCGGCACAGGCATCGTCTCCAAGGGCTGCAGCGGTGACCGAGCGTCGATGTCGGCTTTTCATGGCACCGACCTGCCGCGCCGGCTGCGCGCCTGTCGTGTGCGGCGCCTCTTCGTCGTCGGGCTCACGACCGAAGGCAGCGTCCTGCGCACCGTGCTCGACGCGCTGGCCATGGGGTTGTGCGTGGTAGTCCTGGAGGATGCGACGGCGGCGCGCGACCTGCAGCGGGGCGATGGCGCGCGCGCGCTGGCCGAGATGCGTGCTCGCGGGGCGTTGGTCACCGCATGGTCCGACGAATCGGCGCTCCTGCCGGATTGAGCGATGTCAACGCGTGGCACCGCGCCGCGCCTACTGTCGCGGCATGGCGGACGGCACGGTCAAACGACCGAAATTCAGGGGCCGGTTGCTGATGGTCGGGTTCGGCTCGATCGGTCAGCGTGTGCTGCCGCTGCTGCTGCGGCACATCGACATCGCACCGGGCCAGATCACGATCGTCAACGCCCATGGCGACGGCGGCGGCACAGCGCAGGGCTTCGGCGTGGCGTTGCAGGTGTGCACGATCACGCAGGACAACCTGGCCGACGTGCTGGCCCCGCTGCTGTCCGACGGCGATTTCCTGATCAACCTGTCGGTCGACGTCAGCAGCACGGCGTTGATGGCCTGGTGTCGCGAGCGTGGCGCGCTGTATCTGGACACATGTACCGAGCCGTGGGCGCGGCGTCCTGCCGACGCGCAATCTGCGCCGGATCGTTGCACGAATTACGCACGGCGCGAAGCGGTGCTGGCGCTGCGCACGCCCGGCCGCGAGAGCCCGACGGCCGTGTCGACGCACGGCGCGAACCCCGGGCTCGTATCGCACTTCGTCAAGCAGGCATTGCTGGATGTGGCGCGGGCGACCGGCACGAGGCCGGTCGCACCAGTGGATCGCGAGGGCTGGGCGTGCCTCGCGCGTGACCTCGGCGTACGCGTGATCCACATCGCCGAACGTGACACGCAGGCGTCGGCACGCCACCGTGGACTGGGCGAATTCGTCAATACGTGGTCGGTGCGCGGCCTGGTGAGCGAGGCGCTGCAACCGGCCGAGCTTGGCTGGGGCACTCACGAGCGCCACCTGCCACCCGACGCCCGGCGGCACGCGGACGGCTGCGGCGCCGCGATCTTCCTGATGCGCCCGGGCCTGGCCACGCGCGTGCGCAGCTGGACGCCGCTGGCCGGCCCGCAGCATGGCCTGTTGATCTCGCATGCCGAGGCGATATCGCTTGCCGACTACCTGACGCTGGGCTGCCGGCAGGCACCCGACTACCGGCCTACCGTGCACTATGCCTACCACCCCTGCGATGACGCGATGCTGTCGCTCGACGACCTGGCGGCGCGCAGCGGGCGCCTGCAGGGTTGCCAGCGCATCCTGGGCCCCGAGATCGACGAAGGCGAGGACGAACTCGGCGTGCTGCTGATGGGCCATGCGCGCAACGCCTACTGGTATGGCTCGCGGCTGTCGATCGATCAGGCGCGTGAATGTGTGCCGTTCAACAACGCCACCACCTTGCAGGTCGCCGCGTCCGTCATGGCCGGCGTGGTCTGGGCCATGACCCACCCGCGGCGTGGTGTCGTCGAGCCCGAAGAACTGCCGTTCGACGAGGTGATCGCGCATTGCCGTCCTTACCTGGGCCAGCTCTATGGCAAGTTCACCGACTGGACACCGCTGCGGGACCGCGGCGCGCTTTTCGACGAGGTGCTCGATCGCACCGACCCGTAGCAGTTCGGCAACTTTCTCGTGGCCTAGGTTGCGTGCAACCCAGCCATTCGGCACCAAGCGCCGACAGGAGATCACATCGATGCCAACCGCCAGGAAGCGCGAGCCCGCTTCGCACGACAAACTGCCGCGAACCACGCTGCGCCTGCCACTGCCCGTGGCGGCCCGTCTGGCCGCTTGGTGCGAGATGCACCCGCAACGCCCGCGCCACGAACTCGTGGCCGAACTTCTCGACGCCGGCCTTGCGGCGGCCGAGCGCCAGCCGGCGGGCAGCGGCAGTGCGTGGACCTCGGCCGAGCTGGATTCGAGCCAGACGGTGTACCTGCCGACCGGCGCCTTTGCAGAATTCAGGCACGTCGTCGGCAAACATCACCCTCAGCTCGAACACGAGCAAGATCACGACGAGCAGCCCGGCGTGTCCTACCCGGCGATCGATTACCTGTTGACGGAAGAATGATTCCGCCTGCTGCACCATCGGATCGGTTGACTGACGGCACCCGGCCCGTTGCGGCCGTTCGCGTTCGATGCCCTGTGCGGTATCAGGGTGCCGGGGCGATCTCTTCCGCTCATGTCCCCCGGGCCGGCCTGCGGCCGACCCTCCTCCTTTACTTCGCTCCAGAGAACGCCCCGCCACCCTGACCCGATGCGTGTGGGCGGTTCGACGGTGGCGCGTACACCCGGTGTGGGGCCGACGACGCCGGGCGAGTGCCGCAGCGAAGTAAAGGAGGAGGGCTGGGCGCAGCCCAGCCCGGGGGACATGAGCGGAGGCACTCGCGCGGCGGCCTCGGCCCGCGCAACGTCTCCAACCCAATGTACGAACGACCGCAAAGGCCGTGATCTGTCGATCGTTCCAGCTTGACCCAACGCGATCTGGCTTTTGAGGACGTCGCCGGCGCCGGCGCAACGTGGTGCCTGTCAATCGGCCGGTCGCGGCATGGGTCGAACTCGTCGGGCGCGCCGGCGTTGCGCATGCGCAATCGCCTTGCCTGCCGTCGGAGCTAGCCTGCAGTCGACCTGATCTCAGCCCAATGCCATGGAAAACAAGGCGTCCATTCCAGTCCCGGTCCATTTACCCGAGGACATCGTGCCACTCGTGCCGATGCGCAATCTGGTGCTTTTCCCGCACGTCCTGATGCCCATCACCGTGGGTCGCAGGCCATCGCTGGCGGCGCTGCGCCAGGCCATCGCCGCCAAGACACCGGTGGGCATCGTGCTGCAGAAGGATGCAGCGGTCGACGAGCCGGGCTTCGACGAACTCTGCACGGTGGGCACATTGGCCAGCGTGATGCGCGAGGTGGCCGCTTCCGAAGGCCAGGTGCATGCCGTGTGCCAGGGGCTGCAGCGCTACCGGTTGCGCGAACTCGTGCCGGGACATGACTTCCTGGCCGGACGCATCGAGCGCATCGAGGAGCCGGCACAGCCGTCCACCGAAGCCGAGGCGCTGGGTATGCAGTTGCGAGAACGCGCGGTCGAGATTCTTTCGCTGTTGCCGGGCGTGCCGGCCGAGTTGGCGCATGCCCTGCAGGCCACCCGCGCGCCGTCGCAGCTGGCCGATATCACGGCCAGCCTGATGGACGTGGAGCTGGCCGAAAAGCAGATGCTGCTCGAGCTGCTGTCGCCCGAGGAGCGCCTGCACAAGGTGCTCGAGTTGCTGACGCACCGCATCGAGGTGCTGCGCCTGTCGCAGGAGATCGGCGAGCGCACCAAGGAGCAGTTGCAGGACCGAGAGCGCAAGTTCATCCTGCGCGAGCAGCTCAAGACGATCCAGAAGGAGCTGGGTGAAAACGGCGAGCACGAGCCCGAGATGGAGAAGCTCGAGCAGGCGATCGCCAAGGCCGGCATGCCGATCGACACCGAGGCGCACGTGCGCAAGGAATTGCAGCGCCTGCGCCGCATGGCAGGCGGCGGTGGCGAGACCGGCCCGCTGCAGACATGGATCGAGTGGATGACCGAGTTGCCGTGGACCGTGCCCGAGAGCGCGCCGATCGACCTGGCGGCCGCGCGTGCCACGCTGGAGGCCGACCACTTCGGTCTCGACCGCGTCAAGCGCCGCGTCCTCGAGTTCCTTGCGGTGAAGAAGCTCAATCCGCAGGGGCGCGCTCCGATCCTGTGTTTCGTCGGGCCGCCGGGCGTGGGCAAGACGTCGCTGGGGCAGAGCATCGCGCGGGCGTTGCAGCGGCCGTTTGTGCGTGTGTCGCTCGGCGGCCTGCACGACGAGGCCGAGATGCGCGGCCACCGCCGCACCTACGTGGGGGCGCTGCCGGGCAACATCGTGCAGGGCCTGCGCAAGGCCGGCGCGCGCGACTGCGTGATGATGCTCGACGAAGTCGACAAGATGACCGCCAGCTACCAGGGCGACCCTTCGGCCGCGCTGCTGGAAGTGCTGGACCCGGAGCAGAACTCGACCTTCCGAGACAACTACCTCGGCGTGCCCTTCGACCTGAGCCGGGTGGTCTTCATCGCCACCGCCAACCGCATGGATACCGTGTCGCCGCCAGTGCGCGACCGCATGGAGGTGATCGAGCTGCCGGGATATACGCAGGAAGAGAAGATCGAGATCGCGCACCGCTACCTGCTGCACCGACAGCTCGACGCGAACGGCCTGCAGGCGGCGCAGTGCGAACTCGACGACGACGTGTTGCAGGCGCTGGCCGCCGGCTACACCCGCGAGGCGGGCGTGCGCCAGCTCGAGCGCGAGATCGCGCGCGTGCTGCGCTGGGCCGCGACGCGCGTGGCGCAGGGTGACGCCACTGCCGTGAACGTACAGGCGGCAGACTTGGACGAGATCCTCGGCCCGGCGCCGTTCGAGCAGGAGGTGGCGCTGCGTACGGCGCTGCCCGGCGTGGCCACCGGACTGGCGTGGACGCCGGCGGGCGGCGACATCCTCTTCATCGAGGCCACGCGTGTGGCCGGCAGCGGCCGGCTCATCCTCACGGGCCAGTTGGGCGAGGTGATGAAGGAGAGCGCGCAAGCCGCGCTGACGCTGGTCAAGTCGATGGCGTCCGAGCTCAAGGTGCCGGCCACCGCCTTCGACGCGGTGGACGTACATCTGCACGTGCCGGCCGGCGCGATTCCCAAGGACGGGCCGAGCGCCGGTGTGGCGATGTTCATCGCGCTGGCTTCGTTGTTCGGGAACCGTGCGGTGCGCCACGACGCCGCGATGACCGGCGAGATCAGCCTTCGCGGGCTGGTGCTGCCCGTGGGCGGCGTCAAGGAGAAGGTGCTCGCCGCACAGCGCGCCGGCATCGGCCTGGTGCTGCTGCCGGCGCGCAACCGCAAGGACGTGCGCGACGTGCCCGAGTCCACGCGTGCCGCGATGCAATTCGTCTGGCTGGACAACGTGCAGGACGCGCTGCACAGCGTGTTCGGGAACGTCACGGCCCTGCAGACGCGGCCGCGCTTCGAATTGATGTGACCGCGCAAGGCGCGGTGGGAGCAGTGATGACCGAAAGATCGAGCAACAAGACGCCGAGCCCGCTCGGTTGGGTGTTGGTGGCCAACGCCGCGCGTGCACGCAGCTTCGTGCGCGACCCGGACAACCACGCGATGCGCGAGCTGAGCGCATTTGTCCACCCGGCCAGCCGGCTCAAGGGCCAGGCGCTGGCTGGCGACCGCGGCGGCATGGTGCGCAAGAGTGCGGCCAGCACGCAGTTCGCGCCGCACACCGACGTGCACGAGAAGGAACACACGCAGTTTGCGCGCGAGCTCGCCGCGCATCTCGAAGAGGCCGCGCTGGCGCACCGCTATCCGCGCATCGACCTGATCGCGTCGAACGCGTTCCTCGGCGAGTTGCGAGCGCACCTCGGGCCGGCGACGACGCACCTGCTGCGTGCGGGCGTGCCGTTGGACCTGACGTCGTACGAAGGCGCTGATCTGCAGCACCGCGTCACGCAAGCGCTGCGCGAATACGGCGGATAGGGCAGGCCGGGCGAGACGTCCCGCCGCGGGCCGTGTGGCACGCACGAGGGGCGGGTGTCCCGGGGTGTCCGTCAGAAGTAGAGCTTCAGGGCGAGTTCGAGCCGCCGCGCGGCGGGTTTCTCGCCAAACTCGCTGCCGTTGCGGCCCTTCAGCACGATGGCGCGCGCACGCAACTCGACGTTCTGCCAGCCGGTGTACAGGACCTCCGGCGTCACCTGGAAGCTGTGGTCGTCGAGGTTGACGATGGTCGTCAGTGCGGGCGTCAGGTACAGCCAGTCGAACGGGTCCTTCACTGCCACGCGCAGATAGGCGTAGTGCCGGCCCGGGTTGGTGCGCGCGTAGCCGGACTGTGCAAGCGACCGGACCTGGGCTTGCAGTGCCTGCGTGCCGGCCGGCCCGAAGGCGCTGTCGAGCAGCCCGTAGAACGACGCGAGCTGGCCGTCGTCCTGGCCACCACCGTTGCGGTAGAACTCGGCGATGAACGTGATCTCGTTCTCCGTCAGGTACCGCGCGCCGAGCAGCCAGCTGTCGGCGTTGCCGGTGTGCGTCGTGACGCTGCCACCCGCGCCGAGGTCCCGCAACGTGGCACCGAGGGTGCGCGCCCATTCGCCATGCACCTCGAGCTGGTTGCCGAAGTTGCGCGAGAAGTCCAGCCCCACGCGCTCGGGTCGGCTGCCCCTGGCGGCCCACAGCAGGTCGATGTCGGTGTCGTCCCACAGCAGGTAGAGCTTGGCGCCGACATTGGTGTGACCGCGCATGCCGAAGTCGCGATTGAGATCCGAAGACACCGGCAGCACCACCGGCGTGAAGCCGACGGCCGCCAGCGTGCCCGACAGGCTCTTCACCGCGTCGGCGCTGACCATCACGTAGCCCTCGCGTGAAAGTTGCGGGTCGTTCGGGTCCTTGGGCCGCTCGAAGAACGCCACCGGGCTCCACGCGTAGCCCTTGCCCCAGCGTTGCACCTGCTTGCCGACATCGAAGGACAGCCCTTCGGCCGGGCTGGCGCGCAGGACGGCCTCCAGCACCGCGCCCGTGCTGTTCGTCACGTCGCTGTCCGTCGCGCTGGTGCCAGTGATCCGGCCCTGGGCGGTGAAGATCCCCTGTTTGTACCTTCCCGCGAGCTCGAAGCTCGCGGTGCCACGGTCCAGCGTGCGGCGTGGGGTCGCGCCGGCGAAGGTCAGCGGGTAGAGCGCCGCATCGCTGCGCAGGCGGAACGATTCCGCCTTGGCCTCGACGAAGCCGCTCGCCTGCCAAGGACTGGGCGCGATCTCGGAGAGGTCGAAGCTGTAGTCGGCGGCCTGCGCCGCCGGCGCGACGCCCGCTGCGGCGGCCACCAGCGCCGCGGCGGCACGCAGGCGCCGGTGCAGGCGCAGCCGGCCGCTCACTTGCGCAGCTCTTCCAGCCGCGCCAGGTAGTTCAGCGTGAAGACCTCGTCGGGCACCTCGCGCTTCTTGACGGCTGCGTAGAGCATCACCGACTTGTAGCCCTTGTTCAACGGGCTGTCGGTTTCCACCGTGGCCGGCCGGCGGATGCCGGCGCCGAAATCCTTGATGTCCTTGAAACGCAGGGTCTTCACGAGCATGCCGCTGGCGGCGTACGCCTCGATCACGGTCGGCAGCACGGTCTTGCGATCGATCGTCAGCTTGAGGCGGTCGTAGGCCACGTTGCCGGTCTTGGCCTTGAGGTCGAGCAGGTAGGCCGGGCCGTCCTCGCTGGCGGACGTGACGTTGTATTCCTGCGAGTAGTCCACGCGCAGGATGTCGGCGTTGTTGAACACCCCGCCGGTGACGCTCTGCAGGCTGGTGATGCGCACCGGCTTGCCGACGTTGGGGATGTACAGCCACATGTTGTCGCCCTGGCGCAGCGTGGCGCGGCCCATGTCGCTGGCCGGCGCGAGGAACAGCGCCGCCACCTTGTCGCGGCCCTTCTTCACCGAATACAGGATGAACTCCTTGCGCCGGCCGTCGGGCTCCTCGTTGATGAGCTTGCGTGTCATCTCGTACGACTCGGGCTCGAGGTTGCGGTCGACCTGCTCGAGCAACGCGCGGCCGTCGAGCGCGAAGGCACTCGGGGGGAAAAGGGCTGCCAGCACCAGCAGGCGTCGGATCGTCTTCATGGGGGGGTCCTCAGATGTGGCGCAGCGCCTGGATCGGATCCATGCGCGACGCGCGCCAGGCCGGCTGCAGGCTGGCCAGCACGGCCATGCCGATGACCAGCAGCGCGACGGTCGCGATCTCGGTGGGTGCCAGCGTCGGCTGCAGCGTGATCATCTGGCGGCCGAACGGAAACTGCAGCGGGTGCAGGTTGAGCAAGGCGACGACGGCGAGACTGAGCGCCACGCCGATGGCCGCGCCCAGCAGGCCCAGCAGCAGCCCTTCGCCGACGTACAGACCCAGGATGCGCCGCGGCGGCGTGCCGATGGCCGCCAGCGTGCCGATCTCGCGGATGCGTTCGTACACAGCCATCAGCATCACGTTCATCACGCTGACCAGCACGATGGCCACCAGCATGACGCGGATGAACAGGGTCATCAGGTCGATCATGTTGGCGATATTGGCGAATGGCGACAGGGCCTTCCAGCTGTGCAGCTCGAGCACGGGCTTGCCGTCCTTGTTGACCAGCGCCTGCAGGCGCGCGGTCAGCGCGGATTCCACGGCGTCCAGCCTGCCCATGTCCTGCAGCCGGATCGCGATTTCCATCGCTTCGGGTTCGTCCATGCGCAGCAGTTCGCGCGCGTCGTCCTGGTGCAGATAGCCGTCGCGTCCGCCCGGTCCGGTCACCGGCTCGAGCACGCCGCGCACGGTGAAATTCTTCCCGTTGACCGAGCCGTCGCGGTTGGTGGCCACCAGCACCACGCTGTCGCCGACCTTGACCTTCATGCCCTTGGCGATCAGGTCGGGGATCAGCAACTGGCCGGGCCCGACCAGCGGGCCGTCGCGCGCGCCGTCGATGATGCGCTGGCGCAGGCCCGGTGCGGCGGCGTCCTCCGCCGCCGGATCGACGCCGTTCAGCCGGATGCTGGTCGTCTCGCTGAAGTTGCTGAACATCGCGCCCAGCTTGATGCGCACCGAGCTGGCGGCGATGCCGGGCTGGGCAGCGAGTTCGGTGTTCACGCGCTCGAGCATCCTGGCGCCGATGTTCAGGTTCAGCGGCAGGTTGTCGACCGAAGCGACGTAGCCCTTGCGGTGCACCTGCAGGTGCCCCAGCATGCTGTCGGTGATCTGCCCGATCATCACCTGCTTGAACGACCCCGCGGCCGAGACGAACAGGAGCATGGCGACGACGCCGATCGTGATCAGGCCGGCCGTCAGCAGCGTGCGGCGGCGGTAGCGCATGAGGTTGCGCGCCGAAAGCTTGAGCGTGGCCATCATGCGCGCTGCTCCCGGACCAGGCGGCCATCCTCGAGCGTCAGCGTGCGCTCGGCGGCCTGCATGATCTTGGGGTCGTGGGTCGAGAAGACGAACGTGGTGCCGAAGTCGTCGCGCATGCGCTTCATCAGGTCGAGCACCTTGTGCGCACTGTCGTGGTCGAGGTTGGCGGTGGGTTCGTCGGCCAGTACGAGCTTGGGCTCGGAGACGAGGGCGCGTGCCACGGCGACGCGCTGCTTCTGGCCGCCGGATAGCTCGTCCGGCCGCTTGTGCGCCTGGTCGGCCATGCCCACGGCGTCGAGCAGCTTCATGACCTGCGCGCGGCGCCGGTCGGGCGGCCAGCTGCGGATCATCAGCAACGGGTATTCGACGTTCTCGAAGGCCGAAAGCACCGGCACGAGATTGAATTCCTGGAAGACGAAACCCAGGTACTCGCCGCGGAACGCGGCCGCGTGCGCCCGGTCCAGCGCGGCGACATCGCTGCCCAGCACCGACAGCGTGCCGCTGCTGGGGTGATCCAGGCAACCCACCATGTTCAGCAGCGTCGACTTGCCGCTGCCCGAAGGGCCGACGAAGGCGACGAACTCGCGCGCGTCGATGTCGACGCTGACGTCGCGCAACGCCATGACCTCCACGCTGCCGGTCTTGTAGACACGTGAGATGCCGCGCGCTTCGATCATGGCCATGCAGAGGTTTCCTTGTTCGTGTGGACCGGACCGGTTCGTGGCGAGCACGGTCGGCAGCGGTCATAGACGAGCCAGATGTTTGCATACCCATGACGGTATGCGTTTGCGATCGATCAAGGCCGCCGGATGCGCGCGGCCGCTGGGAGGCTGATCGGCCCTTCGCGGTTGCGGGCGGCAGAGGTTCCGTCCATGGCGTCGGCGCCGCCTGTCACGCCAAGGCCACCCGCACGCGCCCGGCAGGGCGCAGCGTGCGGCTGCCATAAGCTTCCACCTCGCGCCCTGCCGTGCCGCCGGCGGCCTCGAAGCGCAGTTCGCCGCCGGCCGGCCCGGTGCGCAGCATCGCGAAGACGTTGTCGAAGAGCAGGTTGCGCCCGCCGAGCGACAGCAGGGTCGTCACGATCCGCGCATTCGTGGCGTCGGCCTTCGGGTTGACCGGCAGCACGCCGGCGCCGCCGTGCGCCGCCACGAGTGCGCGTCCGAGGTCGACCAGGGCGCGCCCGTGCGGCCCGGCCATCACGCGGAACAGCGACTCGTTGCCCGGGCTCAGCCGGTTGCGCGCGGGCGAGACGACGAACTGATGAACCGGGCGGCCGGGCGCCTTGGCAAGCCGGGCCGTCATGCAGTAGCTGAAGTGCACGTCGCCCGACAGCAGCACCAGCGAGCGCGTCGTGCGGCCCGGCGCCATCAGGCGGTCCTCGAGAAGACTGATGAAGTCGTCGAAGGATGCCGGGAAGGCGGGCCAATGCTCGAGGTCGACACGCTCCTGCATATAGCGCCGCAGCGGCTTGTCTTCTCCGGCTTCGAACGCCGCGTCGATGATCGCCGCCAGCGGGTCGAGCGTCCACGGGAACTCGCGCGACGCGGCCGACGACGACTCCAGTTCACGGATGCCGTCGGGCAGGAGCACGGGCAAGGTCAGCACGAGCAGCAGATGCGACTCCTTGGCGTCGAGCACCGCATCGCGGAACCACGACCACTCGTCGTCGTCCATCAGGCGGTTGGCCTTCAGGTCGCGCCGCGTGCGGCAGTCGCCGACGATCAGGCGCACCGGGCCGATGGGCCGCTCGTAGCTCCAGCGGGCCTTGCGCGTGCCCACGGCATAACGTGCGAACAGCGATTCGGCGCTGCGCGTAACGTCGCGCTGCTTCCCGGCGGCGAGCAGCGCGCCCGGGCTTCTGAGCGCCTGCATGCGTTCGTCGCCGCTCCAGGCCTCGGGTGCCAGGTTGCCTGCGCCCTGGTAGACCCAGTAGGCCAGCAGCCCCGCGCGGATGCGCGCCATGCGCCAGGGCTGGGCGCGCTGCTCGTCCACCCATGCGCTGTTGATATTCCAGTCGTCGACGATCTCGTGGTCGTCGAAGATGCCGATGCTCGGGATGCACGAGCGCATCCAGCGGATGTCGTCGTCGCCCCAGGCCTCTGCGTAGAGCTCCGCGAACTCGGGGAAGGAGACGACCTCGTTGACCGGCACGCCGATTCTTTCGTGCGGGGTCTTCAGCACGGCCTCCATCGCGCGCGAGACGCTGTCGGCATACACCTGGTCGCCGATTTCCAGCAGCGCTTGCGGCCAGGCGATGCGCCGCATCGGGTACTGGCGCTTCAGGCGTCTTGCCAGAAGCTTCAGGGCGTCGACGCCGATCTCCTTGTCGCCGTCCGCATCGTGGCTCTCGGGCGCGCGGCACGACACCACGGCCAGCCGCACCTCGCCCCCGCCGCCGGACGGCAACGTGCGAAAGCTGCTCGGTGGCAGCCGCGCGCCCGTGGCGCGTGCGTCGGGCCACACTCCCGTGAGCGCACCGCCGCGCCGCTGCGCCCACACGTCGTACTCGTACCACCAGCCCGCAAACAGGCCCTTGGCGGCGATGAGGGCGTAGTGGCGCCCGTGCACGCAGAAGGTCATGGCCGTGAAGCGGCGTTCCGCGCGGCCGTTGCGGCGCAGGCGCCACTCGACCTGGCACGCGTGCGACACCTGCACCCAGAGCACGGCGCTGTCGTGATCGACGTGGCGCAGCATCGGACCCAGCACGAGCCGCGGGGCGGGGCCCGGCCGGTCCTGGTGCCGCGGCCCCAGCGGTTGCAGCGGATCGCGTTTCGCGGTCACGCCGTCGCGGCCGGAAGATCCTGCAGCACGCAGGACCCGGCCATGGCCTCGACGTGCGTGCCCATGAACAGCCTCACGTCCTGCTTCGATACCGAGATCTTCGGCAGCGCAGTCGCCCTGCCGGCAGCCGCCAGGTCGTCGACGATTCCCAGTTCCCAGCGTGGCAGCTTGAGCGCGTTCTTGAAGTCCGCCAGGTTGCGCGCCGGCAGCAGGATGCGCCCCGACTGCACCCGCATCCTGTCGAACGCCAGCGCGCTGTGCACGTTGCGTGAGCGGCTTCGAGCCAGCCCGGGCATGCGCTCCAGCATCTGTTGCGCGCAGCCCTTGGCGGCAGAGCGGCCGCCGAGTCGCACGGTCTCGGCCAGGAATGCCGCGGTGTAGTGCGGTGCGTTGGCGTCCAGGTGCGCCTGCAGGATGCGCGCCCCGGTGGAGGCCTCGGGCTCGTGCGTTTCGAGGATCTGCGCTTGGTATGCGCCGAGCGCGGCACGGTCACGCACCGTGCGGTCGAGGAAGTCCGCGTGCATCAGCGCGACGCGGGGCGCGAACTTGGCGGCGCCGACGACCATCGACAAGCCGATCTCGAAAGCCTCGAGCACGACGGTGGTGACCTCGAATCGGCGGAACACGGGGTGGAAGCGCAGTTCGAGCGAGCGGTCGCGGTAGGGGTTGACGACGCGGCGCGTGACCGTGTTCTCGCGCTGCATGCCGGCGCTCATCGAGACCTCGACGCACTTGCCGTTGGTCTGCGTCGTGCTCACCGACTTGAGCATCTCGGAGATCGACGTGCTGGTGTGCTCGATGATTTCCGAGATCGTTGACGTGCCGGTATCGCCGCTCTTTCCCCAGCTGCCCAACGGCCCGAGGTCGACCGAGTCGGAGTCGGTGGTCGTCGTCTCGGTCGCCTTGGACGTGACGTCGCCGGTCTCGGTGTAATCGCGCTGCGTGGTGTCGACCGTCTGCGAATACTCGGCGGTATTGGTCACCGCCGCCGCATAGTCGAACTGGTAGGCGATCGTGACGTCGATCGTCAACTCCTCGCCCGGCGCCAGCCCGAGGATCGAGCGTGCCGGGCCGATGAGCGCTTCCTTCGGGGCCCACGTCGTCAGGAAGCCGAACTTGATGTACGGCACCGCCTGCGCGCCGGCGAGCATCAGGCCCCCGAGGTCGAAGTCGTCGGACACCGTCGCCAGCGGCGGGCCCTCCAGCGTGCGGTTGATGACGAGCCGGCCGTCCAGTGCAGGCTCGTAGATGAAGTCTTCACAGATCGCGGCGGCCATGACAGTCCTCGTTTGGCAAAAACCCAATGTCACCGGCCCGCGGTGCCCCGGGGGTGAGGACGATCAATCGACGTGCGACGGCACGCTTGCGCGGGAATGAACCCGGCCGTCCTCGACGCCGACCAGCCGAGGCGTCAACCAATGCGGCTGCGTGCAAGGGCCGATCAGAGCGATGAACCGTGTGCAGGACACGGTCTCCGTGAAGGGCAGACCGTGCACGTGGAAGGCGATACCGCATTCGACGACGTGCCGCCGAACCTGGCAACCACGGTCGTCGATTCGACGCGCACGACGAGCACGACGGGCGAGTTGGAGATCGGCGGCAACTGAAGACACAGCCCCGGGGCACTGGCGCCCTTGTCGCCTGTGCCTTGTGGTTCTCGGGGCCACGTTCCTAACGGAGCGTGGCCTCGTTCCATGCGGCAGTCGAACGCGACCACGACATGGCCGGTGCGTGTGCAGATTCGGTCACCCTGGGCCGGCGTTGACGAGTCCGGCAGCGACTTCGTCGTCGCGATGTTGCCGGGGGCGTTTCAGCGTGGCGCTTCGTTCACGGTGAAGCGTTGCCGCCAAGGGGACCCAAGGGGACGTTCGCCATCGTCCGTGGGGCCGTGTCAGTGGCCCGTTCGATGGCGCGCCCACGGTCACCGGCGATGCGGCCGTCGATCTGGTGGAACCACGCCGTCGCCGTCAGACGCCTCTGCACCGTCGACCCGGATCCGAGCCCCTTCAGGGCCATCAGGCCTCGTGCAGCCCGCGCACGCAGGCTGCACCCGCCGGCGGCGCTGCGTCAGGCCGCCGTGCCGGCGTCCACGTGCCGCACCAGCAGCAGCGGCACCGGGCATTGGCGCGCCACGCGCTCGGCGTCGCTGCCCATCATCACGCGGCTGAAGCCGCGGCGGCCGTGGCTGCCCATCACGACGAGGCTGCAACCCTTGGCGCGGGCCTCGTCCAGGACGATGTCGGCCACGCGCTCGGGGCGTTCTTCCACGAGGTGTGCGTCGGCGGCCACTCCGTGGTCGATGACCCGCTGGCGCGCACGGTCGAGCACCGCCTGCCCGGCCTGGCGCAGGCCGTCGCCGACATCCTTCCAGGTGGCCGCGGTGGCCATCTCGAACACCATGGGAACGGTATCCACCACGTGCAGCAGCACGAGTTGCGAGCCGAGCGCGCGGGCCAGGTCGATGGCTTCGTCCAGCCCGCGTTCACTGGTGGGGCTGCCGTCGACGGGTACGAGAATCTTGTTGTACATGAAGGGCTCCTGTGGGTGATGTCGCGGGGCTTCAACGTACCGACCGGTACTCGTGCGAGCGGCTGCGCGGAGACAGCACGATCTGCCAGAGCTGGCCCTGGCGCGAGCGGAAGAAGCCGGCGCTCGAAAGAAGGTAGAACTTCCACATCCGGAAGAAGCGTTCACCGTAGGCGGCGCGCAGGCTCGGCCAGGCGCGCTCGAAGCGCGCCCACCAGGCCATCAGCGTGCGGTCGTAGTCGGGCCCGAAGTTGTGCCAGTCCTCGATCAGCAGCACGCCGTCGAGTGCGGCCGTGAGCTGCGCGGCGGACGGCAGCCTGCCGTTGGGGAAGATGTAGCGTTCGGTCCACGCGTTGGTGGCGGCCTCCGTGCGGTGGCTGCCGATCGTGTGCAGCAGGAACAGGCCTTCGGGGTCGAGCAGGTCACGCAGGCGCTCGAAGTAGGCACGGTAGTTCTTCGGGCCGACGTGTTCGAACATCCCGACCGACACCACCTTGTCATAACGCCCTTGCAGCGAACGCCAGTCGGCGACCTCGATGGACACCGGCAGCCCGGCGCAGCGCTCGCGCGCCAGCACCGCCTGCTCCTGCGATACGGTGGCGCCGACGACGCTGCAACCGAAATGGCGGGCCGCGTGGACGGCCAGACCGCCCCAGCCGCAGCCCACGTCGAGCAGCCGCTCGCCCTGGCGCAGCTCGAGCTTGCGGCCGATCAGCTCGAGCTTGTGCGCCTGCGCCTGCTCGAGGTCGGCCGCATGGGCCCAGTAGGCGCACGAATACATCATGCGCGAGTCGAGCATCGCGGCGAAGAGGTCGTTGCCGATGTCGTAGTGGCGGTGAGCGACCTGGAAGGCGCGCGACACCGTCTGCAGGTTCACGAGGCCGTGGCGCAGCCACTGCGCCAGCCGGTTGGGAATCTGGCGCGGCGGCATGAGGCGGTCGCCATCGGCCAGCAGCATGCGGCAGACGAGCTCGTCCAGGCGTTCGCATTCCCACTGCCCGTCCATGTAGGCCTCGCCGAAGCCGAGCGTGCCGTGCCGCAGCATGCGCCGCCAGAGTGTGCCGTCGAGCACCTGGATGTCCCACGGTGCGCTGCCGCCGACCTCGACGCCGGCGGCGTCGAACAGCCGCGCGATCGGCCCCGGCGGGGCGGCGCACGGCCGCTTTCGCACCGCCGCGCCGGCAGAGGTGCCAGCGCCATGTGCGAACGTGAGCTTGGTCATGGCGAGCCGGCGCTAGAAGGCGGGCATGGCGCCGCCCTCGGACGCCGCGGCGCCGCCGCGCGGCGCAGGCGCATTGGCGATCAGGCAGTCGGTCGTGAGCACGTGCCCGGCAATCGCGCTGGCGTTCTGCAGTGCGGGCCGGGTCACCTTGACCGGGTCGACCGCGCCCATCTTCAGCAGGTCGCCGTACTCGCGCGTGGCGGCGTTGTAGCCGTAGCCGCGCTCCGCCGAATCGTCGATCCGGTGCACGATGACCGACGCCTCGAGGCCGGCATTGGCGACGATGCAGCGCAGCGGCTCCTCGAGCGCGCGCATCACGATGCGCACGCCGGAATCCTCGTCGAGCGTCGGGCTCTTCAGACCGTGGAGCAGGCGCCGCGCACGCAGCAGCGCCACGCCGCCGCCCGCCATCTCGCGGGTGCGGGCCGCCACCTCGCGCAGCAGTTGCGCGCCCATGTTCTCGAACCGGTCCTCGAGTTCGACGGTGCGCGCGACGACCACGCCGGAGTTCCCGATCTGCGGCGTGCCGTAGTCGCGTTCCAGGATCACGGTGCGCCCGCGTGGGCCGAGTGTCACCTTGACGGCATCGGCGAGGATGTCGACCCCGTGGCGGATCTTCTCGCGCGCGGCTTCGTGAAAGACGAGTGGTTTGGCAGACATGCCGTTACTCCATCCATTCCACCAGGACTCCCACCGGGCCAATCGCCCGATGCCCGATCCTGCGCCGCGGGCATCGCCGTCGGGTTGAGCATTCGCAACCGCGCACGGCGCCCTCAGGACGGTCCATGCCCGCCCGCTGCGGTGCACCGCAGCACGGCGGCGCCCTGCACGCACCCGGCGCGCAGATCGTCGAGTGCTTCGTTCGCCTGCTCGAGCGGGTAGCTGCGGGTGTGCACCTGCAGCGCGTGCCTGGCCGCCCACGCCATGAACTCGTCGCCGTCGCGGCGAGTGAGGTTCGCTACCGAGCGCACGCTGCGCTCCTGCCACAGCCACCGGTACGGGAACGAGGGGATGTCGCTCATGTGGATGCCGGCGCAGACCACCGTGGCCCCCGGCGCAGAGAGTTCCAGTGCGCGTGGCACGAGGTCGCCGACGGGGGCGAACAGCAAGGCGCCGTCGAGCCGGCTGGGCGGGCGCATGGTGGAGTCGCCGGCCCAATGGACGCCGATGTCGCGGGCGAGCGCCTGCGCGGCGTCGTCACCCGGCCGGGTGAAGGCGAAGACCTGCCGGCCTTGCGCCAGCGCCACCTGCGCGATCAGGTGACCGGCGGCGCCGAAGCCGAAGATCCCGAGCACCCCGGCACCCGGCGCCATGCTCAGCGCGCGATGCCCGATGAGGCCGGCGCAGAGCAGCGGGGCCGCCTGCTCGTCGGTGTACTGCGGCGGAATCGCGAAGACGTGATCCTCGTCGGCGGCCACGTACTCGGCATAACCGCCGTCCACCGTATAGCCGGTGAAGCGAGCGTCGGCGCACAGGTTTTCGCGCCCGCTCGCGCAGTAGGCGCAGGCCGCGCACGTGCCGTAGAGCCATGGCAGGCCGACGCGCGCGCCGAGGGCAAAACGCCGGGCGCCGGCGCCGGCCTCGACAACCTCGCCCACGACTTCGTGGCCGGGGATGCGCGGCCTTCGTGGTGCCGGCAATTCGCCATCGACCAGGTGCAGATCGGTGCGGCACACGCCGCACGCGCGCACGCGCAGCCGCACCTGACGCGGGGCCAGTGCCGGCATCGGCACGTCGATGCGCTGCAGCCGGCTGCCCCCGCCGTCGACGAGTGCCATCGCGGCAAAACGTTCGGGCAGGGGCGCGGACTTCACGGTGCCGGGCGGTGCTGCACGGCGGCGTGGGGAACGCTCAATGCGCCGTGCCGACGGCGGCGGACCGCTTCGTGCGCGCGGGGGCCCGGGCTGGGGCCCGCTTGTCGGCAGGTGCCGCGGGTGTGGCTGGTGCGCTCAGGGTCTCGTCGATCAGCGCTTCGGCGGTGACCCAATGTTCGAGTTCACGGCCGTCCACGCAGCCGTCGTTTTCGTAAAGAAAGTAGGCGGCCTCGCGAATCATTGCTTCGCGTTGGACCGGGGCGGCGGTGGACTTGGCTGGTTTGCTCATCGGAACTCCTTGGGCGATGGTTCGGCCGTGGACGGCCATGCATACGACTTGGCACCGGTGGCCACGTCGTGACCGGCCAGCGTGGCGCGTCGCGCGGGGTGGGGTATTGACGTTGCGCAATCCGCGTGCAGGCGCGGCCCGGTGGCGTGCGGCGATGGGTTCCATCGCCGCCGCCGCCGATGGCCTGGGTACCATGCGTCGGCTCCACGCCTCACGATCCCGCATGAATCCGCCGCATTCCGGCTACCGCCGTGCCCCTTGATCCAACCGCCGCGCCGCCGGCCCGCGTGGCCGTGCTGACCACGCTGGCGATGCTCGCCTTTGCCGGCAATTCGCTGCTGTGCCGGCTGGCCTTGCGCGACAGCACCATCGACGCCGCGAGCTTCACTTCGGTGCGTCTCGTCTCGGGCGCCCTGGTGCTGTGGCTGATCGTCCGCTGGCGCGGCGGCACGGCCGCGCGGGGCGGCGACTGGACATCGGCGCTGGCCTTGTTCGCCTACGCGGCGGCGTTTTCGTACGCCTACGTGAGCCTGTCGGCGGCCACCGGCGCGCTGCTGCTTTTCGGCGCGGTGCAGGTCACGATGATCGGGTTCGGCCTCTGGCGGGGAGAGCGCCTGTCGGCGCTGCAGACACTCGGGTTCGTTGCTGCATGTGCGGGACTGGTCGCGCTGCTGCTGCCGGGTGCGCATGCCCCGTCGTGGCGGGGTTCGGTGCTGATGCTGGTGGCAGGTGCGGCCTGGGGTGTGTATTCGTTGCGTGGGCGCGGCGCGGGCAACCCGCTGGCTGCGACGGCCGGCAATTTCTGGCGCGCTTCGGTCATCACCGTCGGGTTGAGCCTGGCGGCGCTGTCGAACGCGCGGCTCGACGGCGCGGGCACCGCGGCTGCCGTGGCCTCCGGTGCGGTGACGTCCGGCGTCGGCTATGCAATCTGGTACTCGGCGCTGCGTGGACTCAAGGCCACGCAGGCCGCGGTGGTGCAACTCACCGTGCCGGTGATTGCCGCGGCCGGCGCGGTGGCGCTGCTCGGCGAGGCGATCACGCTGCAACTGGCCGTGGCGTCGGTGGTCGTGCTCGGCGGGGTGGCGCTCGTGATCCTCAAGGCGCCGCGCCGGCCGCCGTGACGATGGGTTTCAACGCGGCGGCGGTCGTCGGGGTCGCTTGAGGCGCCAGGTGCGGCCGTCGCGCAGCGAGCGTCCCCACCTTGACCGCACCGACGGTCTGACCAACACTGCCGACAGGCGGCGCCTCGAGCGCCACGCAGGAACACCATGACCATGACGACCGGCGACCGTTCAGCAGCAACCGCAACCATGGCACAGCGTGTCGAAGCGATCCAGTCGTTGCTCGACGAGCGCGGGCTAGGTGCGACGGCGATCGCGCAGGAGCTGGACCACCAGGCCCAGGACGAATGGCTGCCGCGCAACGGCGCGCGCGTGGTCGCGCGGGCCTGGGTCGACGCGGCCTTCCGCGGCCGCCTGCTCGCCGACGGCCGCAGCGCTGTCGCCGAACTGGGCTTGTCGATGCCCAAGCATCACCGGCATCTGGTGGTGCTCGAAAATTCCGCCACCGTGCACAACGTCATCTGCTGCACGTTGTGCTCGTGCACCGCGTTCACGCTCATCGGCCTGCCGCCGGACTGGTACAAGGACCTGGAGTACCGGGCGCGCATCGTCCGCCAGTCGCGCACCGTCCTGCGCGAGATGGGCCTCGACCTGCCGCCGGAGATGGAAGTGCGTGTCTGGGACACCACCGCCGACACACGCTACATGGTGCTGCCGCTGCGCCCGCCTGGCACCGAGGGCTGGAGTGAAGAACGGCTGGCGTCGATCGTCACGCGCGACGCGCTCATCGGCGTGGCGCGGCCCTGAGTCGCGGCGAGAGCATCACGGATGGACGGCATGCACGACCTCGGTGGCCGGCAAGGTTTCGGCGCGGTGCGCTACACGATCGACGCACCGGCGTTTCATGCGTCATGGGAGGTACGGGCCAACTCGCTCTACGCCTGTGCCGTGCGGCTGGGCCTGTTCAACATGGACGAGTACCGCCATGCGATCGAACGCATGGAGCCGCGCCACTACCTCGCGGCAAGCTACTACGAACGCTCGCTGACGAGCCTTGCGACGCTGTGCGTGGAGAAAGGTGTCTTCACGCAAGAAGCACTCGAGCGCCGTGCGCAAGGGCGCGTGCCGCTGGCCTTGCCGAGCGCGCCGGGCCGCACCAACGTGGCGGCGCGCGAGTACTTCGTGGTGGGCGACCGCGTGCGCGTGCGCCTCGACAGCGTGCCCGGCCATATGCGCATGCCGGGCTACATCCGCGGCAAGCCCGGCGTGGTGGTGGGCGTGTCGCCGGCGTACCCGTTCCCCGATGCCCACGCGCACGGCGTCGCGGCGCAGGACGAGCCCACCTGCGACGTGCGTTTCCGCAGCGCCGACCTGTGGCCCGATTCGTCGGACGATGCGTTGGTGCACGTGGGCGTGTTCGTGAGCTATCTCGAGCGCGACGCCTAGCCGCGCCACCGGGTCGCGCAGCGTGACGCGCCAGCCGCCGCGGGCGGTCTACGTCAGGCTCTGGCTGAGCAACGGCGCACACAGCGCGGCGATGCCGAGGAACGAGAAGAAGCCCACGATATCGGTGACCGTGGTGAGGATGATCGAGGACGCGGTGGCCGGGTCCTGCCCGAAGCGGCGCAGCAGCATCGGCACCAGTGCGCCCGCCAGCCCGGCGGACAACATCGAGATCACCATCGCCAGCATGATGACGCCCACCAGCGCGGCCGAGCGGCTCCACACGTAGACCGCCAGCCCGGTGGTCGCGGCCACGGCCAGCCCGTTGACGATGCCGGTCATGGCTTCCTTGCCGACCACGTCGCGCCAGTGCCGAAGGCTGATCTCGCGCAGCGCCAGGCCGCGCATCGTGACGGCGAGTGCCTGCGCGCCGGCGTTGCCCGACTGGCCGGCCACCACCGGCAGCAGCACGGCCAGCGCGGTGAACTGCGCGATCGTGCTCTCGAACAGGCCCACCACCGCGGCCGCCAGAAACGCCGTCAGCAGGTTGATCTGCAGCCACGGCAGGCGTTTGCGCACGGCAAAGCCGGCCGTCGACAGCGCACGCTCGTCGGCGCTCGCGCCCACCATCGTCTGCATGTCGACGCTGGTCTCTTCCTCCACCGCGGCCATCAGCTCGGCCTGCCGGATGAGGCCGACGAAGCGCCCGCTGACGTTGACCACCGGCAGCGTCGTGATCGGCTGCGTCTGCAGCAGCGCAACGACCTCTTCACGCGGGTCGAGCTCGCTCACGTGGGCGATCACGCTGCGGGTGATGTCCGCCAGCGGCAGCGCGCGGTCGGCCAGCGCCAGATCGTGCACCTCGACCCGGCCGACGAGGCGGCCCTGGTCGTCGACGACGAAGAGTTCGCGCAGGCCGCGGCGGCGGATCTGCTGCAGGCGGTCGATGGCGTCCGCCACCGTGATGCCGCTGCGCAGCGGGCTGACCCGCGGGTCCATCATGCGGCCGGCGGTGTCTTCGGGGTAGGCGAGCAGCTCGCGCAGTTCGTCGGCCGCCGCGCGCTCCAGGAACTTCAGCCGGGCGTCGCGGTCCGTGGCATCGAGCTGCAGCAGCACCGCCACGCTGTCCTGTGGGTCGGCCTCGGCCAGCAGATGCGACGCGAGGTCCGACGGCAGCGATTCGAGCATCGTGGCCGCCACGTCGGGCGCCAGCGCCTGCCACGCGCGCAGGGCCGCGTGCGGCGGCTGCGCCGCCAGCAGCGCCGCCGCGGCGGGGCCCGGCATCGACTCGAAGAGACGTGCCGCTTCGTGCGGATAGTCGAGCAGGAAACGCTGCGTCAACGCCGCGTCGGCCGGCTCGAGCGGCGCTATGCCCGCGGCAACGGGCGTCATCGGTTCAACGGCCATCGGAGCCTCCTGCGTCGTCCGCTTCGGCGCCCATGGCGGCTGCGGCGGGCACCCGCGGCAGCAGGGCCAATGCAGCGTCGAACAGGCCCGAAAGCAGATTCCAGTAGGCGCTGCCTGCCAGCCCGGCCAGCGTGCCCGGCGCAGCGTCGGTGACAGGCGGCGCGACGCGGTGAAGCGCGCGTGCGAGCGCATCGCGTGTCAGCACGCCCACCAGCCGATCGCCCGCCTCGACGACGGGCAGCGCCGACGTCTGTTCCCAGGCCGGATGTGCGGCACTGTCGGCCAGCGGTGAGCTGGCCGGCAGGACCGCGGTGGGGCGCTGCATCAGGCCGCCGAGGCTGGCATCGGCCGGGGCGCCGAGCAATGCCGCGAGCTCGATGATGCCGGCCAGGCGCCGGTGCGGATCGGCCACGAACAGCAACGGGTAGGCGGCCCGCGCCTCCCGCAGGCGCTCGATCGCGTCGCCCGCGCGGGTGTCGGCCGGGAGCATCAGCACGTCGGGGTCGGCCCAGGCACCGAGTGTGTCGTCGGGGTGCCCGAGCAGCAGCGTCGAGGCCAGTGCTGCGGCGGTCGGGAGGCCGGCGATGAGGGCGCCGCGCCGCGGTTCCGGCACATGACGAAGCAACGCCACCAACGGCTGCGTCGGCATCGCGGCCAGCAGTTCGAGCGCGCGCGGGTCGTCCAGAACGGCGATGCAGCGGGCCGCGCGGCGCGGCAACATCGCTGCCAGCACCAGCGCCCCGAGCCGCGCCGGCACGTGGGTGAAGAGGGCGGCCGCTTCGTCGACGGGCAGTGTCTCGAGCACGCCGGCGGCCTGCTCGGGGTGCCCGCGCATGAAGGCCGCACTGAGCGGATGCGCGCGGGTCTCGCTCACCGGGCGAACCCTCGCACCGAGCGATCCGGAACGCGCGCTCCGCAACGTTCACGTGCGCTGCAACCCTTGCGCTGGTCTTGTGCACGTCCGCCTTCGTGCGCGAGGCCGCCCGGTGGATTCACGGTGTGCCCTGGCCGTCGCCGGCCATCAGGTGGATGGCCTCGTCGTGATACACGCTCCCTGGCAGCAGGACACGCCCTTCGGCGGTTTCGAGCACGAGCGAGGTGGCGCTGACGCCGACGATGAGGCCCTCGTGCCCGGCCACGCGCACGCGTTGGCCCAGCCGCAAGGCCTGGCGCAGGTAGAACGCGCCGATCAGGTTGGAGACGTAGCTGCGTGCGCCCAGGCTGATGGCGATCGTCATGCCGAACATCACCGACGCCAGCAGCACGATCGCCAGGATGGCCAACCACGTGACCTTGAGCCCGATCTGGTCGGCCCCGATGAGCAGTGCGATGAGCAGCGTGGTGCCCTGCGCCACGCGTGCGAGCGCCGACCGTTGGGCAGGTGCCAGCGCGGTGCCGGTGGCCTGCACGAGCTCGGCGACGAACCCCGACAGCACGTAGCCGGCGCCGATGATCAACAGGCCGGCCGCCAGCGTCGGCAGGTGGTCGAGCAGGCGTGCGAGCCAGTCGGTGAAACTCTGCAGACCGAGTGTCTGCGTGGCCGCGGTCACGAAGAAGAGCAGCACCACCCAATAGACGATGGCCCCGAGCACCGGCCCCGAACGCCCGCTGCGCCAGTGCGACTTGACGGCGCCGCGCGCCATCAGCGAATCGAACAATGCCGCGCCGCGGTAGGCGGCCTGGCGCAGCAGGCGTGCAAGCAACCAGCCCGCCAGCAACAAGGCCAGCGCGCCGAGCAACTGCGGCAGGTTGGACAGCACCCGGTCGACGACCGACGTGGCGGCCAGGTCGAGTGTCTCGATGAAGTTGGCCATGGGCCATGCTAACCCGCGCAGGTGCCGCCACGACAGATGGGGCACTGCGTCTCAGGGCCATGAGGCCCATGCCGATGTCGCATCCGCCCGGGCCACGCGGGTCATCGTTTTGCGTGATTGCTGCGACACTTCGGCATGCCTGAAATCGACGTCGTTTTGAAGTGGCTGATGACGCCGCTGTTCACGGTGGGCGACACGCCCGTGACCCTCGCGCGGATCGGCGGCCTGATCCTCCTGCTCTTCGGTACCTGGTGGCTGTCGGGCCGCATCGAGTCGGGCATTCGCAATGTCGCCCGCCATCGGCCGGGCAGCAATGCCGGGGTCTATGCGTGGGCCCGCGTCACACGTTATGCCGTGTGGGTGGTGGCCACGCTGGTCGGGCTCAATTACCTCGGCATCGACCTGGCGAGCTTTGCGCTGCTCGGCGGCGCGATCGGCGTGGGCATCGGCTTCGGGTTGCAGAACATCTTCAACAACTTCTTCTCCGGCATCATCCTGTTGCTCGAGAAGACGCTGAAGGAGGGCGATTTTGTCGACCTCGAATCCGGCATCCGCGGCCACGTGCGCGAGATCGGCCTGCGCTACACGCGCATCACGACCAACGACGAGGTCGACGTGATCGTGCCGAATACCGAGTTCATCAACGGGCGGGTGGTCAACTGGACCTTCGGCAGCAACTTCCGGCGCATGCACGTGCCGTTCGGCGTGGCCTACGGCAGCGACAAGGAGGCGGTCAAGGCCGCCGCACTGCGCGCGGCCGAAGCCATGCCGACGACCATCACCGACGCGCAGCGCCGCTCCGACGTGTGGCTGGTCGACATGGGCGCGTCGTCGCTCGATTTCGAACTGGTGGTCTGGGTCGGCGCGGAGGCGACGACGTCACCGGCACGCGTCGAGGCGGCCTACAAGTGGCAGATCCACGAGGAGCTGGGACGCGCCGGCATCGAGATCCCGTTCCCGCAGCGGGACTTGCATGTGCGCTCCGGCGAAATCAAGGTGCGCCTCGAGACGGGTGCCGCGAGCCCGGCGCCGCCTGCCGCCTGAACGCCGCCCGCGCCTGCGGCGTCAGGCGCTCTTCTGCTCCGTCGGCTTGCGCTCCGGCTCGCGCTCGGCCGGCCGCTGCGGCGCGAAGTAGATCGCCTTCCATCCCGGCTCCAGCTTGAAGCGCTGCTCCTTGGAGTAGAGCCTGAAGGTGCCGTCGGGCTCGACACCGCCGAGCAGCTGCCACGCCTTGCCTGGCTCGCCCAGGCGGTTCTTGAGCTCGGCCCAGCCGAAGGTGGCGCTCAGGTTGGTGACCTGCACGGTCCAGCCGTCGGACAGCTGCTGGTGCAGCGTTTCATAGCCCGCGTTGCCGTCGAAAGCGAAGTAGCCGCGCTGCTGCAGCGTCAGGCGCTTCATGTCCTCGCCGGCGGCCTGCGCCGTGACGAGCTGGAACGTGCGGTGGTTGCCGAAGCGCCGGCCGAGCGCCTTGCACACCAGCGCGTTGTAGAAGTCGTTGTCGGTGGCGCACAGCACGTGGCTCAGGTGCTGCGTCTCGAGCGTGTGCTCGGCATGCTCCGACAGGATCTCGCCGTAGTACACGCCGACGCCGGCCATGCGCGCGCCTTTCAGCCGGTGATACGCGCCGTCGACGACGAGCACCTCCACCTCCAGCTTCTTGAGCGCCTGGGCGAGGGCGCAGGTCCATGGCGTGGAGCCGACAATGAGCAGGCCGTTGTCGTCCTTGGCGGCCAGGCCGAGGCGGCGTGCCAGCGGGCCGATGGTCAGGCCGTGCGCCAGCACCGTGCCGATGATGACCGCGAAGGTCACCGGCAACAGCTTGATCGCGTCGGGGTAGCCGGCTGCCGCCAGCGCGGGGCCGAAGATGCCCGCGGTGGCCGCGGCCACGATGCCGCGCGGGGCGATCCAGCCGAGCAGGAGCTTGTCGCCGCGCCGCATCGGCGCGCCCAGCGTGGCGAGGGCCACGGTCAGCGGCCGCACGACCAGCAGCACGGCCAGGACGAAACCCAGGATGCGCCAGTCGAGCAGCGCCAGCTGGTCGGCCTTCAACTGCGAAGGGATCACGATGAACAGCACCGACAGCAGCACGATCGTGAGGTTCTCCTTGAAGCGCTGCAACGCCTCGCGTTCGACCAGCTTCATGTTGCCGATCACCAGCCCCATCAGCGTGACGCTCAGCAGCCCGGCTTCGTGCTGCACCAGATTGCTGGCCCAGTAGACGACCAGCACCAGCACCATCAGGATCGGCGCTTTCAGGTGCTCCGGCACGGCGCCGCGCCGGTACAGCCAGCCGATGAGCCAGCCCCCGGCGCCGCCGAGCACGGCGGCGGCGCCGATGGCCAGCCCCAGGCCGGTGAGCGTGGCCTGCCAGCCGCCGCCGATCGTGAGGTACTGGAACGTCAGCACGGCCAGCAGCACGGCCACCGGATCGTTGACGATGCCTTCCCACTTGAGCAGCGAGGCCGCCTCCTTGTCCAGCTTGGCCTGGCGCAGCAGCGGCAGGATGACCGTGGGCCCGGTCACCACGAGGATCGCGCCGAGCACCACGGCCACCGGCCAACTCAGCCCGCCGATGTAATGCGCCGCCACGGCACCCAGCAGCCAGGCCAGCGGCGGGCCGAGCACCGTGAGGCGGCCGACGCCATGGCCGACGCGCCGGAACTCGCCGAGCTTCAGGTCCATGCCGCCTTCGAACAGGATGATGGCCACGCCCAGGCCGATCAACTCGGTCAACTCGGCCTGCGACAGGCTGAGTTGGATCACGCCGGTGACCGGCCCGAGCACCAAACCGGACGCGATCAGCACCACGATCCCGGGCAGGCCGACGCGCCACGCGACCCACTGGCTGGCCAGCCCGGCGCTGAGGATGATCAGGAGCACGGTTGCTGCATTCATGTCAGGGTGTGCGGCGCATGTGCCGTCGTTGAGAACGAAGCACGGGCCCCTGCCGCGTGCTGTCGGTAGAGAAGCATCATAGATTCGTGTGCCGTGGCCTCAAGATTCGGCGCGCTGCCTCGAGGACTTGCACCTGCAAGACACGATCAGCATCGGCGATGGCCTGCCCGCCAGAGCGAGCCCAACCGGCGGCGCCCCTGGACCGCACGGCCAAGAAATGAGATCGCGCCCACCGACGCCGGCGACTACAACGACGACAACATCCGCGCGCTGCACGGGCGCCGCATCCCCGCGCTGATTGCCGACAACGCCGTGCGCCAGCGCGACGAGCGCATAACCAACGCGAGCTACTCGGCCAAGGACGATGCGCTGCATGACAAGACCGCTGTCTGCGCTGTACAGACGGCGCATTGCCACCGTCGAGCCGGAGTCCGCCAACATCCGGCACCACAAGGTCATGCGCCGCTTCACGCTGCGCGGCAAGGCCAAGGTCGGCACGCAGTGGCAGCTGACCTGCCTGGTTCACAACATCGAGAAGATCGCGACGAAGGCGATGCGAGCGGGGTGAAGGCGCCGCCAGCGGCGGTGCAACACCGCGCGCGCATTGACGCACCGCGCGGCCTCGGGGTTCAATCCGGGCAAATCAACGCGTCCACCACACTTCATGAAACGATCTCGCATCCGAC
>JAHECD010000087.1 GCA_024641945.1 Rubrivivax sp. | reverse complement strand
GCCTCCGCTCATGTCCCCCGGACTGGGCTGCGCCCAGCCCGCCTCCTTTACTTCGCTGCGGCACTCGTCCGCCGTCCTCGGCCAGACACCGGGTGGGCGCGCCACCGTCGAACCGCCCACGCGTATCGGATCAGGGTGGCGGGGCGCTCTATGGAGCGAAGTGAAGGAGGAGGGTCGGCCGCCGGCCGGCCCGGGGGACATGAGCGCAAGAGAGCGCCCCGGCGCCCTGATCCCGTACAAGCCCTCGAACGGGACCGTCGGTAACGGACCGCAACCCAACCTTTCTGTGCGCGGTTTGCGTCGCCGAATCGTCGCCGCCTGCAAGGTCGCGCCATGAAGACGCCGCGCAACTTCAAGGTCGTGCGTGTGCTCGACGACGAGCGCATCGGCATGGAAGGCCGGCTCGAATCGGACGACCACCTGGCCGTGAAGATCTGGCTGCGCCTGCTGTCGTGCAGCACGCAGATCGAGCAGGAGATCCGCACGCGCCTGCGCCAGCGCTTCGGCACCACGCTGCCGCGTTTCGACTACCTGGCCCAGCTCGAGCGGCATCCCGCCGGCCTGCGCATGAACGCGTTGTCGCGCTACCTGATGGTGACCGGCGGCAACGTCACGGGGCTGACCGACCAGCTGGTGGCCGACGGCTGGGTCGAGCGCACCGCCGACCCGCTCGACCGCCGATCGATCCTCGTGCGCCTGACGGACGAGGGCCGGCGCCAGTTCGCGCTGATGGCGGCCGAGCACGAAGCCTGGCTGACGTCGCTGTTCAGCGGCTTCGGCAGCGCACACAAGGATGCCTTGTACGAAACGCTCGGTCGCCTGCGGGTGCACCTGGCGCAGAAGGACACGCAAGCCCTGGCCGACATGGCCGCGGGCGAGCACCCGAACGAAGGACGAGCATGAGCGACCACACCGACCCCGCACTGCTGGCGGGCAATTGCGTCACCGCGGGCGACCACGCGGCGGTGAACTTTCTCTGGGGCGTCGACGCCGGCGTGGCAACCCTCGTGCTCAATCGGCCCGAGCGCAAGAACCCGCTGACCTTCGAGTCCTATGCCGAGCTGCGCGACCTCTTCCGCAAGCTGGCCTACGCCAGCGACGTGAAGGTGGTCGTCATCGCCGGCGCCGGCGGCAATTTCTGTTCCGGCGGCGACGTGCACGAGATCATCGGCCCGCTCGTCAAGCTGAAGGCCCCCGAGCTGCTGATGTTCACCCGCATGACGGGCGATCTGGTGAAGGCGATGCGCAGCTGCCCGCAGCCGATCATCGCAGCCGTGGACGGCGTGTGTGCCGGCGCGGGCGCGATCCTCGCGATGGCGAGCGACCTGCGGCTCGGCACCGCGCGCTCGAAGACGGCCTTCCTCTTCACCCGGGTCGGCCTGGCCGGCTGCGACATGGGCGCGTGCGCGATCCTGCCGCGCCTGATCGGCCAGGGCCGCGCGAGTGAACTGCTCTATACCGGCCGCTCGATGGGCGGCGACGAGGCGGAGCGCTGGGGATTCTTCAACCGGCTCTGCGAGCCCGGCACGCTGCTCGCCGATGCGCAGGCGCTGGCGCGCGAGCTGGCGCAGGGCCCGACCTTCGCGCACGGCGTCACGAAGACGATGCTGCACCAGGAATGGAGCATGACCATCGAGCAGGCCATCGAGGCCGAAGCCCAGGCGCAGGCACTGTGCATGCTGACGGGCGATTTCGAGCGTGCCTACGAGGCCTTCGTCGCGAAGCAGCGGCCGGTATTCCAGGGCGATTGAGCGGGGCACGCGATGAGTGACCAACGCTATCTCGACTGGCCGTTCTTCGACGCGCCCCACCGCACGCTGGCACGCGAGCTCGACGCGTGGGCCACGTCGAACCTGGCTCACGGCGCCAGTTCGCACGGGCATGACGTCGACGTCGAATGCCGCTCGCTCGTGCGCGCCCTCGGTGCCGCAGGCTGGACGCGCCACGCGGTGGCCGGCGTCGACCACGGCGGCGCTGGCGCCGGGATCGACACCCGCGCAATCTGCCTGATCCGGGAGACGCTGGCGCGGCATTCAGGGCTGGCCGACTTTGCCTTCGCCATGCAGGGTCTCGGCTCGGGCGCCATCAGCCTGGCCGGCAGCGTCGAGCAGAAGGCCCACTACCTGCCGCGTGTGGCCGCGGGCGAGGCGATCGCGGCCTTTGCGCTGTCGGAGCCCGACGCCGGCTCGGACGTGGCGGCGCTCGCCTGTGCGGCGCGGGCCGACGGCGTCGACTACGTGCTCGACGGCGAGAAGACCTGGATCTCGAATGGCGGCATCGCGGACTTCTACGTCGTCTTCGCACGCACCGACACGGCGCCGGCCGGTGGCGCGACGGGAGCGAAGGGGGCCCGGGGCATCTCCGCCTTCATCGTCGACGCCGGCACACCCGGCTTCGAAATCGCCGAGCGCATCGAAGTGATCGCGCCGCACCCGCTGGCGCGCCTGCGTTTCGCGGGTTGCCGCGTGCCGGCGGGCCGGCGCATCGGCGCCGAGGGCGAGGGCTTCAAGATCGCGATGCGCACGCTCGACGTCTTTCGCACGTCCGTCGCCGCGGCGGCTCTCGGGTTTGCACGCCACGCGCTCGACGAGGCGCTGGCACGCGCCACGACTCGTCGCATGTTCGGCGGCGTGCTGGCCGACTTCCAGCTCACGCAGGCGAAGCTCGCGCAGATGGCGACCACGGTGGACAGTGCGGCCCTGCTGACCTACCGCGCCGCCTGGATGCGCGACCAGGGCCACAACGTCACGCGCGAGGCGGCGATGGCCAAGATGGTGGCCACCGAAGGCGCGCAGCAGGTGATCGACGCCGCGCTACAGCTGTGGGGCGGCCTGGGCGTCGTGAGCGAGATGCCGGTCGAGCGCCTGTACCGCGAGATCCGCGCGCTGCGCATCTATGAAGGTGCGACCGAGGTGCAGCAACTCATCATCGCGCGTGACCTGCTGCGCGAGATGCCCGCCGCGCCGGCGCCCTGAACGATCGATCCAGCGAGGCCCGCCATGCCCAGCGCCCACGTCGACACCTTTGCACACGACCACCTGCCGCCGCCCGAGCAGCAGCCCGAATTCCTGTTCGATCTGCCGGCGCTGCAGTTCCCGGCGCAGCTCAACTGCGCCACCGAGCTGCTCGACCGCCACGTGGCCGAAGGCCGGGGCGCACGGGTGTGCCTGCGCGCGCCGGGCCTCGTGTGGACCTACGCCGAACTGCAGGAGAAGGCGAACCGCATCGCGCACGTGCTGGTGCACGAGATGGGCCTCGTGCCGGGCCGGCGTGTGCTGCTGCGCGCGCCGAACAACCCGATGCTGGCGGCCTGCTGGTTCGCGGTGATGAAGGCCGGCGGCATCGCGGTGGCAACGATGCCGCTGCTGCGCGCCAAGGAACTCGGGCCGATCATCGAGATCGCGCAAGTCACCCATGCGCTGTGCGACGCTGCACTGGCCGCCGAGCTGCAGGACGCCGCGCAGGCGTCGCCCGGGCTGGCGCAGATTCGCCACTTCAACGCAGGCACCGCGGCCGGCCCGGACAGCCTGGAAGCCGCGATGACGCGCGCCGCCGGCACGTTCACCAACGTCGACACCGCCGCCGACGACACCTGCATGCTCGCCTTCACCTCGGGCACCACCGGGGTGCCGAAGGCAACGATGCATTTCCACCGCGACGTGATGGCGGCGTGCGCCTGCTGGCCGCCGCACGTGCTGCGGCCCGGCCCCGACGATGTCTTCATCGGCAGCCCGCCGCTGGCCTTCACGTTCGGGCTCGGCGGCCTGCTGCTGTTTCCGATGGCCGTGGGGGCATCGACCGTGCTGCTGGAAAAGGCCGGCCCGCCGCAGCTGCTCGACGGCATCAAGGCCTTCGGCGCCACGGTGCTGTTCACCGCGCCGACCTCCTACCGCGCGCTGGCCGCACACGGCGCCGAGCTGCGCGCGACGCCTTTGCGCAAGTGTGTTTCCGCCGGCGAGGCGCTGCCGGCGGCGACGCGGCTGCAGTGGAAGGAAGCCACCGGCATCGAGCTGATCGACGGCATCGGCGCGACCGAGTTGCTGCACATCTTCATCTCCGCCGACGAGGCACACGCCCGCCCCGGCGCCACCGGCGTGCCCGTGCCCGGCTACCGTGCCGAGGTGGTCGACGACGCCGGGCGACGCGTGCCTGCGGGCACCGTGGGCAGGCTGCGCGTGAAGGGCCCGACCGGCTGCCGCTACCTCGCCGACGAACGCCAGCGTACCTACGTGCAGGACGGCTGGAACGTGACCGGCGACGCGTACGTCGTCGACGCCGACGGCTACTTCCACTTCCACGCACGCACCGACGACATGATCGTCTCGGCCGGCTACAACATCGCGTCACCCGAGGTCGAGGACGCGCTGCTGTCGCACCCGGCCGTGGCCGAGTGCGGCGTGATCGGTGCCCCCGATGCCGAGCGCGGACAGATCGTCAAGGCCTTCGTCGTGCTGCGCGCCGGCCAGAAGCCGGGCGCAGACATGGTGAAGGCGTTGCAAGATCACGTGAAACAGACCGTCGCGCCGTACAAATATCCACGCGCGGTGGTCTTCGTCGACCAGCTGCCGCGCACGCAGACCGGCAAACTGCAGCGCTTCAAGCTGCACGAGGCGGCATGACATCATCGACCCCGATCCCCGACCACAGGAGACCCGACGCCATGCATGCCCTGCTCCCCGCCGGCTGGCCGCGCCCCAAGGGCTATGCCAATGGCGTGGCCGCGCGCGGCCGCACCGTCTTTGTCGCCGGCATGATCGGCTGGGACGCGCAGCAGCAGTTCCACACCGACGACCTTGCCGGGCAGGTGCGGCAGGCGCTGCTCAATATCGTCGCCGTGCTCGAAGCCGCCGGCGCTAAGCCGGCGCACCTGACACGGATGACCTGGTACGTGACCGACAAACGCGACTATCTCGCGGCCGGGCCGGCGATCGGCAAGGCCTTTCGAGAGCTGATCGGCCACTACGATATCGCCATGTCGGCGGTGCAGGTCGGCGCCCTGATGGAAGATCGCGCCAAGGTCGAGATCGAGGCCACCGCCGTCGTGCCCGACTGATCACCCGGGCCGGACGAACCCGCCATTCACTTTCATCAGGAGCATCCCCCCATGGCCCAAGCCAAGGCATCCTTCGACTGGAGCGACCCGCTGCAACTTGCCGGGCAACTGACCGCCGACGAGCGCGCGGTGCAGGACGCCGCGCACGCCTACTGCCAGGAGCGGCTGGCGCCGCGCGTGACCGAGTCGTTCCGCAGCGGCCAGACGGACCCGGCCATCTTCCGCGAAATGGGCGAGCTCGGCCTGCTCGGTCCGACGATCCCCGAGGCCTACGGCGGCGCGGGCCTGAACTACGTCTGCTACGGCGTCATTGCGCGCGAGGTCGAACGGGTGGATTCCGGCTACCGCTCGATGATGAGCGTGCAGAGCTCGCTCGTGATGGTGCCCATCTTCGAATTCGGCACCGAAGCGCAGAAGCAGAAGTACCTGCCCCGGCTCGCCACCGGCGAGTGGATCGGCTGCTTCGGCCTGACCGAGCCGAACCACGGCTCCGACCCCGGCAGCATGGTCACGCGGGCGAAGAAGGTGGCCGGCGGGTACAGCCTGTCGGGCGCCAAGATGTGGATCAGCAACAGCCCGTTTGCCGACGTCTTTCTCGTCTGGGCCAAGGACGACGAAGGGGCGATCCGCGGCTTCATCCTCGACAAGGGTGCCAAGGGCCTCAGTGCACCGGCGATCCACGGCAAGGTGGGCCTGCGCGCCAGCCTGACCGGCGAGATCGTGATGGACGGCGTGTTCTGCCCCGAGGAGAACGCCTTCCCCGACGTGCGCGGCCTGAAGGGCCCGTTCACCTGCCTGAACAGCGCGCGCTACGGCATTGCCTGGGGCGCGCTGGGTGCGGCCGAGGACTGCTACCAGCGCGCCCGCCAGTACGTGCTCGACCGCCAACAGTTCGGCAAGCCGCTGGCGGCCAACCAGCTCGTCCAGAAGAAGCTGGCCGACATGCTGACCGAGATCACGCTCGGCCTGCAGGGCTGCCTGCGCCTGGGCCGCATGAAGGACGAGGGCACGGCCGCCGTGGAGATCACGTCGATCATGAAGCGCAACAGCTGCGGCAAGGCACTCGACATTGCCCGCACGGCACGCGACATGCTCGGCGGCAACGGCATCAGCGACGAGTTCGGCGTCGCGCGGCACCTCGTCAACCTCGAAGTCGTGAACACCTACGAGGGCACGCACGACATCCACGCCCTGATCCTCGGGCGCGCGATCACGGGCATTTCGGCGTTCTGAGCCTGCCGGGCGCTCAGATGCCGAGCGGGTCGACGTCCACCGCCCAGCGAAGCACGCCCTTGTGGGCCCCGCGCATGGCGTTCAACTGCGGTAGCCAGGCCGCAAGGAAGCGTTGCAACGCCACGCGCGAGCCGGACTCCACGAGCATCTGCATGCGCTCGACATCGGCCACGCGCGCCACGGGGGGCGGCACGGGCGGATAGACCATCACGTGCGGCGCATCGGGCAGGTCGGTGGCCGTCTGTGCGGCGTCGCGCAGGAAGGCCGCGGCCGCTTGCGGCGTGCGCGCCTCGGCGCGCAGCAGCGCGAGGTGCACGAACGGCGGCAGTCCGGCGGCCTGGCGTTCGGCCAGCTGCTGGGTCGCGAAGGCGGCGAAATCGTTGCGCCGCAGCGCGGCGTACAGCGCGTGCTGCGGATGCCAGGTCTGCAGCCACATCTCGCTGCGCTCGGCGGCCTCGGCATCGCGCCCGGCGCGACCGGCGGCCTGCAGCAGCAGCGAGAACAGGCGCTCGGCGGCACGGAAGTCGCTGGCGAAGAGCGCGCCGTCGGGGTTGACCGCGGCCACCAGCGTGATGCGGCGGAAGTCGTGCCCCTTGGTCACCATCTGCGTGCCCACCAGCACGTCCACCTCGCCGGCATGCACGGCCGCGAGCTGTGCGTCGAGCGTGCCTTTGAGACGCGTCGTATCGGCGTCGATGCGGGCCACACGGGCCCCGGGCAGCAGGGCCGCGAGCTGCTCCTCGAGTTTCTCGGTGCCGCGCCCGATGGGTGCGATGTCGAGGTTGCCGCAGTCCGGGCAGGCACGCGGCACCCGCTCGGTGAAACCGCAGTGGTGGCAGCGCAGCGTGCGGTCGAGCTTGTGGAAGACACGCCACGCGCTGCAATGTGGGCACTGGCTCTTCCAGGCACAGGCGCCGCAGTGCAGCACCGGCGCATAGCCGCGCCGATTGAGCAGCAGCAGGCTCTGTTCGCCGCGCTCGATGCGCTGCTCGATCGCGCGCAGCAGGGGTGCGGCGAGCGCAGGCGCGTTCTGGCCACGCTCCTTGGGTTGCTGGTTCATGTCGAGCAGGCGCACGGCCGGCATCGCACCGCCGCCAATGCGCTGCGGCATGTCCAGACGCCGGTACCGGCCCTCGATGCAGCGCTGCCAACTTTCCAGCGACGGCGTGGCCGACCCGAGCACGACCGGAATCCGCTCGATGTGCGCGCGGTACACCGCCAGGTCGCGCGCCGAATAACGCGCACCTTCCTGTTGCTTGAACGACGGGTCGTGCTCTTCGTCGACGACGATCAGTCCTGGGCGCGCCAGGGGCGTGAAGACCGCCAGGCGTGTGCCGAGCACCAGATCGGCCTGCCCCAGATGCGCCAGCAGCCAGTTCTTCAGACGCTGTGCCGGCGTCAGGGCGCTGTGCAGCGAGACCAGCCGGTGCCGTGGAAAGCGCTCGGCGAACCGCGCCTCGAGTTGCGGCGTGAGATTGATCTCCGGCACGAGCACCAGCACCTGCCGCCCGGCGTCGAGCGCACGCTGCGCGGCGCGCAGGTAGACCTCGGTCTTGCCGCTGCCGGTCGCGCCGAAAAGCAGCGCCGGACGGGCGTCGGCGGACAGCGCGTCGACCGCCGCCGCCTGCTCCGGTGTCAGCGCAGGCGGGTTCGGCCCGGCCGCTCCGGGTCCGCCGGCGACATCGCCCATTGCGGGGCCGTCATGCCGCGTCGACGCCTTCACCAGACGGGCCACCCGCTTGTCGATCTGAAGCGCGGTGAGCTTGCGCAGTTCAGGCGGCAACACCGCCAGGGCCAGCTCGCCCAATCCCCGCTGGTAGTAACCGGCGGCAAATTCCACCAGTTGCAGCCAGGTGGGCGGCAGCGACGCCAGGTCCGCGACGGCTTCGGCCACGGGGCGCAGCGCCGTATCGAGGACGGCAGAAGCTGCGGCGCCCGGCGACCACACGATCCCGGTGACCGTGCGCCGCCCCAGCGGCACCCGTACCAGCTGCCCGGGCTCCAGCGGCCCGGCTGCCACGTAATCCAGTGCGCCGCCCAGCCCTGCATGTTGCGGCGTGTCCACGGCCACGGCCACCCGATGCGCGGAGGTCAGAGTCGACCTCCGTGAGGTTGCGCACGAAAGCTCGGTGACATTCGAGGAATCAACGCCAAGTTACTGATCCTTAAGCACTTTCAGGGCTGTCCACTGCTTTTGTGGATAACATTGTGGGCAACCCACTCGGATTGCGGCCAAACCATTGATCTGCCGTGCTCGCCGCTGGATTGCCTGATTTAGCAGCATCGCCGGGAAGTCAGGAAAATCAACAACTTAGCGTTGATACTAGGGCTTACCCCATATTGCACCGCACCCTGACAGCCTAGCCGTCGGCCCATCCGTTTTTTGGGGATAAGTCAAGCCCTGAGCGCTCACTCACCGCCCCGGTGGCGCGTTTTCGCGCGCTCGGGGTCTGCTACGGCGCGGCACGCAATGTGCGCGAGTGCGAATGCACCGCCTCGACCAGTGCCGCCACATGGTCTGGCGGCGTGAACTGGCTGATGCCATGGCCCAGGTTGAAGATGTGGCCGTCCCAGGCGCCGCCTTCGGACGCCGTACGCTGCGGGCGGCCGAAGCTGTCCAGGACGGCCCTCGCTTCACGGGCCACCACCGCGGGCGGCGCGAACAGGATGTTCGGGTCCAGGTTGCCCTGAAGCGCGACCCGATCGCCGACCCGCGCGCGTGCCGCCCCGAGGTTGACCGTCCAGTCCAGCCCGACGACGTCCGCCCCGCAGGCGGCGATCTCGTCGAGCCACGGCCCTCCACCCTTGGTGAAGACGATGCAGGGAATGCGGCGGCCGTCCTTCTCCCGTTGCAGGGCGGCCACGACCCGCCGGGTGTAGTCGAGGCTGAACCGCTGGAACGCGCCATCGGCGAGCACGCCCCCCCACGAGTCGAACACCATCACAGCTTGCGCGCCGGCGTCGATCTGCGCATTCAGGTAGGCCGCCACCGCGCGCGCATTGACGTCGAGGATGCGGTGCATCAGGTCGGGCCGCGCATAGAGCATCGTCTTGACGAGGCGGTAGTCGTCGGAGCCGGCGCCTTCGACCATGTAGCAGGCGAGCGTCCAGGGGCTGCCCGAAAAACCGATCAGCGGCACGCGCCCGTCGAGCGCCTTGCGGATCGACGTCACGGCGTCGAAGACGTACCGCAGCTTGTCCAGGTCGGGCACCGCAAGCGCGGCCACGCCAGCCTCGTCGCGCACCGGCGTGGCGAAGCGCGGTCCCTCGCCCTGGGCGAAGCTCAGGCCCAGGCCCATCGCGTCGGGCACGGTCAGGATGTCGCTGAACAGGATGGCGGCATCGAGCGGGTAACGCTCGAGCGGTTGCAGGGTGACCTCGGTGGCGTAATCCACGTTGGTCGCCAGCCCCATGAAGCTGCCGGCCCGGGCGCGCGTGGCGCAATATTCCGGCAGGTAACGCCCCGCCTGTCGCATCAGCCAGACGGGTGTGTGCTCTGTGGGCTGGCGCAGGCACGCGCGCAGGAAAGTGTCGTTCTTCAGCGGGGCATTCATGGCCCCATTATCGAGCGCGTCAGCCGGGGCCCCGGCTCGGCGGCGCGCCGGCAGTGCCGATATCGGCCCGGATGTGCGCCGGCAGCCGGGCGACCAGCCAAGAGATGGCCAGCGGCACGATGACGATGTCGTCCAGTACGCCGATCACCGGCAGCACGTCGGGGATCAGGTCCACCGGCGAGATCACGTAGAGCACGATGCCCAGCGTGCCGAGCTTGAGCCAGCCCGGTGCTCCCGGATGCCGCAACGCGCGCCACAACAGGCGGGCATCGCCCTTGACCAGGGACCACAGGACGGAAATGCGCTTCCACATGACGAGGCTCCTCGGCCAGAGAACGACCACGACCACAGATGGATGCGATCGGGCCGCGTTCAAGTCACGCACGGTCCGCCAGCATCCACCCCGTGTGGAGCGGACTCCGCGAATCCCTGCACGCACGGCCGGGCAACCCGCTCGCCGGCATCAGATATCGAGGTGCTGCCGGTCGTTCCATCCGACGAGCACGAAACCCTCGGCGCTGTACAGAAGGCGGTTGATGCTGGCGTTGCCGAGTTCCCAGGTGCGCGGCGCCGAAAGCCCGGCGCGGGTGGCCGCGCGGTACAGCGCATCGAGCACACCGCCATGGGCCACGAGGGCGATGGTCTCGCCGCCATGGGCCGCGGCCAGGCGCGCGGCCGCCTGCACCGCGCGGGCCTGAAAGTCCTCCAGCGACTCGCCGCCCTCGGGGGCGAAGGCCGGCTCGCGTCGGCGCCAGCGCTGCGAATCCTGCGGCCAGCGCTGCTCGATCTCCGCATACGTGAGGCCTTCGAAGGTGCCGAAAGCACGCTCGCGCAGGCCGCGGTCGGTCTGCACGGCCAAGCCCGCGGGAACCGCAAAGGCCTCGGCGGTCTCGCGTGCCCGCAGCAGGTCGCTTGCATAGACCGCAGTGAAGGATTCGCCCTCCAGCGCCGGCCGCAAGCGCTGCGCCTGCGCACGGCCGACGGCGTTCAATCCGATGTCGAGCTGGCCCTGCACCCTCGACTGGGCATTCCAGGCCGTCTCACCATGCCGGATGGCAAAGACGCGGGTGGCCTGCACCGTCAGCCGACCAGGCGACGGTTGAGGGTATAGGTGCCCGAGAAGGTGGCGGCGCCCAGCGTATGCCCGGCAAGTGCCTGACGCACTTCGTGCCCGGTGAAGTCACCCTCGACCGGCAGACGCCCGACCGACAGCGCATACAGCGTGAAGACGTAGTGATGCACGAGCGAATCGTTGAACGGCGGGAACGGCCCGTCGTAGCCGAAATAGCGGCCCGACCGCTCGGCATCGCCGGCGAACCAACCCGTGTAGTCGTTCAGGCCATGCCGCGCCCCACGCAGCGTCTGCGGGCCCGGCTTGCCCCGCGCGGTGAAACCGCGGCTGTACTCGCCCTCGGCAATCTCGCTCGGCACGGGCGGCAGGTCGATCATCACCCAGTGGAAAAAATCGACCCGCGGCAGATCGGCGGGCACCTCGCGGTCGGCCTGGTTGACGTCGTCGCCGCGGCTCGGCACGTCGAAGTCATGGCAGATGAGCACCAGTGACCGGGTGCCCGCGGGCAGTTCGGACCAGGCGAGGTGCGGGTTGACGTTGTCGGAAAACGTGACACTGCCGTCGGCAGCCAGCCGACCGGCGGCATAGCGCGAAGGAATCCGGTCCCCGTTGGTCCAGCTCTGGCTCGTGAGTTTCATCGCATCGACCCCCTTCCTGCATCTTGCCGATTACACGCCCCAGACCACCGGCTCGCCCTCGGCCAAGGCCCGCTTGAGCATCTCGACCATCGGCCACACGCGGCGGCGCAGGGATACCGGGTCTCGGCCCGTGCCGGCGTCGTCCCCAGGCTCGTCGGCCCCGCTGTCGCGTCGTGCGGCCTCGTCGTCGGCCACCGCACGGTGCAGCGCGTCGATTGCTGCGGGCATGTCCGCCGGTTCGATGATGCCCTGCACCGAGGGCTCGCGCCCAATCAGGCGCAGCAACATGTCGCCCTGCGGCGCGAGCATGATCGTATCGCCGGTGGCCTTGCTCTTGAATCGGTACATGGACGCCGCTCCCGGAATGGACCCGGCATCGATTGTGCACGCCCATGCAGCGGGCGCTCCCGCGCCGTGGGCTCAGGCCTGCACGAGCCGGAACGGAAGGGTTTCGGGTTCGTCCACGTGCACGGGCAGGCGCTCCTCGAAGCGCCGGCTGTCGAGTGCCGGCGCATACAGGAAGCCCTGGAACTCGCTGCAGCCGGCCGCCTGAAGGAACTGGCGCTGGCCTTCGGTTTCCACGCCTTCGGCGATGACCTTCATGCCGAGGGCCTTGGCCATCTGCAGGATCGCGCGCACGATGCCCGCGTCGCTCTCGTCGTCGGGCAGCCCGCGCACGAAGCTGCGGTCGATCTTGAGTTTTCCGATCGGGAAGCGCTTCAGGTACGACAGGCTCGAGTAACCGGTGCCGAAATCGTCGATCGACAGGCGCACGCCCAGGCGGGCCAAGGCATTCAGGCGGTTCAGCGTATCCGCGGCGTCGTGCACCAGGATCGACTCGGTGAGTTCCAGCTCGAGCCATTGCGGCTCGAGTCCGTGCGCGGCCAGCACCGCGGCCACGCGGTCGACGAAGACCGGCTGCTGGAACTGCAGCGCCGACACGTTGATCGCCACCGGCACGCGCCAGCCCTGGCGCACCCATTGCGCAGCCTGGCGTACCGCTTCGGTCATGACCCAATCGCCGATCGCGATGATCAGGCCGCTCTGCTCGGCCACCGGGATGAAGCGGGCCGGCGAAACGTCACCGCCGAACTCGGCATCACGCCAGCGGATCAGCGCCTCGGCGCCGACGATCACGCCGGTGGCCATGTCCACCTGCGGCTGGTAGTGCAGACGGAAGCGATCGCCGGCGAGGGCCTGGCGCATCGCGTGGTCGAGCCGCATCTCGACGCGCCGGTCTTCCTCGCGGCGCATGTTGTGGACCCGCCAGCTGCCGCGCCCGGCCTGCTTCACCCGGCGCATGGCCTCCTCGGCGTTGCCCAGCAGTTCGTCGAGCGTGCGGCCATGGGTCGGGCACATCGCCACGCCGATGCTGCAGGTCAACGTGAACTGCATGCCATCCACGCTGCTCGGCTGCGACACGGTGTCGATCACGCGCTTCGCGGCGGTCTCCGCCGCAGCGGGATCGGCATGGTGCACGAGCAGCGCGAACTGATCGCCTCCCATGCGCGCCACCACGTCGCCCTGGCGCATGCATTCGCGCAGCCGGCGGGTCACCTCCATCAGTACGCGGTCGCCGGTCGCGGTACCGAGCGAATCGTTGATGCTGCGGAATCGATCCAGGTCGACCAGCATCAGCGCAAACTGGCCGCCCTTCGATTTGATCTGCGCACTGGCACGCTCGACCGCTGCCGTGAGCTCGGACCGGTTGGGCAGGCCGGTCATGGCATCGGTGTGCGACAGCTCGGCGATGCGCTGGTCCGCGGCGATGCGTTCGGACAGGTCGCGGAACGAGTACACACGGCCCATGGGCCGGCCGCGCACCCACAGCGGCTGCGTGACACGCTCGACGATCTGTCCGGAATGCAGGATCAGGCGGTCGCTGGCGCTCATCAGCGTGGCATTCGAGATCGCCCGCAGGCGGCCCTCGTAACCCTCGGCGTCGGTCACGCTGCGGCGCAGCCACTCGTGCACCGAGTCGTCCTCGTGCGCCGCAAGCAGGTCGGCGGGAATGGCCCAGATTTCCGCGAACCGGTGATTGAAGACGCGGATGCGGCCACCCAGGTCGGTGACGAGGATGCCGTCGGCGGTCGATTCGAGCGTGGCCTGCAGTTCCGCAAGTGCCTGCTCGCGCCGGTCTTCGGCCAGCCGGCGCACGGTCAGGTCGGTCAGCACGACGGTGTAGTAGGTGCCGTCGCCCGGCCCGCCCTGGAAGGCACGGATGCTGCGCATGACGTGCACCGTGCGACCATCGGCCGCACTCACGGTGGCTTCGGATTCGAGCGTGCCCGCACGGCCACAGGCGGCATCGTCCCAGTAGGCCAGGTCCTCGGGTGTGAAGACGAGCACGTCGGCACGCTCACCTACGAGCGCGTTGGCGGCGTGCCCGAGCAGCGCGTGCGCTGCCGGATTCGCCGCCACCACCCGCATCGTGGCACCGTCGACGACCCACGTGGCGTCCGGAAGGCTGTGGACGAGCGACACCCACGCCTGCACCGCAACGTGGCACGAACGCTCGATGTCCGGGGGTGCGCCGACCGCCGACGTCACGCGAATTCCTCCTCGTCGCGTGAGGTCGGCACCACGTTCGCGGCCTCGAAGAAGTACGCCACGCGCGCGCGCGGCGCCAGATAGTCCATCGCCGCCGGCGGCAACTGCGCCGCACGGATGCTGCGGCGGATGCCCACGTCGGGAACCGACTCCAGGTCGAGATGCAGCGCCTCGTCACGCGGCACCGCCGGGTCGTGCACCAGGACCCGCGGCTTGAGCGGGCGCGACGAATTGACACTCACCACGAGGGCGTAACGGTCGTCGGTCAGCTGCACCACCGAACCCGCGGGGTACACGCCCATCATGCGGATGAACGCGTTCAGCATCGTCGCGTCGAACTTGGAGCGCGCCTGCGCGAACATCGTCGACAGGGCCTCGTGCGGCGTGAGCGCGCGCGAGAGCACGGCCGGATTGCACAGGTTGTCGAACCGGTTGACGAGCGAGACCATGCGCGCCGCGGCGGTCATGCGCTCGCCGCCGATGCGCAGCGGAAAGCCGCTGCCGTCGGCATGTTCGTGGTGTTGCGCGATCACCATCAGCGCCCCGGCGCTCAGCCCCATGCGGCGGCCCTGCGAGACACCCAGCGCCACGTGCTCGCGATACGACTGCGTCTCCACGGCGCCGAACCGCTCATCGTGGTGGCGCAGGCGCTCGGGCAGTTCGAGCTTGCCGACATCGTGCAGCAACGCGCCCACGCCGAGGTCGCTCATCTCGCTCGCCCCGAGGCCGAAGGTGCGCCCCATCAGGAGCGCGATCACGGCGACATTCATCGCATGCGCGGTCGCCCGGTCGCCCGATGCGGCATTGAGTACACGAATGCACATCTCGCCCTCGACCAGCATCTTGTCGAGCAAGGCCTGGGTCAACGACTCGGTCTCGCGCCGCGCGGCCTCGGGCTGCAGCAGGACGAGGTCGAACGCCTCGCGCCAGGCCAGGCCGGCCTCGTGGTACTGGCTCTCGCACAACTGGGCGGCTTCGCGCTGGCGTGCCAGCGTTTCGCGGCGTTCGCGTGCGACGGTCTGCTGGGGTGTCTCGGGGACGGGCTGCGCCGGCGCAACCGCGACGGCGTCCTCGGCTTCGGTGTCCTCAACCGTGTCGTCCACCAGGTCGCTCTTTTCCGGCAGCCAGCGAACCTGCTTCAGGCCGAGCCCGCGAATCGTGTCGATCTGCTGCTGCGTCGTGATCTTGAAGCTCGACAGCGGAAATGGATGCGACATCCAGCCGAGGTCGAGATGGATGAACATCCCGACCTTCAAGCTGCTGACGCTGACCGTTGACGACATTCCCTGGAACTCCCTGCTGCCGGGTGCCCTCGGACGCCCTCGCCAAGCTTTTCGGCCGGGCGCCGCAGGGACTTGAATGTCGAGCCGCCCGGGCGCAGGGACGCAAGGCAAACAGCACGACGTGCGAAGGGGATTCGTGACCCTTCGCACGCCCGGCCTCAGGGAAAGCGGGGCCCGGAGTCCGCATCGAATGCCCGTAGACTCCTCGTCATCCCACCCGCGGCGGCAGTCCGCCCACGGAGCAGAATGAAGCCGGACGTCATCCTCGAGACACGTGACCTGACCAAGGAGTTCAAGGGCTTCGTGGCCGTGGACCACGTCAACCTTCGTGTCAGGCGCGGCACCATCCACGCGCTCATCGGCCCCAACGGCGCGGGCAAGACGACCTGCTTCAACCTGCTCACCAAGTTCATCAAGCCGACCGCCGGGCACATCCTGTTCAATGGCGAGGACATCACGGGCGAAGCCCCGGCCCACATCGCACGGCGCGGCATCATCCGCTCGTTCCAGATCTCGGCAGTCTTCCCGCACCTCAGCGTTCTGGAGAACGTGCGGGTCGCGCTGCAGCGCAAGCTGGGCACGTCGTTCCACTTCTGGCGCCCCGAGAGCAGCCTGGAGCCGCTCAATGTCCGCGTGCTGGAGTTGCTGCGCGCGGTGGACCTCGAAGACTACGCGCAGACGCCGACCGTCGAGCTCAGCTACGGCCGCAAGCGCGCACTGGAGATCGCCACCACGCTGGCGATGGACCCGGAACTGATGCTGCTGGACGAGCCGACGCAGGGCATGGGGCTGGAGGACGTGGACCGCATCCGTCAGCTCATCAAGAAGGTGGCCGCCAACCGCACGGTGCTGATGGTGGAGCACAACATGAGCGTCGTCTCGAGCATCGCCGACACGATCACGGTGCTGCAGCGCGGCGCCACCCTCGCCGAAGGGCCGTATGCCGAGGTGTCCAGCAACCCGGCCGTCGTCGAGGCCTACATGGGCAGCGCCGACGTGGCCCTGCAAGGAGCCCACTGATGGCCACGCCGATGCTCGAGGTGCGCGACCTGCACGGCTGGTACGGCGAATCGCACGTGCTGCACGGCGTGAACTTCGACGTCCGCGAGGGCGAGGTGGTCACGCTGCTCGGCCGCAACGGTGCCGGCCGCACCAGCACGCTGCGCGCCGTGATGGGGCTGATCGGTGCCCGCAAGGGCTCCATCAAGGTGCACGGGCAGGAAGTCATCGCGCAGAGCCCGCACCGCATTGCGCGCCTGGGCATCGGCTACTGCCCCGAAGAGCGGGGCATCTTCTCGAGCTTGTCGGCCGAGGAGAACCTGCTGCTGCCGCCCACGCTGGCCCCCGGCGGCATGGGCCTCGACCAGATTTACGCCATGTTCCCCAACCTGCAGGAGCGCGCGCAGAGCCAGGGCACGCGGCTTTCCGGCGGCGAGCAGCAGATGCTGGCGGTGGCGCGCATCCTGCGCACCGGTGCACGCCTGTTGCTGCTCGACGAGATTTCCGAAGGCCTGGCCCCGGTGATCGTGCAGAAACTCGCCGAGACCGTGACCGCGTTGCGCCGCGAGGGCTACACGATCGTCATGGTGGAGCAGAACTTCCGCTTCGCCGCACCGCTGGCCGACCGCTTCTTCGTGATGGAGCACGGCCGCATGCTGCAAGAGTTCACGCAGGCCGAGCTGCCAGGTCAGATCGACCGTTTGCACGAATACCTCGGCGTCTGACGCCACCCACCCCCCCCAAACTCCAGGAGAGAACCCGATGAAACTCAAGAAGATGGCCGCCGCGTGCGGCATTGCCGCGGCCACGATGTTCGGCGCCGGCGGCGCACAGGCGCAGGTCTCCGGTGACGTGATCCGGATCGGCTTCATCACCGACATGTCCGGTCTGTATGCCGACATCGACGGGCCGGCGGGAGCAGAGGCGATCCGCATGGCCATCGCGGACATGGGCGGCGCGATCAACGGCAAGAAGATCGAACTGCTCGTCGCCGACCACCAGAACAAGGCCGACATCGCCGCCACCAAGGCACGCGAGTGGTTCGACACGCAGGGTCTGGACATGCTGATCGGCGGCACCAGCTCGGGCACCAACCTGGCCATGTCCAAGGTCGCGGCGCAGAAGCAGAAGCCGTTCATCTCGGTCGGCGCGGCCACCTCGGCGCTGACGAACGACCAGTGCACGCCGTACACGATCCACTGGGCCTACGACACGGTGGCGCTCGCCAAGGGCACGGGCAACGCCGTCGTCAAGTCGGGCGGCAAGAGCTGGTACTTCCTGACCGCCGACTACGCGTTCGGCCAGCAGCTGCAGGACGACACCTCCGCGGTCGTGAAGGCGGCCGGCGGCACCGTCGTCGGCTCGGTCAAGCACCCGCTGTCGACAAACGACTTTTCGTCGTTCCTGCTGCAGGCGCAGAGCAGCAAGGCCCAGATCCTCGGGCTGGCCAACGCCGGCGGCGACACCGTCAACTCGATCAAGGCGGCCAACGAGTTCGGCATCACCAAGTCGATGAAGCTCGCCGGCCTGCTGATGTTCATCAACGACATCCATGCGCTGGGCCTGAAGGACACGCAGAACATGTACCTGACCGACAGCTGGTACTGGAACCGCGATGCCGAGACACGCGCGTGGAGCCGCAAGTTCTTCGAGAAGATCAAGCGCATGCCTTCGTCGGTGCAGGCGGGCGACTACTCGGCCGCGCTGCAATACCTGAACGCGGTCAAGGCCGTGGGCAGCGACGACGCAGGCAAGGTGCTCGCGCAGATGCGCAAGTCGAAGGTGAACGACATCTTCGCCAAGGGCGGCTACCTCCGCGGCGACGGCCTGATGGTGCACGACATGTACCTGATGCAGGTGAAGACGCCCGCGGAGTCGACCGAGCCGTGGGACTACTACAAGATCGCGTACACGTTCAAGGGCGAAGAAGCCTGGACGACGAAGGCCGAAACGAAGTGCGCGCTCTGGAAGTGACGCGCTGACGCCAGCCACCGACCACGCCGGCGCCGCCCACGGGCGATGACGGCGTGGTCAGCCTCCCCGCGCCCTGACCGCCCCGACCCATGGATATCTTCGGCATTCCCATCCAGGCCTTCCTGGGCCAGCTGCTGCTGGGCCTGGTCAACGGCTCGTTCTACGCAATGCTGAGCCTGGGGCTGGCCGTCATCTTCGGTCTGCTGGGCATCGTGAACTTCGCGCACGGCGCGCTGTACATGATCGGCGCCTACGTCGCCTGGATCGGGATGGAAAAGTTCGGCATCAATTTCTGGGCGGCGCTCGTGCTGGCGCCGCTCGTCGTGGGCGCGCTCGGCGCGCTCGTCGAGCGCACGCTGCTCAAGCACCTCTACAAGATCGACCCGATCTACGGGCTGCTGCTGACCTTCGGCCTCGCGCTCATCGCGGAGGGCATCTTCCGCGACCAGTACGGCGTGTCGGGCCAGAGCTATCCGGTGCCCGACCTGCTGCGCGGCGCCACCAACCTCGGTTTCATGATCCTGCCCAACTACCGCGGCTTCATCGTCTTTGCCTCGCTCGCGGTGTGCCTGGGCACGTGGTTCGTGATCGAGAAGACACGCCTGGGCGCCACGCTGCGCGCTGGCACCGAAAACCCGGCGCTGGTGCAGGCGTTCGGCATCAACGTGCCGATGCTGGTGACGCTCACCTACGCCGGCGGCGCCGGCCTGGCCGCGCTGGCCGGCGTGCTCGCCGCCCCGGTGATCCAGGTCACGCCGCTGATGGGCAGCCAGCTCATCATCGTCGTCTTCGCCGTCGTCGTGATCGGCGGCATGGGGTCGATCCTCGGCTCGATCCTCACCGGCCTGGCGCTTGGGCTGATCGAAGGCCTGACCAAGGTCTTCTACCCCGAGGCGTCGAATGTCGTTGTCTTTCTCATCATGGCGATCGTGCTGGTGATCCGGCCGGCCGGCCTGTTCGGCAAGGAACAATGATGAGCACTCCAGGCACTTCCGCCATCTCGCCGTCGGCCCGCCTGACCTGGGTGGTCGGCCTCGTGCTGCTGATTGCCGCACCGTTCATCGGCCTGTATCCCGTCTTCATGATGAAGGCGCTGTGTTTCGCGATCTTCGCGTGCGCGTTCAACCTGCTCCTCGGATACACGGGCTTGCTGTCCTTCGGGCACGCGGCCTACTTCGGCGCAGCCGCCTACGCGACGGGCTGGCTCGTGCGCAGCGCCGGCATGCCGCCGGAAATAGGCCTCCTCGCCGGCACCGTGTTCGCGGCCGTGCTCGGCCTGGTCGTCGGCCTGATCGCCATCCGGCGCCAGGGCATCTATTTCGCGATGATCACGCTGGCCATGGCGCAGATGGTGTATTTCGTCTGGCTGCAGTTGAAGTTCACCGGCGGCGAAGACGGGCTGCAGGGCGTGCCACGCGGGCAGTTGTTCGGCCTGTTCCCGCTGAGCAACCCGCTGGTCATGTACTACACCGTGCTGGCGGTCTTCGTGGCGGTGTTCCTGTTCATCGTCCGGGTCGTCCACTCGCCGTACGGACAGGTACTCAAGGCGATCCGCGAGAACGAGCCGCGCGCCATCTCGCTTGGCTACGACGTCGACCGCTACAAGCTGATGGCGTTCGTGCTGTCGACCGCCATCGCCGGCCTGGCAGGCTCTTTAAAAACCGTCGTGCTCGGCTTCGCGACGCTCAGCGACGCGCACTGGTCGCTGTCGGGCGAGGTCGTGCTGATGACGCTGCTCGGCGGCATGGGCACGTTTGCGGGCCCGGTGATCGGCGCCTTCACGATCATCGGCCTGCAGGACTTCCTGGCCGACCGCGTCGGATCCTGGGTCACCGTGATCATCGGGGTGATCTTCGTCGTCTGTGTGCTCGCGTTCCGCAAGGGCATCGTCGGCGAACTGCTGGCCTGGCAACAGCGCCGCCGCGCACGCTGACGCCACCGCACGACAGTCGGTCGCGACACTGCGCGCCGGCCATCGTCAGCGCAGCCTGCTCGATGGCACGTCGAGAGCGTGACCCAGGCGGGCGCTGCGTGCCAGCGTCTCGAGCGTGGCGGCGATGTCCAGGCTGGCCTGGGCGGCACGCTCGACGGCGCCGCGGTCACGCTCTGCCACGACCTTGGCAAAGGCCTCGGCCGCAAAGCGGAATCCGCTCCCGACACTCGACACCACTTCCTCGAAAGGCACGACGTTCGCCGTGCCGCGGCGCACGCGCATCTGGCTCGGCAGGAAGCCCCGCGGGTCGCTGCCGGGTCGCACGGCAGTGTGGTTGAGGTATTCGGTCTCGATCGTGCCAGTGCTGCCCACGATGGTCGCGCGCCGGTGGTTGGCCGCATCCATGGCACACGACATCTGCGCGCGCCGGCCGCCGGCGTAGTGCAGCGTCGCCACCATGCTGATGTCCACGCCGCTGTCGGCCCAGTTGGCATCGGCCTGCACCCGCAGCGGCGCCTCGCCCATCACCAGGCGGATCAGGCTCAGCGGATAGCTGCCGGCGTCGAGCAGCGCACCGCCGCCGAGGTCGGGCTTCATGCGGATATTCGTCTGGGCATTGGCCAGCGTGAAGCCGAAGCTCGCCTGCACCGAGCGCACCTCGCCGATCGCGCCGTCACGAAGCAGCGACATCATGTCGCCCGTCTGCGGCTGGAACCAGTACGGGTAGGCCTCCAGCAGCATCACGCCGCGGCGTCGCGCGGCGTCGAACATCGAGCGCGCCTCGTCGAGGCCCAGCGCGAGCGGTTTCTCGCACAGCACGTGCTTGCAGCTCTCGGCGGCCTTGACCGCCCATTCGGCGTGCAGGCTGTTCGGCAGCGGCACATAGACGGCATCGATCTCCGGATCGGCCAGCAGCGCCTCGTAGCTGCCGTGGTGGCGGCCGATGCCCGTGGCGGCCGCGAAGGCCGCGGCGGTGTCCGCGCTGCGGCTCGCCACCGCAACGATGCGCACGGCCGGGCTCGCTGCGGCGTCGCGCACGAACTGCCGCGCGATGTTGGCCGCGCCAAGAATCCCGATGCGCAGCGGTGGGTAGTTTGCAGTGGTGGTTTTCAAAGGGGGTCTCCGCGGAACGAGGATCGTCTCATACCCGATTGCATTCGATCGCATGAAACCGATCGGCAGCCCGCGGCCCGTTGCGGGCATTCGCGTTCGAAGCCTTGTGCGGGATCAGGGCGCCGGGGCGCTCTCTTGCGCTCATGTCCCCCGGGCGGGCCTGCGGCCGACCCTCCTCCTTTACTTCGCTCCAGAGAACGCCCCGCCACCCTGATCCGATACGCGCAGGCTTTTCGACGGTGGCGCGCCCACCCGGTGTCTGGCCGAGGACGGTGGGCGAGTGCCGCAGCGAAGTAAAGGAGGAGGGCTGGGCGCAGCCCAGTCCGGGGGACATGAGCGGAGGCACTCGCCCGGCGGCCT
>JAHECD010000185.1 GCA_024641945.1 Rubrivivax sp. | reverse complement strand
CGGCGTGACCAGCATCGCCCAGCTCGACCAGAACATCGACGCCTGGGGCACCGTGCTGCCGCCCGAACTGCTGGCCGCGATCGATGCCGTGCGCTGGGAGATCCGCGACCCGGCGCAGTAGGCGCGAGCCGCGTGCCCGAGGCGAATTGCGGTGTTTTCCGTTCGCCCGTGCTGCCGCTCGATCAGCTGCGCGGCGTCGCCGTGCAGCGCGTGAATCCGCCATCGCCCGTCGCCCCGGGCGATCCCCATCGCGTTTGTCCGCGCCCGACCCAAGCGAGTGAGCGACGGAACCGGGTGCTTGAAACTCCCGGCCTATCTGCCGCGGCGTGCACATAGGTGGCGAACCGCATGGTGGTGCGGGGCCCGGCACGTGCAGCATCGATCGAAGCGGATCCGCCTCGATCGGCAGTGAACGTGATGTGAAACGGACGGATTGCGACGGTCATCGAGCGGCCGTGGGGCCGGACGAAGTGGCTTCGAGGCGCAGCGCGAATACGCCGCTTGCGGAGCAATGGCTTCCTTTCGGCGGCGGACTGGCGGTGACCGGCCTCACGCGCGATGGCGCCGATTCACGACGCGGTCCGGTCGGCCTTCGGTGCCGCGCCACGGCGCCACGGCCGACCCCGCCAGGACAGAGCGGCCAGACCGGCCGCGAGCAGCGCGAACGTCGACGGCTCGGGCACCGCGCCCACGAAGCGGCCGTCGACATGGATCACGGGCGCGAACGTGGCAGCGACGTCGATGTCGTTCGGTGCCCACGTTCCCAGGTATTCAAGCGCGGGCACCGGATCTTCCGGGCCCAGGTACTGGCAGCCGGGGCAATACCACCGGTTGAGCAAGGACCCGACACCTTCCACCTGCGTTGCGAGTGTGACCTGTGCACTGGTCGCGCTCGCCCCAGCGGCGGCGGCGTTTTCGACGACCTGGGACAGCGCGCTGTGCATGTCGATGGTCAGCGTCGAGCGGTCCGAGACGACCGCCGAGCCGGCGGTGACCACGGCGGTGGCTTCGGCGCTCCCGCGGCTGCCACTGTCATAGCTCGGATACGGACTCACCGCGTCCGATGGCGGAGGCTGGTCGTCCGGGACGGCGTGAAAGTCGGAGATGCCGATCGCCGCCCAGATCGGGAACGAGGCGTCGGGCCGAACGAAGAAGGCGCTGCCACCCGTCGCCGAGATCGAGGCCGCAAAACTGTCCGCCAGGTGCACGACGCCGGGGTTCGCGACCTCGGCGCGTGTGTAGGGTGCAAAGGCATAGGTCGTCACGCCGGTCGATGTGCTCACCGTCGGGGCGCCCAGCGCATCGTCGAAGGTCAGCACGTAGGTGCCGGCGTCGATCTGGCCCGCCCATGTGGCGCTCGCCGCCATCGCCGCAGCCCCGATGGCGGCTCGAGCCGCCGCGTTGATGATCCTCCGCATGTCGAACCTCCGCATCTCACCTTCGATCCACGGGTGCGACGCTACCTCGCCGTGCGGCGCCTGCATTGCGTTCCGTCAACCGCCGATGCCATTGCGGGCCGCCGGCATTCGCGCTACGGCGTGATGCGAATTGGCAGCGGCGCCGCCCAGCTCTTGTCGGTGTCGTTGTAATAGAGGTGCGCCGAGGAGGCAGGCCCGGTGTAGCGGCCCGGCACGCTGGCCACCTGGTCGATCGCGATCTTCTTCACCTCGTTCAGCTTCAGGTCGCGGAAGTACAGGATGACTTCGCGCGCACGCGTTTCGAAGAACGCGATCTGTCCTTTCTCGCGCAGGTCCTTCAATTGCCAGTTCTGGAACGTGAGGCCACCCGGCAGGCCGAGCCGCGCGAGTGTCATCGGCTGGCCGCGTGGCGACTTGTTGTGGATGACGGCCTGCAGGCGCACGGTCTCGCCCATCTTCACGTCCGTCTTCGCCAGCGCTTTGGCCAGTTCCACGACCGACGCGGGCGACGATGCCGGTTCCGTGCTGCGGTATTCGATCGCCATCGAATACGGCAGCGGCGCGGCGGACCCCGAGCCGAGCGTGACGGTATGCCTGCCCGGCGCGAGCCGGTCGTCGAAGCCGGTGAAGACGATCGGCTCGCGCCGTCCGGCCTCGAACGTCTGCTCGGCGACGACGACGCCGTCGATCGCCAGCGTCACCGCGCCGGCCTGAGGGGCGACGCGGGTGACCTCGTCGAACCGGGACAGCGCCTTCAGCGCCAACACCGTCGCCTGCGTGGCGCCGCACTGGCCGAAGCCACCGCGATGGTCCTGCAGCCACGCAACCCCCTTGCGCGCGGGCTCGAGCGGACCGTCGGCCTCGAGCAGCGCGACGATCGCCAGCGCCGTGGTCTCGATCTCGAGGTTGGCGCCGCCGCTGCGTGTGATCGAGTGGTCGGCGTTCGTCCACGCGCCGCTGCCGGACTGCATCGCGGACAGCCTGGCGGCCGCCGCCAGCCCCGCCTTCGACGGCGCACGGCCAGCGACTCGCTGCAGCAGCGTGCCGGTGGCCAGCGCGAGCAGGTAGGCGTCGTGCGTCGTCTCGGCCAGGCGTGCCGACTTGACGACCTCGCGCTCTTGGCCGGTTTCGCCGGCCGTGGCCAGCGCCCAGGTGATGTAGGCGTCGGTCACCTCCGGCGACGCGCGGCCGAAGCTGTCGAGCGCCTTCGCGTCGCGAAGGTAACCGCCGTTGCCGTCGCGTCGCGACTTGAGCCAGGCCGCGGTGCGCACCAGCATGGCAGCGTCGACCGCGCCGTAGACCTCCTTCATGTCGGCGAACTGCAGCAAGCCGTAGGCGGTGAGCGCTTCATGGCCCGGGTCGCCGCCGAACCATTCGAAGCCCTTCTTCGGCGACTCGTAGCCGGTCAATTTCTTGTAGCCGCTGTCGAGCAGCCTGCCCGAGCGCTCGACCAGCGTGGCGTCGGCCACATCGTGCCGCTTCAAGTAGCGCATGATCATCACGTTCGGATAGTTGGTCGACGAGGTCTGCTCGAAACAGCCCGTAGGCTCTCGCAGCATGCCGTCCAGCCCCGACAGCTTGGTCGACAACGTCGACGTGTACACCGTGACGCGGGCCTGCACGCTGCCCGCGCGCGCTTGGCCGAGGTCGATTTCGTGCAACGCGCTGCCCGTGATTCGGCCCGAGCGCTCGAACCACTGCGGGAAGCCGACCGGCACCACGGGGATGCTGCGCCGGACTTCGTCGCCGCGGCCGCCGGCGGACGCCGACAGCCGCACGTCGGACACCCCGCGCGTGCCTGTCACGTCGAGCGGGAGGTACAGGCTCCTGCGCTGGCCGGCGGCGAACGCATCACCAGCGCCCAGAGCGCCGGCACCGGCAGCCGGCGTCATCAGTGAGCCGAACGTGGCGTCGAGCCTGACGTTCAGCGGGCGCGCGCTTTCGTTGCTGAGCAGCACCGGAATCAGCGGCTGGTCGCCGGCCGACACCTCGAGCGGCAACTTCACCGCGAGCGAAAATGGCAGCGACGACTTGAAGACGGTCTCGTCGTGCCCGGCGAGGCCGCCGCCGACGCCCTCGGCGACGACCCGGAACGAGGTCACCGCATCGGACAGCACGACCTTCAACGTCGCGCGGCCGCGCTCGTCGGTCCTCACCGAGGGCGCCCAAAACACCGTGTCGCGGTAGTCCTCGCGCGGGCCTGCGAAGTCGGGGTCGAAGGCGGGCAGCGGAAAGATACGCACCGGGGCCCAGGCCCCTGCCTCGGGCACGGCCTGCGCGACCTTCGCCGCGGCGCGCGCGAAATCCTGGTCCGCGTGTCGCTCGAGCCGCCCGGCCTGGCCGACGACCGGCCTCGCGATCATCTCGGCTGCGGCGCCTTGCAGCGCATCGGCGATGGCACCCCGGTCGCGCCCGCCAGGTTCCAGCACCGACATATCGCGCCGATGTGCATCGGGTGGCGCCGGCATCGGCGGCGCGGCGGCCGGCAGGGCGCGCATACGGCGCGGATCGCCTTCGATCGCATTCAGTGCGAACGGATTGCCACGCGCCTGCGCCACGGCGAGGCTCGGTGGTTCGGGCTGCAGCACCGCGAACCAGTCGAAGCGCCGGTAGCCGCGCGCGCCCACCAGCAGGTCGAGCGCCCGCGCGCTGTCAAGTTCGGTCAGGTCGAGGTAGAAGTTGGGCTCCTCGATCGTGCCCGGCAGTTCGGGCTCGAGCAGCAGCTTCGACAGCAGGTGCCCGCTCTTGTCGTCCGCGAACGAGACCACCGTATCGTCCACCACCGACAGCGCGAGTTCGGCCGGCACGGCGCGGCCCGACAGGTCGCGTGTCGTGATCGACAGCGCCACCTGGTCGCGTGGTGCATAACCCTTCTTGTCGAACTCGGTCCCGATCGCGAGGCGCGCGCGCCGATTGCGGAAGACGAGCCGCTCGGCCAGCGGTCGAAGGTTGCGGTCGAAGACCGTGATGCGCGCGACGCCGGCCGCACGCTGGATTGCAGCGTCCGCTGACGCGAGGTACACCACGCCCGGGGCGTCGCGGCCGGCGTCGACGCTGGCCACGTCGAGCACGTTGTCGCGCACGGTCGCGGCGACGGTCACTCGCTGCCTGTCCGTGCAGCGCACCCCGACACGCAGCGCTTTCGCCTGGCCGTCGAAGTCGTCGTAGGCGCGCAGCACACAACCGGCGCGCGCCGCCGGCGGCAGGGCATGGTCGCCCACCAGGTTGGCGGGCCGCGTAATCTCTGCCCGGTAGCGGCGCCCGGCGGCGGGCGTGAACGCGACGCGGCCGAGCCCGTTCTTGACGCTGCGCAGCGGCGCGACCGCACGGCCGAGGTCGTCGACCACACGGCCCTCGATATCCGCCGGTTTGCCGAGCGGCGTGCGGGCTTCGAAATACAGCCGTGTCGGCAGGCCGGCGACCATCTCGCCGCCTTCGGGGAAGAACGCCAACGAGAGCGCCTTCTGCACGATGGGAATGGGCCGTGATATCGACTCGGTGACCCCGCCGTCCGCGACCAGGATCGTGAGCAGGCCGTCGCCGGTCGCCATCGTGTTCGGCAACTCGAACTTCACCAGCGCGCCGCCGTCGGCGTGGGTGACGGCCTTCACGCGCGGAAGTTCGACGCCGTCGATCGTGATCACCGCCGTGATCGCGCTGCCGCCGAGGGCTTCGCCGGTCGGCCGGCGGACTTCGACGGTCGCGCTGACGGTGTCGCCCGCGCCATAGGCCTTCTTCACGAATTCGAGTTTCTTCTTCAGGCGCGGTGGCTCGTACGCCGCGACGACGACGGCGCGCTCCGCCGTCTGTCCGTCGCCGGCGGTCGCGCGCAACCGGTACTCGCCCCCTGCGCTTCGGGCGGCAACGCGAAATCGTTGCTCGCGCTGCCGGCGTGGGTGCGCAGGCGCTTCCGGAGCACCGCCGCCCCTTTTGGCGACACCAGTTCGACCGTCGTCTGCTCGAGGTCGGCGCTGTCGAGCGTGCGCACATTCAGGTTCCAGGTCTTGAACCAGATCGATTCACCCGGCCGGTAGAGCGGCTTGTCGACCAGGCTGTGGAGACGCCGGCCCACATGCCCCTCGAAATAGCGCGCCATCGCTGCGGGCAGCACCGGTTCGGCCGGCCCGTGCCGCACCGACGCGCGTGGTGCGGGCTCGGCGGGCGCGGGCGGCACGACCGGCTTTTCGCTCGGGCGCGCAGCGGCCAGGTTCGGGCCCGCGGCAACGACCGGCGTGGCGCCGACAGGCCTGGCCGT
>JAHECD010000086.1 GCA_024641945.1 Rubrivivax sp. | reverse complement strand
CCACGCTGGAGCTGATCGACCGCGCAGACCAGTCGCTCTACCGCGCCAAGCGCGACGGGCGCAACCGCGTCGAGGCCTACGCCGAGCCCGCTCCAATGCCCGAATCCGCCGCCGCTTAGGCCGCAGCGGACGCCGCCTTCTTCAGGCCGCGACGACCGGAATCTTGCCGATGCGCGCCTGCCATTCCTTTGGTGCCGTGTCGTGCACGCTGCTGCCGGTGGAGTCGACGGCCACCGTGACCGGCATGTCCTTCATGTCGAACTCGTAGATCGCTTCCATGCCGAGGTCTGCAAAGCCCACCACCTTGGCGCCCTTGATGGCCTTGGCCACCAGGTAGGCGGCGCCGCCCACCGCCATGAGGTAGGCGCTCTTGTGCTTGCGGATGGCCTCGATGGCCACGGGGCCGCGCTCGGCCTTGCCGACCATCGCGATCAGGCCCGTCTGCGCGAGCATCATCTCGGTGAACTTGTCCATGCGCGTGGCGGTGGTCGGGCCGGCCGGGCCCACGACCTCGTCACGCACCGGATCCACGGGGCCGACGTAGTAGATGACGCGGTTGGTGAACTCGACCGGCAGCTTCTCGCCCTTGGCCAGCATGTCCTGGATGCGCTTGTGCGCGGCATCGCGGCCGGTCAACATCTTGCCGTTGAGCAGCAGCGTGTCGCCGGGCTTCCAACTCGCCACCTCGGCCGGGGTGAGCGTGTTCAAGTCGACACGCCTGCTCTTGTTGTAGTCGGGCGCCCACTGCACGTCGGGCCACAGGTCGAGGCTCGGCGCCTCCAGGAAGACCGGCCCCGAGCCGTCGAGCACAAAATGCGCATGGCGCGTGGCGGCGCAGTTGGGGATCATCGCCACCGGCTTGCTGGCGGCATGCGTGGGATAGGTGGCGATCTTCACGTCGAGCACGGTGGTCAAGCCACCCAGACCCTGCGCACCGATGCCCAGCGCATTGACCTTTTCGTACAGTTCGATGCGCAGTTCCTCGAGCTTGTTGCGCGGACCGCGTTCGAGCAGCTCGAACATGTCGATCGGCTCCATCAGCACTTCCTTGGCCAGCAGCATCGCCTTCTCGGCCGTGCCACCGACGCCGATGCCGAGCATGCCCGGCGGGCACCAGCCGGCGCCCATCGTCGGCACCGTCTTGAGCACCCAGTCGACGAGGTTGTCGCTCGGATTCATCATCACGAACTTGCTCTTGTTCTCGCTGCCGCCGCCCTTGGCGGCCACGTTCACGTCGACCGTGTTGCCGGGAACGACAGTCATGTGCACGACGGCGGGGGTGTTGTCCTTGGTGTTCTTGCGCTCGAAGATCGGGTCCGCCAGGATCGATGCACGCAGCTTGTTGTCGGGGTCGAGGTAGCCCCGGCGCACGCCTTCGTTGATGGCGTCCTCGATCGACCCGGTGAAGCCTTCGAAACGCACGTCCATGCCGATCTTGAGAAACACGTTGACGATGCCGGTGTCCTGGCAGATCGGCCGGCGGCCCTCGGCGCACATGCGGCTGTTGGTGAGGATCTGCGCGATCGCGTCCTTGGCAGCCGGGCCCTGCTCGCGCTCGTAGGCACGCGCCAGGTGCGCGATGTAGTCGGCCGGATGGTAGTAGCTGATGTACTGCAGTGCGGCGGCGACGCTTTCGATGAGGTCGGCTTGGCGGATCGTGGTCATGGCGGGCCCTTCGGTTGGCGTGGGGTGGGCGGGCGCGGCGCGCACGGGGCGCGCCGCTCGGTGTGGGTCGTCAGTGGGCACCGGCCCGGGCACTGCCGCCCAGGATGCGGTCGGTCGCCGCGATGGCCATCGCCGACAGCAGGAAGGTGACGTGAATCACCGTCTGCCAGAGCAGCACCTTTTCGGCGTAGTTGTCGGCATTGATGAAAGTCTTGAGCAGGTGGATCGAACTGATGCCGATGATGGCGGTGGCCAGCTTGACCTTGAGCACCGAGGCGTTCACGTGGCTCAGCCACTCCGGCTGGTCGGGGTGGCCTTCGAGGTTCATGCGGGAGACGAAGGTCTCGTAGCCCCCGATGATGACCATGATCAGCAGGTTGCTGATCATCACCACGTCGATCAGTCCGAGCACGACCAGCATGATGATCGTCTCGTTGAGCGACTTGACCGGCTCCAGGCCGATCTTCACGCCGGCCGCGTCGAAGATCGGGTTGGCCTTGTAGCCCACGCTCTTGACCAGCATCTCGAGAGCATTCGCGTTGCCGAATGCCGCCTCGATGAGATGGATCAATTCGAGCCAGAACTGGAACACGTAGACGCCTTGCGCGAATATCAGCCCAAGGTACAACGGCAATTGCAGCCAACGGCTGGCGAAGATCAGGCGCGGCAGGCCGCGCAATGTCAGGTCTGGGGGGGGCGTGGTGGGCGTCATGGGGTCGCTGATTCGGGTGATCCCGGATGCCGGAAATTGTAGAGGCGCAAAGATTGGCACCTTATTCATGCAGAGTAAGGCGCTCGTCAGAGCGGATGCTTAGCTTCTGCCCCCAAGAAGGATTCCGTTCACATCCCGAAAACTGCCAGGAGACACGAATGTCCAACGACCAAGCCACCGAATACGCCACCTACCAGCCGCCCGCCGGGCTGATGAAGACCGCCGCCGTCTCCGGCATGGCGGCCTACCAGGCGCTGTGCGCCGAGGCCGATGCCGACTACGAAGGCTTCTGGGGCCGTCTTGCGCGCGAATTCGTGAGCTGGAAGACGCCGTTCACGAAGACGCTGGACCAGAGCGACGCCCCGTTCTTCAAGTGGTTTGACGACGGCACGCTCAACGCGTCGTACAACTGCCTCGACCGCAACGTCGAGCGCGGCCTGGGCAACAAGACCGCCATCATCTTCGAGGCCGACGGCGGCGAGGTGACCAAGATCACCTATTCGCAGCTGCTGAGCCAGGTGTGCAAGACGGCGAATGCACTCAAGTCGATCGGCGTGAAGAAAGGCGACCGCGTCGTCATCTACATGTCGATGGGTATCGACGGCGTGGCCGCGATGCAGGCCTGCGCGCGCATCGGTGCCACGCATTCCGTCGTCTTCGGCGGTTTTTCTGCGCAAAGCCTGCGCGACCGCATCGAGGACACCGGTGCCGTGGCCGTGCTCACCGCAGACCAGCAGGTTCGCGGCGGCAAGCACCTGCCGCTGAAGGTCATCGTCGACGAGGCGCTGGCGCTTGGCGGTTGCGACAGCGTCAAGCATGTCGTCGTGACCAAGCGCACCGGTGGCGACATCCCATTCAAGACCGGCCGCGACCTCTGGATGGCCGACTTGCTGGCCAAGCAGTCCGACACCTGCGAGCCGGAGTGGGTGGGCGCCGAGCACCCGCTGTTCCTGCTCTACACGTCGGGCTCGACGGGCAAGCCCAAGGGCGTGCAGCACAGCACGGGCGGCTACTTGCTGCACGCGGCGCTGACCACCAAGTGGACGTTCGACCTGAAGGACAGCGACGTCTTCTGGTGCACCGCCGACATCGGCTGGGTCACCGGCCACACCTACATCACCTACGGCCCGCTGATGCTGGGCGGCACCGAGGTCGTCTTCGAAGGCGTGCCCACCTATCCCGATGCTGGCCGTTTCTGGAAGATGATCCAGGACCACAAGGTCAGCGTGTTCTACACCGCGCCGACGGCGATCCGCTCGCTCATCAAGGCTGCCGAGGCGAACGATGCCGTGCACCCGAAGAGCTACGACCTGTCGAGCCTGCGCATCCTGGGCTCGGTCGGTGAACCGATCAACCCGGCCGCCTGGGAGTGGTATCACAAGCACGTGGGCGGCGGCCGCTGCCCGATCGTGGACACCTTCTGGCAGACGGAGACCGGCGGCCACATGATCACGCCGCTGCCGGGCGCCACGCCGCTGGTGCCGGGCTCGTGCACGCTGCCGTTCCCGGGCATCACGACGGCGATCGTCGACGAGACCGGGGGCGACGTGCCCAACGGGCAGGGCGGCATCCTCGTCGTCAAGAAGCCGTGGCCGAGCATGATCCGCACGATCTGGGGCGATTCCGAGCGTTTCAAGAAGAGCTATTTCCCGCCGGAGCTCAAGGGCTACTACCTGGCCGGCGACGGCGCGATCCGCGACGCCAAGACGGGCTACTTCACCATCACCGGCCGCATCGACGATGTGCTGAACGTCTCCGGGCACCGCATGGGCACGATGGAGATCGAGTCTGCGCTCGTCAGCTGCACCGAGCTGGTGGCCGAGGCCGCGGTGGTGGGGCGTCCCGACGAGACGACTGGCGAGGCCATCTGTGCGTTCGTCGTACTCAAGCGCGCCCGTCCGACGGGTGACGAGGCCAAGAAGATCGCGACCGAACTCCGGAACTGGGTGGCCAAGGAGATCGGCCCCATCGCCAAGCCCAAGGACATCCGCTTCGGCGACAACCTGCCCAAGACCCGCTCCGGCAAGATCATGCGGCGTCTTCTGCGGTCCATCGCCAAAGGCGAGGCCATCACGCAGGACACCAGCACGCTCGAGAACCCGGCCATCCTGGAGCAACTGGCGCAGAGCATGTAGGCCCGGCACCCTGCGCGGCTTCCGGATTTCGGGAGCGGCCATGAAAAAGGCCCCGCATGGCGGGGCCTTTTTTTGCGGCCAGAGCCGCAGCGGCGCTTATTTGACGGTCAGGACCCACTCGGCCAATTGCTTGGCCTCGGCGTCGGAGACGGCGTTGGCGGGCATCGGGATCTGGCCCCAGGTGCCGACGCCACCCTTCTGGATCTTGGTGGCGAGCTTGGCGGCCGCGTCTTTCTGGCCGGCGTACTTGGCGGCGACGTCCTTGTAGGCCGGGCCGAGGATCTTCTTGTCGGGCGCGTGGCAGGCCAGGCAACCTTTGGCCTTGGCCAGATCGGCGTTGGCGAAGGCGGGGCTGGCGACCAGGGCTGCAGCGGCAAGGGCAATCATGCGGAACTTCATGGTTTCCTTTCGGATGGGGGGTGGCGATATAGCTACCATTGCCGGCAACGCGCCGCGAGGCGCACCGGTTGACACGAACAATTTTAGACGACGGCTCATCGTATGTGGTTCATGCTTGTCGGGCTGGTCTTGCTGGCCATGAAACTGGGCGAGTTCGGCCCTGGCGCCAACTGGTCGTGGCTTTGGGTGCTGACGCCGTTCGCTCTCGCCATCTTGTGGTGGAGCTTTGCCGATGGCTTCGGTCTGACCCAGGCCAAGGCCATGCGCAAGATGGATGATCGACGTGCCGAGCGGCGCACCCGCGCGATGGAAGCGCTTGGTATCGACGCCCGGCGCGAGCGCAAGGTGAACAAGGCGCGCGAACTCGCCCGCCGCGCCAACCCCGATGCGCCACGCGCCCCGCTCGGCACGAACATGAATCCCGACACGGTGGCGCCCGAGCCACCGCGGCAGGAGCCGCGCCTGTAACTTCGCCAGTCGCGACAGGTCAATCGCCGTCGAGCACCGCGCCGCTGCTGGCGCTGGAGGCATTTTTCGCGAATTTGGCCAGGACCCCACGTGTGTAACGCGGTGCGGGCTGCTTCCAGGCCGAGCGTCGGCGGGCAATTTCTGCATCGTCCACATTCAATTGCAGCAGCAACTGGTGCGCATCGATCGTGACCGTGTCGCCTTCGTGGACGAGCGCGATCAGTCCGCCTTCGAACGCCTCCGGCGCGACGTGGCCGACGACCATGCCCCAGGTCCCGCCGGAGAAGCGGCCATCGGTGACGAGGCCGACCGACTCGCCGAGCCCCTGGCCGATCAGCGCACTCGTCGGAGCCAGCATCTCGGGCATGCCGGGGCCGCCCTTCGGACCGAGATAGCGCAGCACCATCACGTCGCCCGCCTTGATCCGGTTGGCCATGATCGCGGCCAGCGCCGACTGCTCGTCGTCGAAAACGCGTGCCGGCCCGGTGATGACCGGGTTCTTGAGGCCCGTGATCTTCGCCACGCAGCCCTCGGGCGACAGATTGCCCTTGAGGATGGCGAGGTGGCCCTCGTCGTACATGGGCTTGTCGATCGGGCGGATCACGTCCTGGTCGGCCCGCGGAACGTCGGGAATGTCTGCCAGCACCTCGGCCACGGTCTTGCCGGTGATCGTGACGCAGTCGCCGTGCAGCAGCCCGGCTTTCAGCAGCACCTTCATCACCTGCGGTATGCCGCCGGCGCGGTGGAGGTCGATCGCCAGGTATTTGCCGCTGGGCTTGAGGTCGCAGATCACCGGCACCTTGCGGCGCATGCGCTCGAAATCGTCGATCGTCCAGTCGACCTCTGCCGCATGGGCGATGGCCAGGAAGTGCAGCACGGCGTTGGTCGAGCCGCCGGTGGCCATGATGACCGCCACCGCGTTCTCGATCGCCTTCTTGGTGACGATGTCGCGTGGCTTGAGGTCCGCCTTGACGGCCTCCACCAGCACCCGGGCGGCCTCGCGGGTGTAGCCCACGATCTCTTCCTCGACGTTGGCCATCGTCGACGCGGTGGGCAGGCTCATGCCCAGCGCCTCGAAGGCCGACGACATCGTGTTGGCCGTATACATACCGCCGCAGGAGCCGCTGCCGGGGATGGCGCGGCGCTCGATCTGGCAGAAGTCCTCCTCGTTCATCTTGCCCGCAGTGAACTGGCCGACGGCCTCGAAAACGCTGACGATGTTGAGGTCCTGGCCCTTGTAGTGGCCGGGCAGGATGGTGCCGCCGTAGACATAGATGGCCGGCACGTTGGCGCGCAGGATGCCCATCATGCCGCCGGGCATGTTCTTGTCGCAGCCGCCGATGACGACGACACCGTCGAGCCACTGGCCGCCGACGCAGGTTTCCACGCAGTCGGCGATGACTTCACGCGAGACGAGGCTGTACTTCATGCCCTCGGTCCCCATCGCCATGCCGTCGCTGATGGTCGGCGTGCCGAAGACCTGCGGATTGGCGCCGAATTCACGCAGCCCCTCGATGGCGGCATCGGCCAGCTTCTGGAGCCCTGAATTGCAGGGCGTGATCGTGGAATGGCCGTTGGCCACGCCGATCATGGGCTTGCCGAAGTCGGTCTCCTGGTAGCCCATGCCGTAGTACATCGACCGGTTCGGCGCGCGAGCGACGCCTTCGGTGATGTTCTTCGAGCGGCGGTTGAATGACATCTGAAGTTCTCCTCATCGATCCAGGTGCCACTTTAGCGCGGCGGGCCCGGCCGGTTCTGCATGGACAATCGCGGATTCAAAGGAGCGTGTATCCCGATGCTCGTGCATCCCCAGTTCGACCCCGTGGCACTGTCGCTCGGCCCGATCCAGATCCACTGGTACGGGCTGACATATCTCGTCGCTTTTGGCCTCTTTCTCTGGCTCGCCGGGCGCCGCGTGCAGATGCCGCACTTTGCGCAGGCCGGCTGGACGCGGCGCGACGTCGAGGATCTGCTCTTCTACGGCGTGCTCGGTGTCGTGGTGGGCGGCCGGATCGGGTATGCGCTGTTCTACAAGCCGGACTACTACCTCTCGCACCCGCTGGAGGTGCTGATGGTCTGGAAAGGCGGCATGTCGTTCCACGGTGGGCTGCTCGGCGTCATCGGCGCGATGGCCTTCTTCGCGCGCCAGAGGCGGCGTGCATTTCTCGAAGTCACCGACCTGATCGCGCCCTGCGTGCCCACCGGCCTGGCGAGCGGGCGCATCGGCAATTTCATCAATGGTGAACTCTGGGGTCGCGCGGCCGATCCGTCGCTCCCCTGGGCGATGGTGTTCCCGCAATCGGGCACGGACATCCCACGCCACCCATCGCAGCTTTACCAGTTCGGGCTCGAAGGCCTGCTGCTGTTTGCGCTGTTGTGGTGGTACGGGCGCAAGCCGCGCCGGTTGGGGCAGGTGTCGGGCGCCTTTCTCGTGGGCTATGGCGTCTTCAGGTTCACGGCGGAATACTTCCGCGAGCCGGACAGCTTTCTCGGCCTGCTGGCGCTCGGCATGAGCATGGGGCAATGGTTGTGCGTGCCGATGGTGCTTGCCGGCATCTGGTTGCTGCGCCGCAAACTGGGGACTGAACGATGAGGCAGATATTCCTCGACACCGAAACCACGGGCCTGTCGGCTGAAAATGGCGACCGCATCATCGAAATCGGTTGTCTGGAAATGGAGAACCGCCGGCTCACCGGCCGCAACCTGCACCATTACGTCAACCCCGAGCGTCCGAACAACCCCGATGCGGTCCGGGTGCACGGGATCACCGACGAATTTCTGGCGGACAAGCCGGTTTTTGCGACGATCGCCGAAGAACTGATCGCCTACCTTGAGGGTGCCGAAATCGTCATCCACAACGCGGCGTTCGACGTCGGATTCCTGAACCACGAACTGCGCCGCCTGGGCCGCCCTCCCGTGACGACGCTCGTGGCCAAGGTGACCGACTCGCTTGCGTTGGCGCGGGAGATGTTTCCGGGCAAAAGCAACTCGCTCGACGCGCTGTGCCGGCGGCTCGAAGTGGACAACACCAACCGCACGCTGCACGGCGCGCTGCTCGATGCCGGCCTGCTGGCAGAGGTCTACATCCGGCTGACACGAGGGCAAGAGTCGCTCGTCATCGATACCGAAGAGGCTGGGGTGGACGCCGACGGATTGCGCCACGAGCGGGTCGACCTGTCGAAGTTCGACCTGCGGGTGGTGGAACCCACTGCGGACGAATTGGCGGCCCACGAAGCGCTGCTTGCCGATCTGGACGAGGCCTGCGGCAGCAAGACGGTATGGCGTTCGGCGATGGCATAATCCGAGGCTAGCCGGAACAGAGCCGTTTAGCGGTGCGATTTCCGGGCGGTTAGCTCAGCGGTAGAGCACTGCCTTCACACGGCAGGGGTCGCAGGTTCGAACCCTGCACCGCCCACCAGAAATATTCATCTGAATCAATGACTAACGCCACCTTCGGGTGGCGTTGGCGTTTCTGGCCTCCGATTGAGGAATGGTGACAACCACTGTGCGGACTGGTGTCTCCCCGCCGCCCTGCTGGCGATTGATGGAGCCGCCTAGAACCTCGAACGTCAGGCCAGAAGATGCGGTGGTGAAACCACCGTAGATCCATCACGCGGCTCGGTCAATCAAATTTCCGGCCTGTGCTGACGATCGCAATCAACTTGAGTTGGCTCTGCCGCGTCGCTGCTCCGCCCCTGGACGCGCGGGAGGGCCCGCGCCATACCCAGGGCCGTCCAGCCGCTTCAAGACTTCATTGTGCAGGTCTTGATGCCCAGGATGGAATAGGCGGGACACCAGCCGACTGCACCGGTCAGCAACGGAACAATGCCGATCCAGCCCCAGACGCCGATCGTTCCGGACAAGGTCAGTCCAATCAGTGCGAGCCCGCCGACGATGCGCAGCACGCGGTCGACGGTCCCTTCATTGCGAGTCATGTCGAGGCTCCTTCTGATCGACACCGTGTCGATGGGTGGCCAGTATGGGAGCGCACGACGGCCTGGTCTGTGACCTGAGTCACCATCGACTCTGATCGTGACCCAGGTCAGGTGTCTGCCGAAAGCCCGTCGGCGACGCGGCGCAACGCGATCGGGTTGCTCAGGTCGATGCGCTCGCGTCCGAGCACGAGCCATCCAGCCCGCTCGAAGCGTCGCAAAAGTCGGCTGACGATCTCGCGGACCGTGCCCAACTCGTCGGCCAGCGATTGGTGGGTCGCCCGCACGACGGCGCCGTGGCCCAGCAGCGCGGCAGCGAGCCGTTGGTCGAGGCGATGAAAGGCGACCGCTTCCGCCAGGCCGATGACGTCGGCAAGACGGTCGGAAAAGAGGCCGAACACATAACGCCGGAAGGGCTCGTGCGAAATCCAGGCTTCGAATGTCGCGGTGCTCAGCAGCACCAGTTCACAGGGCGTCACGGCAACGCCATGCGCCGGCAGGACCGATTGGCCGATCAGTGACGATGCGGAAACGACGCAGAGTTCACCCGGCCCGACACGGTAAAGCTCGAGGGTTCGCCCGCCCAGCGTGCCACGCGCGACCCGGACCTCGCCCTCCAGCACGAGCGGGAATCCGCGGCAAGGTGCCGACTCTTCGAACAGAACGGTACCGGCGGGCACGCTGATGGACGCCGGAAGCCCGCCCGTCCCGTGCGAGATGTCGACGGGCGGCAGAGGCAACTCTGGATACCGTGCCGCGATGCGCGCACGCAGCGGGTTCGGCGCTGCGGCCTTGGCGCCTTTCGACGCGTCAGAGTTCATGCGGGCACTGTAGCGGCATCCTCGGCGTGTCGCAGGCGCGGCGGCACTCGCCATGGTTGAATCGGCGAAACGACGCCGAAACGGCGCGACGCTTTTGGCCATCGGACTGCGGCGTCAAAAAGCCGTCATCCGCGAATTGCAAGGGGTTACGCATGCTCGACCTACCTTCCATCGACGACACGCCCGCCTTCAGGATCGCCCGCGCGCTGCTGGACGGCTTCGAGCGGCACTACCGTCTCTTCAGCGACACCAATCAGGCGGCCAAGCAGCGCTTCGAGCAGGCCGACTGGCACGGGCAGCAGCAGGCGATGCGCGAGCGGATCGCGTTCTATCACCAGCGGGTGCGCGAGACCCGGACGCGGCTGCTGACGGAGTTTGCCGCCGACGAACTGCCGATGGCGGTGTGGCAACGTGTGAAGCTGCTGTATATCGGGCTGCTGGTCGATCACCGGCAGCCGGAACTGGCCGAGACGTTCTTCAACTCGGTCACCACCAAGATCCTGCACCGAAGTTACTTCCACAACGATTTCATCTTCGTTCGGCCCGCGGTGTCCACCTCGTACATCGAGATCGACGAAGCCGTGGGGCCGACGACCTACCGCGTCTACTACCCCACGCCGGACAGCTGGCGAGACACCTGGGTGCAACTGGTCCGCGACTTCGATCTTCACGTGCCCTTCGAAGATCTGGAACGCGACGCCGCGGACGTGGGGGACGAACTCCGGCGCCGTCTCGGGGCGTTTCGGCCGAACGCCAATTTCCAGATCCAGGTGCTGTCCAACCTGTTCTTCCGCAACAAGGGCGCCTACGTGGTGGGCAAGATCATCAACGGCGGCCAGCAGACGCCGATCGCGCTGCCGCTGCTGCACGGCCCGGGCGGCAAGTTGGTCATCGACACCGTGCTGCACACCGAAGAAGACATGGTGATGCTGTTCAGCTACGCACGCGCGTATTTCATGGTCGACATGCCGGTGCCCAGCGCGTATGTGCTGTTTCTGCGCACGTTAATGCCGCGCAAGCCACGCGCCGAGATCTACAGCGCCGTCGGCCTGCACAAGCAGGGCAAGAACAGCTTCTATCGCGACCTGCTGGTGCACCTGCGCCACAGCAGCGACCGGTTTCGAATCGCGCCCGGCATCAAGGGCATGGTCATGCTGGTCTTCGACCTGCCGTCGTTTCCCTATGTCTTCAAGCTCATCAAGGACCATTACCCGGTACAGAAACACACCACACGCGAGCAGATCAAGGGCAAGTACCTGTTGGTGAAGCAGCACGACCGCGTCGGCCGCATGGCCGATACGCTGGAGTACAGCAAAGTGGCATTGCCGCTGTCGCGCTTCGAACCCGAGCTGGTCGAAGAGATGCGGAATTTCTGTGCAAGCCTGCTGGAGGTCACGGGGGAGGCCGGCCAGCAGGAAATCATCATCGACCACGCCTACATCGAGCGGCGGATGATTCCTTTGAACCTGTTCCTGAGGGACGCGACGGCCGCCGGGGATATCGAGGCGATCGAGCGCGTCACGGTCGAATACGGCAACGCCATCAAGGATCTCGTGGCCGCCAACATCTTCCCGGGCGACATGATGTGGAAGAACTTCGGCCTCACGCGGCAGGGCAGGGTTGTGTTCTACGACTACGACGAGATCGAGTACCTCAGCGACTGCACCTTCCGCCGCGTGCCCCCGCCGCCGGACGACGACACCACGGCGTCCGGCGACGTCTGGTTCGACGTGGGTGCGAAAGACGTCTTTCCCGAGACATTCGGCCCGTTCCTGCTGGGCAATGCACGGGTGCGCCAGACCTTCATGGCGCACCATGCCGACCTGCTGAGCGCCGACTACTGGAACGTGCACAAGCAGCGCATCCAGGCCGGCGCGATGCTCGACGTCTTTCCATACGATCCGAAGCGGCGCTTCGTGAACCAGCGTCTGGCGCGTCAGGCAGTAGAGGACGCTTCGAACGCCATGCCCGCGTAGGGGGCCCTGCCGTCGACGGGGGGGTCAGTCCGGCCCGTTCCCCAGGCGCGTGTGTACCGCGCTCAGCAGAGGGCCGATCGCCGACTCGGGAAACGGTGAGACGCTGCTGACGTTGATCTCGCACAGCACCCACCGCTGCGGCTCGCCGGCGGTGGGTTCGCCCTGCAGGAAGTCGCAGTCCCACAACAGCGGCAGGTGCCGGCGCGGCAGCCCGACCGCCTGCAGCAGTTGTTCGATCCAGCCACCTTCGAGCCGTTGCCGCAGATGTTGCCCATCGGGCAAGTCCGGCCCGTGATACAGGCGCTGCCCCGGTGGCGGTGGCGCCTCGCCAGGTGGGGCTGGCAGCAGCGCGTTCACCGCCTGCACGCCGAATCCGGCCACACGGTCACCCACGAGATAGGCCCGCAGCATGCCTCGGCCGAGCAGCGGCTGCCAAGCCTGGTCGATCATGTGCCCGCCGTTCTGCGGCTCGAAGTACGGTGCCATGCGTTGCAGCAGTGCGGGCAGGCCCATCGTCTCGTCGTCGCTGCCACGTTGTGCGTGGCGCACGCGCAGTGCCGCGGCCCCGCCGCCGCTCATGTGTTCCACCCGCCATACGCCGATGCCGCTGTGGCCCCGGTACTGCTTCAGCACGCGCGCGCCACCGAGCAGGCGCGCGGGCAGTTCGGCGGCGAGTTGATCGAGGTTGTCGACGCGATGCACGTCGCTGCCGAACGGCAGCATGCGGGTATCGACCAGAACGTCCTTGGTACCCAGGCGCAGCACGGCGTCAGGGTGCGCGCTGACCCACGTGCCGCCCTCGGCGGCGCTGCGCAACAGGGTGTCGAGGCGGTCGCGCCGCCGCCCGCCCTCGATGGGGTTGCACCACACCAGCACGCCGTCGACGGCACGCAACTGCGCCGCGACCTCATCGGCAAAGTCGTCGTGATAGATCGCGGGTTCGGCGTGCAGCCCCGCCGCCGTCAGGGCAGCAAACAGGTTGGCGAAGCGGCTCTCGCCTGGCTCGGCGCGCACGCGGGCCGCGTAGTCGCCTGGGTAGAGCAGCGCAATGCGTGGAAGTGGACGGGTTCGCGCCATGGCGTGCTTATCGTGCAGGCGGGCCGACGCGTCAACGACTCGCGCATTCGGGTGCGACTAGTGGCTTGTTGGCATTGACAGTGTGCTCGCGCGGACCGTCAAATGACTTGCACTCGGCGGGCCAACCGTCTGCGCATGCGCGCGGCCGGCTCAAGCCAAGCCCGATTCCAACAAGGAGACATCGATGCGATTCACCGTGCGTGCAGCCCTGCGCTGCCTGTCTGTCGCCCTGGCGGCGGTGTCGTTCGGCGTGGCGGCGCAGACGCCGGTCACGCTGCACGGCGCGGTCCAGTTTGCCGACGACCACCCGTTCAACCAAGCGCTGCTCAAGTTCGAGGAACTCGTCAAGAAGTACTACGGCAAACCCATCAATTTCGTGCTCCACCGCAACAGCGAACTGGGCCTCGAGAAGGACTATTTCGCCTACCTGAGCCAGGGCATCTCGGTCGACTACGCCATCGTCTCGCCGGCGCACATGTCGACCTTCGCCAAGGCGGCGCCGCTGCTCGACATGCCGTTCCTGTTCCGCGACATCCCGCACTGGAACAAGGTGCTCGATTCCGACGCGTTCCAGTCGATCGTCGACGACGTGAACAAGAAGGCCGACGTGATGATCATCGGCTATGCCGGCGGTGGCACGCGCAACCTCATCGCCAACAAGCCGGTGCGCAACATGACCGAGCTGAAGGGGCTGTCGATGCGTGTCATGGGCGCGCCGATCCAGACGCAGATGTTCAACGCCATCGGCGCCAAGCCGTCGGTCATTGCCTACAACGAGGTCTACAACGCGATCCAGACGGGCGTGATCCAGGGCGCGGAGAACGAGGCGGCGGGCCTGGCTTCGATGAAGTTCTACGAGGTCGGCCCCAACATTTCGCTGACGCAGCATGCGATCACGGTGCGCCCGATCTGCTTCTCGGGCAAGACGTTCCAGAAGCTGCCGCCCGACCTGCAGGCGGCGATCGTCAAGGCCGGCAAGGAGGCCGGCAAGTTCGGTCGCGATCTCGAGTCCTCCAACGACTCCGCGTTGCTGGCCAAGCTCGAGAAGGAAGGCAAGCTCAAGACGCACGTCTTCACCGAGCGTGCCAAGCTGCTCGAACTGGCAGGCCCCGTAAAGCAGGCCTACGCCAAGGAGATCGGCGCGAGCGACATCCTCACCAAGGTCGAATCGATCAAGTGATCCTCCACACGGCGCCAACGGTGGCCTCCCGGCCCCGGCGCCGATATGGCCTTGCCCGGCGCGCTGCCGCGTCCCCTGAAGCCACGAGCCCATGCGCGCACTCAATGCGTTGATCTACCGTGCCCTGCAGATCCTGCTCACCACGCTGCTCGCGGTGATGATCGTTCCGGTGACGCTGCAGATCTTCTCGCGTTTCATCGACTTCATCCCGCGCTATATCTGGACCGAGGAGGCGGCGCGCTTCTGTCTCGTCTGGCTCATCATGCTGGGCGCCTCGGTGGCGGTGCGTGACGGCACGCACTTCGACGTCGACGTGCTGCCGGCGCCGCGCAGCGCGAAGGGCAGGGCGGTGGGCCGCATCGTCGTGCATGCGGCGGTGCTGCTGGTGGCCCTGGTCTTCATTGCCTTCGGCTGGCGCTTCGCCGAGTTCGGCTGGCGCCAGAGTTCGGAGATGACCGGCATCAACATGCTGTGGATCCACGCCGCCTGGCCACTGGCGGGGATCTGCTGGTTCCTTTTCATGGTCGAGCGTATCGCTGACGACTTCGTGCAGTACCGCGGGGGCGACGATGGGGCCGCTTGAAGTCGCGCTGATCCTGTTCGGCGTCTTCGGCGTGCTCGTCGTACTGCGCGTGCCGGTGGCCTTTGCGCTCGGCATCGCCTGCGTGCCGGTGTTCTTCATCGACGACCGGCTGACGCCCTTCCTGCTGCTGAACGAGATGCTGAAGGCGTACAACTCGTTCCTTCTTCTGGCCATCCCGTTCTTCATGCTGGCGGCCAACCTGATGAATTCCGCCGGCATCACCGACAAGCTCATCAACCTGTCGCGTGCGCTGGTCGGGCACCTGCCGGGCGGCCTGGGCCACGTCAGCGTGCTGGTGTCGATGCTCTTCGCCGGCATCTCGGGGTCGTCGACCGCCGAGGCGGCCGGTGTCGGCGGGGTGCTGATCCCGGCGATGAAGAAGCAGGGCTACGACACGCCGTTCGCGGTGTCGCTGATCGCCTGCGCTGCCGTGATGGGCGTGATCATTCCGCCGTCGATCCTGATGGTGGTCTGGGGCGGGGTGATCTCGGTATCGATCGGCGGCCTGTTCGTCGCCGGCATCCTGCCGGGCTTCCTGATGGCGGCCTCGCTGATGATCACGGTCTATATCTACGCCAAGCGGCGCAAATACCCGGTGCACCCGCGCGTGACCGCGCGCGAACTGCTCGCGGTGAGCGGCGCCGCCGTGTTGCCGATCCTGACGCCCGGCATCATCGTCGGCGGCATCGTCGGCGGCTTCTTCACGCCGACCGAGGCCTCCGTCATCGCCGTGCTCTACGCGATGCTGCTAGGGGTGGTCATCTACCGCACGCTCGACGCAAAGCAGTTGTGGCACACGCTGTACGACTCGGCGCGCTTCGCGGGGATCGCCCTTTTCTGCATCGGCACGGCATCGGCCTTCGGGTGGGTGCTGGCGTACTTTCGCATTCCGCAACTCGTCGTCAGCGCCGTGGCGTCGTGGGGCGGGGGCATCACCAGCGTAGGGTTCATCACCGCGGCGGCGTTCCTCTTCGTCGGCTGTTTCATCGACGCGATCCCGGCGATCATCATCGTCGGCACGATCCTCGCGCCGCTGGCCGACAAGGTCGGCATGCACCCGATCCACTTCGCGATCATCGGCGTGATCTCGATCGCCTACGGCCTCGTCACTCCCCCGTACGGGCTGTGCCTGATGATCGCGTGCTCGGTGGGCGGTATCAAGATCAAGGAGGCCATCCGCGATACGCTGGTCCTCTTCGTGCCGCTGCTGACGGTGCTGCTGGTCGTGATCCTCTTCCCGGACCTGCTGCTCTGGTTGCCACGCAAGATCATGCCGACCTTCGTCAAGTGAGGCCCGTGAGGTGACTGCATGCTGGACTTGAAGCCTTTGTGCCCTGGCTTCGGTGCCGAGGTCTTTGGCGTGGATATCGGCCGCGCGCTGAGCGACGAGACGTTTGCCGAGATCGAGAAGGCCTTCTTCGCCAGCCAGGTGCTGGTGCTGCGCGGCCAGCGGCTCACGCCGGCCGAGTTCGTGCGCTTCGCGCGCCGGATCGGCCCGCCGCAGCCGCACGTGATCGACCAGTTCCATCATCCCGAGGACCCGAACATCCTCATCCTGTCGAACGTGCTCGACGGCGGCAGGCCCACCGGGCTGCAGGACGCCGGCTCGTATTTCCACACCGACTATTCCTACCTGCAGGTGCCCGCGCGTGCCACGACGCTGTACTCGATCAGCGTGCCCGAGGTCGGCGGCGACACACTCTTCGCGAACCAGCAGGCGGCCTACGACGACCTGCCACAGGCGATGAAGACACTCATCGAGCCGCTGGTGGCGATCCATCACTACGGCAACCGTCAGGACACCGACGAGCGCAGCCGCACCGCGGCCTCGCCGCTGACCGACGGGCAGAAGGCGAGGATGCCGGTCATCACGCACCGGGTCGCGCGGCCACACCCGGTGACCGGGCGCATGTCGCTCTATGCCGTGTCGGGCAGTTCGTTCGGCATCGTGGGCATGCCGCAGGACGAGGCGACCGGGCTGCTCGACGAACTGGCGGCGCACTCGACGCGGGAGAAATATCGATACCGGCTCGCCTACGGCGTGGGCGACGTCGTGGTCTGGGACAACGCCTCGCTGCTGCATGCGGCCACGCTGACCGACCCGGCACATGCGCGCACGTTGTGGCGCATCACCGTGCTCGAAGCTGCACCCGAGGCGAGCGCGCCCCAGGTGCTCGCGTCGACGTTCGCGGGCAGCGGCAGGTAGCGCGCGGCGCAGGGCCGCCGCACCCGCGATCGACGGCCGCCCGCCCGTAGACTCGGCCGCACACCCTGCCAGCGTGCCAGCCCATGCCATGACGAGCGCACCCGCCGACCCCTACCGCGACCTTCGCGACGCCGTACGTGCGCTCTGTGCGGCGTACCCCGATGAATATTTCCGCCGCATCGACGCGCAGCGTGCCTACCCGCAGGACTTCGTCGAGGCCCTGACCCGCGCGGGCTGGCTGGCGGCGCTGATTCCACAGGACTATGGCGGTGCGGGGCTCGGCATGGCCGAGGCGTCGGTGATCCTCGAGGAAATCAACCGGTCGGGCGGCAACGCCGGCGCCTGCCACGGGCAGATGTACGTGATGAATGCCATCGTGCGTGGGGGCTCCGCGGCGCAGAAGGCGCGCTACCTGCCGAAGATCGCGGCCGGTGAGTTGCGTGTGCAGTCCATGGCGGTGACGGAGCCCACCACCGGCAGCGATACCACGCACTTGCGGACGACGGCGGTGCGGCGCGACGGCCGCTGGGTCGTCAACGGCCAGAAGGTGTGGATCTCGCGCGTGCAGCACAGCGACATGATGGTGCTGCTCGCCCGCACGACGCCGCTGGCCGAGGTGAAGAAGCGGTCCGAGGGCCTGTCGTGTTTTCTCGTCGACCTGCGGCAGGCCGTCGGCCACGGGCTGACGGTGCGGCCCATCCCGAACATGGTGAATCACGAGGCCAACGAGCTGTTCTTCGACAACCTCGAGATCCCCGACGAGAACCTGCTCGGCGAAGAAGGCCGCGGCTTCAAGACACTGCTCGAAGGGCTGAATGCCGAGCGCACGCTGATCGCGGCCGAATGCATCGGCGACGGCCGCTGGTTCATCGACCGCGCCACGCGCTACGCCAACGGGCGCGTGGTCTTCGATCGCCCGATCGGGCAGAACCAGGGTGTGCAGTTCCCGATTGCCGAAAGCCACATCGAGCTCGAGGCGGCCGACCTGATGCGCTTCAAGGCGTGCCGGTTGATCGATGCACAGCAACCCTGCGGCGCGGAAGCCAACATGGCCAAGCACCTGGCCGCCAAGGCCAGCTGGGAGGCGGCCAACGTCTGCATGCAGACCCACGGCGGCTTCGGCTTCGCCTGCGAGTACGACGTCGAGCGCAAGTTCCGGGAGACGCGGCTGTACCAGGTGGCGCCGATCTCCACGAACATGGTCTTCAGCTACGTGGCCGAGCACGTGCTGGGCTTGCCCAGGTCCTACTGATACCCATCAGCACCATCGTGGCCAGCAGTTGCTGGCGGTTGCGTGCCAGGCGGCGACGTGTGGCCTCGACCAGGCGTTTCACATCGGCCGCATGGCGCGGGTCGGCCAACGGTTCGCGCAGGCCGACAGCCCGCTCCAGGGCCGCGAGCGCCGGCGAACCCGGCGCGGCACATACCGTCAGCCGACGCGTGGTGCCGCCGCCCAGGCACACGGCCTGCGGGAAGGCATCCGCGAGCGAGTCGCGTGCGGACTCGTCGGTGATCTGGTCCTCGACAAAACGGTCGACCGTCTTTGCCACGTCCGAGATCAGTGCGGCATAGGCGTCCATCTGCTCGATAGACGCGTCGACGATCGCCCCGAAGACGCCCTGAATCAGCCCGGCCACGAAACCAGGGAAGTCGACCGCGGCGACGAGGGCGTCCCACCGGACGGCCAACAAGTGCAGGCTTTCGGCCGCGGAATCACGCGCTGCGTTCTGCGCTTTGCGGGTGCGACCGGCGGTGCCACTCGACACCAGATTCGCGAGCAAGGGGCTGCGAAATTCACGTGAGAGGAGCCTGTGGGGATCGGCGAGATAGGCCGCCACGCGCACGGTGTCGTCGGCAACCTCCTTGCGCCTTGCCGCCGGCAGCGCGCCATAGCCGGGCGACGCGGCAAGCAGGGCGCGCATCTGCGCGCGTACCGACTGCGACGTGATCGGCAGGCCGGTGACGATCGGTCCGGGCCGGGTGGTGCGTTTTGGCACCGGATGCTTGGTATTCACTGGCGGCCTTCCGCAGAAAACGTGGCGCGCTTCTACGGCGTTGTGGCGGGCTCGTCAATCACACGTTTGTCGGCGGCGCGTCGGCCGAAACAGCCCGAAGAACGCGGTCATCGGGTTGATCCTGGGGTCAGATGGAGCGATCCTCCGCATTCGACCCGCACCGTACGCAGACATGCCGCACCGATGACGCGTCGAGACCTGTTACATGACCCTGACGAAGGAGCTCATCATGCTGGAAACCATGCGTCCCGATCCCACGTTCCACCCGTCCGCGCGCCTCGCCATGGAGGCCGAGGCCGAGAAGATCGCCTACACCGCATTGCTGTCGCCCGACCGCTCGCGCCCCGATGCGCTGGCGGTCGTTGACGTCGACCCCGCGTCCAGGACCTTCGGCAAGGTGCTGCACCGGCTGGACATGCCGAACAAGGGTGATGAGTTCCACCACTTCGGATGGAACGCCTGCAGTTCGGCGCTGTCGCCGCTGTCGGGCCACGCCTTCCTGAAGCGGCGCTACCTGATCATTCCGGGCATCCGGTCTTCGCGCATTTACGTCGTCGACACCCAGCCCGACCCGCGCAAGCCCAAGCTCGTGAAAGTGATCGAACCCGAGGAGGTGATGCGCAAGACGGGCTACTCGCGCCCGCACACCGTGCATTGCGGCCCGGAGGGCATCTACGTAAGCACGCTCGGTGGCGGCGGTGCCGACGGCACCCAGGGCCCGCCCGGGATCTTCATCCTCGACTGCGAGACGTTCGAGGTGCTGGGCCGGTGGGAGATCGACCGCGGCCCGCAGAAGCTGCACTATGACTTCTGGTGGAACCTGCCGCGCGACTACATGGTGTCGAGCGAGTGGGGGCTGCCGCCGCAGTACGAGAACGGCATCGTCCCCGAGGATCTGCTCAGCAACAAATACGGCCACGCGCTGCATTTCTGGGACCTGCGCGCGCGCAAGCATGTGCAGACCATCGACCTCGGCGCCAACCACCAGATGGCGCTGGAGGTGCGGCCCGCGCACGAGCCGACGCGCGAGTACGGCTTTCTCGGTGTGGTGGTCGACACCACCAACCTCGAAGGCTCGATCTGGACCTGGTACCGCGAGAACGGCACCTTCAAGGCCGTGAAGACGGCCACGATCCCGCCCGAGCCGGCGAGCGCCGATGTGCTGCCGCCGCTGCTCAAGGGCTTTGGCGCGGTGCCTCCGCTGATCACCGACATCGACCTGTCGCTCGATGACCGCTTTCTCTATGTCGCCTGCTGGGGCACCGGCGAACTTCGTCAGTACGACGTCACCGACCCGATGAAGCCGACGCTCTCCGGCAGCGTGCGCATCGGCGGCATTGTCCAGAAGGGCCTCCATCCGAACGGCAAGCCGTTCCCGGGCGGGCCGCAGATGACTGAGATCAGCCGCGACGGCAAGCGCGTGCACTTCACCAACGGTCTGTACAGCACCTGGGACGCCCAGTTCTATCCCGAAGGCGTGCCCGGCGTGCAGGTGATGTGCAACGTCGGCGCCGGTGGCGGCCTCACGTTGGACCCGGAGTTCTATGTCGACTTCGGCCCGGACCTGGCGGCACACCAGATCCGCCTGCAGGGCGGCGATTGCTCGACCGATTCTTTCTGCTACCCGTCCGCGTGATCGGGCCTGATACGCGCTGACCCTGCCAGGAGCGGCCCGGACTTGGCGCAGGAATCGACGCTCGGTCTGTGGCTCATCGTTGCCGGGCTGGGTGCCTATCACGGCGTGAATCCCGCGATGGGCTGGCCGCTCGCGGTGGCGAACGGGCTGTCGGAGCAGCGCGGCCGCGCCGTCTTCGAGACGGTGCTGCCGCTCGCGGCCGGGCATCTGCTGGCCATGGCGGCGGTGCTTCTGCCGTTTGCAGCCCTGTCCCGCTTTATCGAATGGAACCACGCACTGCGGCTGGCCGCCGGCACGTTGGTGCTGGCGTTCGGTGTCTACCGTCTGGTCGTGCGCCGGCACCCGCGCGCGCTGGCCCGCATCGCACCCACGCGGCTCGTTTGGTGGTCCTTCCTGATGGCCACGGCCCATGGCGCGGCACTCATGCTGCTACCCATCACGTTGAGTCTGTGCAGCCCTAACGTCGCACCCGACGAGCAGCACGCGGTGATGTCGGGTTTGCTGGCGTCGGGCGGGTTCACGGCCGCGCTCGTGGCGGCCGTGCACACTGCGGCGCTGCTGGCCGCAGGCTCGGCCATGGCGTGGACGGTCTACCGTTACGTCGGACTGAAATTTCTGCGCCAGAGCTGGTTCGACCTCGACCGCTTGTGGGCCGCGAGCCTGATCGTCGCTGGCGTTGCCGGACTGCTGATGGCGCGAAGTTAACTTGGCGCCGGCCTGTGGTGTTCGGCCGCAGCCAACCTCGCGGTCGGGCTCGCAGGCCCTTGCAATGAACGTGGAAAGGCCTGCGAAGGCGTTGCCACAGTTCGGGAGCCACGGCAGGAGCACCCGCAGATCGGGTCAAGGTTTTGGCTATAATCATTGGCTACGTTCCTCGATAGCTCAGTCGGTAGAGCGCCGGACTGTTAATCCGTAGGTCCCTGGTTCGAGCCCAGGTCGGGGAGCCAAGAAATGCAAGGGTCAGCAGGTTAGCGCCTGCTGACTTTTTTGCTTTCTGGGCTTGGCTGGTGCCAGTCTGGTGCCAGTTTTGAGGCGGATGCGCCTTCTGCAGTGTTGTCACCGCGATCGTTGTAGCGGCGCTGCATTGCCAAAGGCTTCAACTCACCCGACCGGGGGTCTCATAGAGAGACCGTGCGAGTGTCTACCGAGCGCAACCGGCGCGCGCGACTGCACATGTCGCATCGGCCCGACCATCGAGTGCCACACCGGCCTCCCTCGCACGACCGCGTAGACA
>JAHECD010000008.1 GCA_024641945.1 Rubrivivax sp. | reverse complement strand
CGGTCGCCCGCAGCCGTCGAGCCCGGGGCGGCGCCCGCAAGGCGGGGGCCAGGGCGGCGGCACACCGCGCCGCGACGGTGGCCGCTCCAGCGGCCCGAAGCGCTGAACCGCAGGGGGTCGGAAGCGCCACGGCCCCGGCTGCGAACGGCTTGATCGACCTCAAGCTGCGCGGGCGGGCGCAGACGTAGTCTGCGGCGACCCTACCGGAGCACTTCAGTGACCACTGCCCGCCCGACCCCGGCGCCCGAAATTCCTGGCGTCACCGACGCTCCCCTCGAGACTTTCAGCCAGTGCCATGCCGGCATCCTGGCGCACCTTCGGGAATTCGGGCAACTGCCGGCCTTGCTGGAGCCTGCGGCACGTGCACGCCGCATCGCCGAAGACATGCTCTCGTTCTTTCCTGACGCGGTCATCGAACACCATGCGGAGGAAGAGCGCGAACTTTTTCCGGCCGTGCTGGCCAGCGCCGTCGCGGGCCCCGAGCGCGACTATGTGAAGAGCATCGCAGACCGGTTGACACGCGAACATCGGCTCGTCGAGTCGGCATGGCACAAGCTCGAACCGGCGCTGAGAAACGTGGCAAGAGGCCACGACAGCGTCCTCGACCCCGCGGCGGTGGCGGCCCTCGTGGCCACGTACCGTGCCCATGCAGCCTACGAGGAAGAAGTGTTCCTGCCGCTCTCGCAACAGATTCTCGGCCGCAACGGCAACCACATGGCGGCCCTCGGCGTGTCGTTGCACCTGCGGCATGTGACGCCCGAGGTGCTCGCGCGCTTCGGGGGACGCATCTAGGCTTTGCGCGGGCACGGGCCCGCACCGGCGCGGGCGAAGGCGTACCCGCACCTGCAACGCACCGCGTTGCCTGCCTGCGAGATCCGTATCTGCCCGACGGTCAGCGCGCGACGACCCCGTGTCATCCCCGCGAACAAGGGGAGTCGCCGCGTCGCATCGGGCGTGCGCAGACCCTACGATGGTCGACCCTCGCGCTGCCCCGATCGCGCCGTCTGCGACACCGCCATGACCACACGCCACGCCCTGCCTGCCCTGAGCCTTGCGGCCGCCCTACTGGCCTCGGCGTGCGGCGGGGGATCCGACAGCGCCTCGGCCCCACAGCGCGAGCAGGTCAAGGCGCTGGCCGCACCATCGCAGTCGACCTGGTCCGCGCTGAAGACGCTGCCGCTCGTGCCCGTGTCGATGTCGGTCCTGCCGGACAGCCGGGTGATGATGTGGTCGGCGGAAGAGAAATTCAGCTTCGGCGCCGCCACCGGCCGCACCTACAGCTTGCTGTTCGATCCGGCCACCAACGGCGTCACCGAACGCACGGTCACCGAGACCGGGCACAACATGTTCTGCCCCGGCACCACGAACCTCGCCGACGGCCGTGTGCTGGTGAATGGCGGCATCAGTTCGGCCAACACCAGCATCTACGACCCGTCCACCGGCGCTTGGTCGACCGCAGCGCCGATGAACATCCCGCGCGGCTACCAGGCCAACACGCTGTTGGCGGACGGTGCGGTGCTCACGCTGGGCGGATCGTGGAGCGGCGGCGTGGGCAACAAGCACGGCGAGGTGTGGACCGCGGCGTCCGGCTGGCGCCGCTTGAGCGGCGTGCCGATCGACCCGTTCCTTTCTCCCGATCCGTCGCGCAATTTCGGCGGCGACAGCCATTTCATGCTCCTGCCGGCCGGCAACGGCAAGGTCTTCCATGCCGGCCCGGGCATCAACATGCACTGGATCGACACCACGGGCAACGGCCGCGTCACCGATGCCGGACCGCGGGGCGACGACGAATTCAGCGTCAGCGGCACCGCCGTGATGTTCGACGCGGGCAAGATCCTCAAGGTCGGCGGCGGGCCGGGCTATGACAGCGTGAACGCCAATGCCAACAGCTACGTGATCGACGTCAGCGCCGACGTCACGGTGCGCAAGATCGCGCCGATGGCCTACCGGCGCGCGTTCCACAACAGCGTCGTGCTGCCGAACGGACAGGTGCTGATCGTCGGCGGCCAGACCTACGCGGTCGGGTTCTCGGACAACAACTCGGTGCTCGTGCCGGAACTGTTCGACCCGGCCACCGAAACGTTCACCACGCTGCCGCCGATCGCCGCACCGCGCAACTATCACAGCGTGGCCCTGCTGATGCCCGATGCGCGGGTCGTCTCGGCCGGCGGTGGTCTTTGCGGCGCTGGCTGCGCAGCCAATCATCCGGACCTGCAGGTCCTGACCCCGCACTACCTGCTCAACGCCGACGGCACGCCCGCCACGCGTCCGGTCATCAATGCCGCGCCGGCCACCGCGCAATACGGCCAGTCGATCAACGTCACGACGAATGGCGCGATCGCCTCGTTTGCGATCGTGCGCCTGTCGTCGACAACACACACGGTCAACAACGACCAGCGGCGCCTGCCGCTGACGTTCCGCGCCACCGGCACCAATGCGTATGCGGTGGACATCCCCACCAACCCGGGCCTCGCGCTGCCGGGCAACTGGATGCTGTTTGCGTTGAATGCCGCGGGCACGCCGTCGGTGGCCAGAATCGTGCGCATCGTGCGCGATGGTGCAGCGACGATCCAGCCACTGGACGACCAGTCGTCGGTCACCGGCGCCGCGGTCTCGCTGCAGCCCACGGTCAGCGTCCCCGCCGGTTCGACACCGGTGTATTCGGCGGCCGGCCTGCCAGCCGGATTGACCATCGACGCGGCAAGCGGCCGCATCCAGGGCACACCCACGACGCCCGGGCGCCAGCGCGTGACGCTGACGCTGGCCACCGGCACGGTGCGGGTGAGCACCGACCTGATGTGGGCGGTCACGGCACCGGGCGTGACCCGGTTCGTCAAGCTCGAAGCGCTGTCCGAAGTGGCCGGCAACCCGTGGAGCTCGGCGGCGGAAATCAACCTGCTCGGGCTCGATGGACAGGTACTTCCGCGCACCGGCTGGACCGTCAGCGCGGACAGCCAGGAGACCGCAGGCGAAAACGCCGCAGCCTCGAATGCGATCGACGGCAACCCGTCGACCAACTGGCACACCCAGTGGCAGGCGGCGAGCCCGCCGCCGCCGCATTCGTTCGTCATCAACCTGGGCGCCGCCACCGATGTGGGCGGACTGAGATACCTGCCGCGCCAGGACACGTCGAACAACGGCACGATCGCCAGCTACCGCGTGTGGCTCAGTGCCGACGGCGTCAACTGGGGGTCGGCCGTGGCAAGCGGCAACTTCAGCGACCTGGGCGCCGTGAAGAGCGAGAAATCGGTGTACTTTCCCAACGTGGCACGGGGCAAGGCGGCCACGCAATCGTCGACCTACGCCGCGGCCACCGATGCGTCGCGGGCTATCGACGGCAACGTCGACGGCGTCGTCGCCAACGGCTCGGTTGCGCACACCAACGCGGATGCAAATGCGTGGTGGGAGGTCGACCTCGGTACCAGCCACGCGTTGTCGGCCGTGCGGTTGTGGAACCGCAGCGATTGCTGCGCCGACCGGCTGAGCAATTTCTATCTGCTGGCTTCCGACACGCCGATGGCCGGGCGCACGCTCGCGCAATTGCTCGCCGATGCGAAGGTCTGGCGCAGTGCCTACCCCGGCACCGCACCGCGAGCCACGTTGGTCACGACGCCCGGTGCGCGCGGACGGTACCTGCGCGTGCAATTGGCCGGCACCAATTTCCTGCAGCTGGCCGAGGTCCAGGTCCATGGCGTGCCGGCTGTCAACCATGTGCCGACGATCTCGTCACCGCCGGCCCAGTCCGCCACGCAGGGCCTGCCGACGACCTTGACGGTGGCCGCTGCCGATGCCGATGGCGACGCGCTCACCTTCACGTCGAGCGGCCTGCCTCCGGGGCTGTCGCTCGGTGCCGGCACCGGCATCGTGAGCGGAACGCCCGCGCTGGCCGGCAACTACGACGTGACGATCGGTGTCGACGACGGGCACGGCGGCAGCGCGGTGGCGCGCTTCGCCTGGACCGTCCTTGCGCCGGCGCCGGTGCTGCTGCCGGTGCAGACACAACCCGCGCCGAGTGGCAGTGCGGTGAGCTTCAGCGCGCAGATGGAAACACCCAGCACCTACAGCTACCAGTGGGACTTCGGCGACGGCAGCGCCGTGACCGCGTGGTCGTCGTCGGCCAGCACCACGCACGCCTACGCTTCGCCGGGGCTGTATCTCGTGACCGTGACCGCGCGCACCGCCGACGGACGCGTCACGGCGCGCACGTTCTGGCAAGCCATCCAGGGCACGCTGGGCCCCGCCGGTCGCTCATCGTCGGCGATCCTGGTCGAGCCGCGCGCAAGCGGCGCGCCGCGCCTGTGGGTCGTCAATCCCGACAACGACAGCGTGAGCGTTCTCGATACCGCGATGAACGTTCGCCTGGCCGAGATCGGCGTCGGCAAGCATCCGCGCACGCTGGCGCTGGCGCCCGACGGCCGCGTCTGGGTGGCCAACGAGGCCGGCGCGAGCCTGAGCGTCATTTCGCCCGTTTCCCTGACGGTGGTGCAGACGGTGGCGCTGCCACGCGCATCACAACCGTTCGGGGTCATCGTCGGCCCCAGCGGCGAAGCTTTCGTCACGCTGGCCGCCGGTGGCAAGGTGCTGCGCATGGGTAGCACGGGCACGGTGCTGGCGAGCGCCGACGTGGGCCTGAATGTGCGCCACCTGGCGCTCGGCGGCACGGGGACACGGCTGCTCGTCAGCCGCTTCGTGACGCCGCCACTGCCGGGTGAAGCCACGGCGGCCGTGCAGACGAACGTGGCGGGCACGCCGCGCGGCGGCGAGGTGCTGGTGCTCGACGCCACGAGCCTGACCGTGCAGCGCACCGTCGTGCTGCAGCACAGCGAGAAGCCCGACACGACCGCGCAGGGACGCGGCATTCCGAACTACCTGGGCGCGCCGGCGATCGCGCCCGACGGCCTGAGCGCCTGGGTGCCTTCCAAGCAGGACAACGTCAAGCGAGGCCCGCTACGCGATGGCCTGGCGCTCGATTTCCAGAATACGTTGCGCGCGGTCACCTCGCGCATCGACCTGTCGTCGCAGGCCGAGGATCTCGCCGCACGTGTCGACCACGACAACTCCGGTGTCGCCAGTGCGGCCATCTTCCACCCGAGCGGCGCATTCCTCTTCGTCGCACTCGAGGCGAGCCGGCACGTGGCCGTGATCGATCCGGTCGGGCGGCGCGAGCTCTTCCGCGTCGACGCCGGGCGCGCGCCGCAAGGGCTGGCGGTGTCGGCCGACGGGCTCACGCTGTACGTGCAGAACTTCATGGACCGCAGCGTCGGGGTGTACGACCTCACGCGGCTGGTGAAGTTCGGCGAGACGGCGATGCCGCTCGCCGCCACGGTATCGACCGTCGGCAGCGAGGCCCTGGCGGCCACCGTGCTGAAGGGCAAGCAGCTCTTCTACGATGCACGCGATCCACGCCTGGCGCGCGACGCCTACCTGAGCTGCGCAGGCTGCCACGCCGACGGTGCACAGGACGGGCGCGTGTGGGACCTGAGCGCACAGGGCGAAGGCCTGCGCAACACCATCAGCCTGCGCGGCCGCGCAGGCGCGCAAGGCCGGTTGCACTGGAGTGGCAATTTCGACGAGGTGCAGGATTTCGAGGCCCAGATCCGGTCCCTCGGCGCCGGCACCGGGCTCATGACCGATGCCCAGTTCAACACCGGCACGCGCAGCCAGCCGCTGGGCGATCCGAAGGCCGGCGTCAGCGCCGATCTCGATGCGCTCGCGGCCTACGTCGCCTCGCTGCAGAACGCCGACGACAGCCCGGCACGCACCGCGGCCGGTGCGCTCACGGCCGACGCCGCGGCGGGGCGCGACGTTTTTGTCGCCCACTGCGCGAGTTGCCACGGCGGCACCGACTTCACCGACAGCGCGGCGCGTGTGTTGCACGACATCGGCACGCTCAAGGCCACCGACGGCCTGCGTCTGGCGCGTGTGCTGAACGGCATCGACACGCCCACGCTGCGCGACGCATGGGCGACATCGCCCTACCTGCACGACGGCTCGGCGCCGACGATCGAGAGCGCGATCCAGTCGCACGGCGGCATCTCGCTGTCGGGCGCGGACCTGGCCGCAGTGGCGGCCTACACACGCCAGATCGGGCGCGAGGAGTCGGCGGCACCGACGAGCAGCGCCAACCTCGTGGTGCGCGCGCTGGCCACGCTCGCCGACTGGGTGGGTGCGCTGTTCGAAGTGCGCGTGGATGGCGCCGTCGTCGCACGCGGCGAACTCGACTCGACGGGGTATGTCGACCTGTTGTTCGATACCAGCACCTTCGCTGCTGGTGCCGGCATCGACATTGCCTTCCGCAACGACGCGACGATCGGCGGGCAGGACCGCAACTTCGCGGTCCAATCAATCACGCTCAACGGCGGCACGCTGTTGTCGTCCACCTCGGCCGGCGTATTGATCGACCAGGGTAGCGGCAACGCCGCCTACGACGGGCTGAACACACTCGACGCGGCAAGTACCGGCGGCTGGCTGCCCTGGGATGCGGCGATCCGGTTCAAGGCGCCGTCGTCGCTCGGCGGCGGCACCGACACCGTGACCGTGCGCGCCAGCACGACGCTGGCGGCGGGTACGGGCGCGATCATCGAACTGCGCGTGAACGGCGAACTGATGGGCACGCGCACGCTCACGTCGACCGTACCAGCCGACATCGTCTTCGCCACGCCCGCCGTGCCGGCCGGCGCGAAGGTCGATGTCGTCTTCGTCAACGATGCGTTCATCGGCGGCGAGGATCGCAACCTCTACGTCGCCTCCATCACCGTGCGCGGTAGCGTGATCGTGTCCACCGCGCCCGGCGTGACGATCGACCAGGGCACCGGCAGCACGGCCTTCGACGGCCTCGACGTGGTCGCCGCGAGCAGCACCGGCGGCTGGGTGCCGTGGAATGCCGCGATGCGCTTCACGGCGCCGGGCCAGGTGGGCGCGAACGATTCGATCACCGTGCGCGCTGCGGCCACGCTGGCCGGCGGCGTCGGCGCCAACATGCAGGTGTATCACCTCGGCACGTTGATCGGCTCGGCCATCGTGAACAGCACCACCGCGCAGGACTACCGCTTCAACACCGTGACGGTGGTCGCGGGCGACCGCATCGACGTCGTCTTCACGAACGATGCCCTGATCGGCGGCGAGGACCGCAACCTCGTCGTCAACTCGGTGACCGCCCACGGAGTCGCACTGCTGCCCACCGACGCCGCCGCCGTGCTCGACCCGGGCGATGGCGCCGCCGCGTTCGACGGGCTGGACACCGTGCCGGGCGGCATCTACGGCGGCTGGATCCCCTGGAATGCCGCGCTGCGGCTCATCGCGCGTTGAACATGCCCCGCGCCAAAGTCATCGCCAGCCTGTCCGTCGGCGTCCTGACCGTCGCCTGGGGTGCCTGGTCGTGGGCCCATTGGTCGGAAGGTGCGAACCTGTATGCCGGCCACAAGGCCGTGGCCGCCCACATTGCCGGCCATGACGACCCGCTGCCGGCGCAGGCGGCCGCGTGCGTCAACTGCCACGACCGCGGCCCGCGCGCAGGCACTCCGATCGCACCGCCGCTGATCGGAGCCACGCTGACGCAGACGCTGGCGCGCCGCGGGGGCCCGCCGTCGCGCTACGACCGCGCCGCCTTCTGCAAGCTGTTGCGTACCGGCATCGACCCTGCCTTCGTGCTCGTGCCGCGCACGATGCCCCGTTTCGAGATCAGCGACGCCGATTGCGCCACGTTGTGGAATTTTGTCTCGACAGGATGAGAGCAATCACCGGGCCTGCCGTGTCGCGTCGTCGACTGCTCGGCGCCGCCGCCACCGCCTGGCTGGCCGCGCCTCATGCCGCGTGGGCGCATTCGGAGCTCGGGCCGGTGGAGCCGCCGCTCACGCTGCCCGACGTCATGCTGACCCTGCACGATGGCCGCTCGACGTCACTGGCGCGCGTGCTGCAGGGGCGCGTGACCGCCTTGCAGCTGATCTTCACCGGATGCAGTGCCACGTGCCCGCTGCAAGGTGCCGTATTCGCCGGTGTGCAGGCACGCCTGGCAGGGACGCTGTCGCGGGCGCAGCTGCTGTCGATTTCGATCGACCCGCTGAACGACGACGCACGCGCAGTGGACACCTGGCGCCGCCGTTTCGGCGCCGGTCCGCGATGGCTCGCCGCCGTCCCGCCGGTGCAACAGGCCGAACTGCTGCTCGATGCTCTGGCCGGTCGTGCCCGTGGCGATGATCGCCACACGGCGCAGACCTACCTGTGCGACCCGCAGGGCCGCTGGGCCTACCGATTTGCCGATCTGGCAAGTGCTGCCGACGTCGTACGCGGCATGCAGGCACTCGACCGCCGCGCTTGAGGCCACCGCCGCCGGCCAGGCGCCGCGCGCCCGTGCCGACACGGCGGGTGCTCAAGCCGCGACCGGCACCAGGAAGTCGCGCCCGATGCCCGCGCCTAGATCGCCCACGCGGTCGAGAAACTGCGTCAGGTAGGCATGCAGGCCCGTCGAGAGGATCTCGTCGATGCGCGCATAACGCAGGTCGCTCTGCAGGCGCCCCGCGCGACGCAAGGTCTCGCTGCTCTGGGCGTTGGCCACGAGTTCCAGGTTGGTCACGGTTTCGTTCATGCACGCGGTCAGCGAGCGCGGCATGTCAGGCCGCAGGATCAGCAGCTCGGCGACCTTCTCCGGGAGGATGACGTTGCGATAGACCTTGCGATAGACCTCGAAGCCGGAGACGGATCGCAGGACCGCACTCCAGTGATAGAAGTCGACCTCCTGGCTTTCCTTGACGTTGCCGACACCGAAGAATTCGCCCCCCGTCAGCGCGTGGAATTTGACATCCAGCAGACGAGCCGTGTTGTCGGCCCGCTCGAGGAACGTGCCGATGCGGATGAAGTGCAGCGCCTCGTCCATCAGCATCGTGCCCACCGTGACGCCGCGGCTGAGGTGCGATCGGAACTTGACCCATTCGAAGAACTCGGCCGGATCGCGCTCGCACTCGCCGGCCTGCAACAACCGGTTGAACTCGATCCAGGTCTGGTTCTGCGTCTCCCAGACTTCGGTGGTGAGCGCGCCGCGAACGGCACGGGCGTTCTCGCGTGCCGCGCGCACGCAGGCCGAGATGCTGGACGGATTGCTCTCGTCACGCACCATGAAGTCCATCACATTGCCAGCATTGACTTCCGAGTAGCGCTTCGCAAAGGCGCCGGTCAGCTCGGAAATGCTCAGCAGACCACGCCAGCCCTGTTCGGCCATGTCGGCGGACTGCGGGAGCAGCGACATCTCGTAGTTGACGTTCAGCATGCGGGCGGTGTTTTCCGCACGCTCCATGTAGCGCGACATCCAGAACAAGTGATCGGCAGTGCGTGAAAGCATCGCGGAGGCTCCTTTCCTATTCCAGTACCCACGTATCCTTGGTGCCACCGCCCTGCGACGAGTTGACGACGAGAGAACCTTCCTTCAGCGCCACGCGCGTGAGCCCGCCGGGCACCATCTCGACGGTCTTGCCGGACAGCACGAACGGGCGCAGGTCGATGTGCCGTGGCGCAATGCCCTTCTCGACGAAGGTCGGGCACGTCGACAGGCTCAGGGTGGGCTGCGCGATGTAGTTGGTCGGATTGGCGAGCAGCTGCGCGCGGAAGGCCTCGATCTCGTCGCGGCTCGCGGCCGGGCCCACCAGCATGCCGTAGCCGCCGGCACCGTGCACCTCCTTCACGACGAGTTCGTCCAGGTGCGCCAGCACGTACTGAAGCTCCTTCGGGTCGCGGCACATGTGCGTGGGCACGTTGTTCAGGATCGGCTTCTCCCCGAGATAGAACTCGATCATCTTCGGCACGTAGGGATAGATGCTCTTGTCGTCCGCGATGCCCGTGCCAATGGCGTTTGCGAGCGTGAGGTTGCCCTTGCGGTACACGTTCAGCAGTCCCGCACAGCCGAGCGTGGAATCGCTGCGGAAGGCGGTTGGATCGAGAAAGTCGTCGTCGACGCGGCGATAGATCACGTCCACACGCTTCGGGCCTTGCGTGGTACGCATGTAGACGAAGTCGTCGCGCACGAACAGGTCCTGGCCTTCGACGAGTTCCACGCCCATCTGCTGGGCCAGGAAGGCATGCTCGAAATAGGCGCTGTTGTACATGCCCGGCGTGAGCACCACCACGTTGGGGTGGTTGACCCCCGCCGGTGCCACGTCGCGCAGGGTCTCGAGCAACAGGTCGGGGTAATGCGCCACCGGCGCGACGCGGTTGGTGACGAACAGTTCCGGGAACAGCCGCATCATCATCTTGCGGTTCTCGAGCATGTAGCTCACACCGCTGGGGACACGCAGGTTGTCCTCGAGCACGTAGTAGCTCCCGGTGCCGTCGGCATTGCCGGCGCGCACGATGTCGATGCCGCTGATGTGCGAGTACACGCCGCCGGGCACGTCCACACCTTCCATCTCGGGGCGGTACTGCGCGTTCTTCAGCACCTGTTCGGCGGGCACGATGCCCGCCTTGATGATGTCCTTGTCGTGGTAGACGTCGTGAATGAAACGATTGAGTGCATTCACGCGCTGGCGCAGCCCGAGCTCCATCTCGGCCCATTCGCCTCGCGGAATCACGCGCGGAATCAGGTCGAACGGGATCAACCGTTCCGACCCGGCGCCGCCGACATCCTTCGCGCCGTAGACGGCGAAGGTGATGCCGACGCGGCGAAAGATCATCTCCGCCTCTTCGCGGCACGCCTGCATCGCATCGGCGGGTTGCGCATCGAGCCAGCGTTGGTAGGCCTTGTAGTGCGCGCGCACGTCGCCAGGAGCCCCTGCGCCGGTGTGCAATTCATCGAACACGTGATTCATCTCGGTCTCTTCCTATGGCTCACGAGGTAGCAACAACCGGGCCCGCCGCCCCCGGCACATCAACACGACGGGTGCTCACCCCCACCGACAATACATGACGCCCGCCACCGCGGATGACGCCCCGCAACGGGGCCACGTCGCCGTAGTCGCGACCGACCGCCACGCGGACATGTCCGCCCGCGGGAACGATGTCGTTCGTGGGGTCCAGATCCAGCCAGCCGTCGGGCGGCAGACCAGAGGTCGCTGGCGCGTAGATCTGCACCCAGGCATGCGAAGCGTCGGCGCCGACCATCTGCGCGCCGCCGACCGCGGACTGCGTCAGAAGGTAGCCGCTCACGTAGCGCGCAGGCAGCCCGAGCATGCGCATCGCGCCGATCATCACGTGCGCGAAATCCTGGCACACCCCCACGCGCTGCTCGAACGATTTCGCCAGCGGCGTATCGACGTCCGTGCTGGCGCTGCGGTAAGTGAAGTCGGCATGGATGCGGTGCATCAGGTCCAGTGCGCCTTCGACGACGGTGCGCCCCGGCGGAAACGATAGGCGCGCATAGGTCCTCAGCGGCTCGAGCCGCGGCACGTAGGGCGACGGCTGGACGAACTCCACCGCCGGGTCGAACGGCGCGCAGGCCACATAACGAAGTGCGGACCGAACGCTCTCCCACGTCGGTGAGCGTGCCGCGTCGAGTTGGTCGAAGCGCGGGATCACGCGCACCCGGCTGTGGGAGCGGACCACCAGTTCGCCGTGCGGCAACGCCAGGCTGAAGTGGTGACAGGCATTGCCAAACGCGTCGGCCAGCTCGAAACGCGCACCTGGCTCCGGCTCGATCGACAAGCCGTATTCGAGCAGCCACTGGTGCGCGTCGGCGAGCGGCTGCAGGTGCGCCAGGTGGTGCGCCTGGGACAGCGGCGCCGCGTAGTCGTAGCGTGTCTCGTGCACGATGTCGAGTTCCACGCCCTCGGCGCCGGACGCACCATGCATCATCGGGCGCCTGCCGTCATGGTCGGACCTGCCATCGGCGCCGTTCGACGTCGTTCGTGCACACCTGTTTCCCATGGCACCAGCGCTTGACCGCGCCCGGCGCGGCCCGCGCCGCACGCGGTCCGCTGGCACTTGCGGGCAGCGTGGACGGCTTTGCCGACCTCCGTGCGCAGCCCTCTCGAGGCCGCGCAACGGGCGCGTGGCGGGCGGTTCACTTCATACCCTTTGCAGTTCATCGGTGCCGCCGGCCAGCGTGAAATAGCGCAGACCGATGGCGTCGGCCAGCGACAGTGCAGCCGCATGCAGGGATTGCGACAGGTCCTGCAACCGGTGGGCGATCTGCGCATCGTCGACCCCGCGCAGATCCTCGAGCGCGAGACCGGCGCCTTCGGCCGGCAGCAGGGCGAGGAACGGCGCGATCGACGCCTCGTCGCCCGGCAGCTTGCGCAGTTCGGTGCGCAACCGGCGCAGCACCCCGGCGAATGCACGCGGATTGGCACTGTCGAGCACCAACAGGTCGGTCAAGGCAAGCAGGTCCTCGTGACGCTGGTAGCGCGCGCGGAACGTGATCGCGCTGTCGAAGAGGTCGAGCAACAGATCGATGCCCGCGGCGCTGTCGAGCGCGCCGGACGTCACGAAGACGCGCATGCATGACGTGACGCCCACCAGTCGTTCGAGCAACCGGCCCACGGCCAGCAGCCGCCAGCCGTGGTCGCGTGTCATGCGGTCGGTCTGCCCGCCCGTGGCCGCGGACAACTGCAGCGCCAGGCGGTCCAGCGCCGGCTGCACCTGCGGCCAATCGGGAATGACGCCTTCGGGGCCGTCGAGCGCTGCCGCGAACGTCTCGCGCATCACGCGGAACAGCCCCCATTGCTCCGACGACAGGCGCTCGCGCAGCGATATCGACGAGCGCTCCAGCGCCTGGAGGTTGTAGGCGATGCTGACGGCATCCTTGGTATCGCCCAGCCCCGCCAGAACGGCGCGCTGGAACAGGTGCGCGGACTGCACCAGCGTCGGCACGCCTTCGGGTGCCAGACCGCTGCGCACGGCCAGCGCAGACAGCGCCTCCAGCACCGGGTCCGAGGCATCGCTGTCGGCGTCGATGAGCTGCAGCGTGGCGCGCGCGAGGCTCACCATCTGCTCGGTGCGTTCCGTGTAGCGCCCGAGCCAGAACATGTTCTCGCCGGTGCGGCTGCTCACCGGGCCGCGGCGCTGGACGATGTCGTCGACCTGCAGGCGCTGGGGCAACATCGAGAAGGTGTCGACGGGCCCGTCGGTCAGCACCCAGGTATCGAGGCTCGATCCACCGCGCTGCATCGAGACGCTGCTGTCCTCTCGTTGCGAAACCCGGGTCATGCCGCCCGGCAGCACATGCCAGCGTCCGCCGCCGTCGGCGATGGCATAGACACGCACCATGGCCGGGCGCGGCACGGCCATGCCGCCGCCCCAGATAGGGGCGCGGGAAAAACGCAACCGTCCCTGGACGGTCCAGGCGTCGGGGTCGGCGTCGATCTGCGCATGTGCCCGCTCGAACACGCGCGAGGTGCGTCCCGCCTGCGGGAACGTGCTGCGCAACAGCTTGTCGTCGAGCCGGCCGCGAACATCGAGCCACGCCGCCTCCTCGCCGCACCACCATGCGGGCAGCGAGGGCAGCAGCAGCGCGTCGCCCGTGAGACGCTGCGAGATACCGGGGATGAATCCCTGCATCGCGGGCGACTCGAGGAACCCGCTGCCGAGTGCATTGGCCATCGCCACCGTGCCTGCGCGGGCCGCCTGCAGCAGCCCGGGCACGCCGAGCGCGGAATCCGGGCGCAGTTCGAGCGGATCGCAGAAATCGTCGTCCAGCCGGCGAAGCACGCCATGGACCTGCTCGAGTCCGTCGACCGTCTTCAGGTACAGGCGGTCGCCGCGGACCGTGAGGTCACCGCCCTCGACCAGCGGCACACCGAGGTAACGCGCCAGATAGGCGTGCTCGAAGTACGTCTCGCTGTAGGGGCCCGGCGTGAGCAGCACCACACGCGGCGTGGCGCCACCGGCGACGGCGCGCGCGGAGTTCTCCAGCGTATCCAGCAGCCGCCGGTAGCTCGACGCGATGTGTTGCACGTGCAGCTCGCGGAAGGCATCGGGAAACTGGCGCGAGATCACGAGCCGGTTGTGCAGCACGTAGCCCAGACCCGAAGGGCCCTGCGTGCGCTGCGCCACCACCCACCAGCGGCCGGCAGGTCCACGCGCCAGGTCGAACGCCACGATGTGCAGGCGCATGCCACCTGCCGGCTCGACCCCGCGCATCGGCCGCAGGTAACCGGGATGGCGCAAAAGCAGCGCCGGCGGAAGGAGCCCGTCGTGCAACAGCCGCTGTGGCCCGTACAGATCGGCCAGCATCGTCTCCAGCAGCGCCGCCCGCTGGACCACACCGCGCTCGATATGGGCCCAATCGGCGGGCTCGACGAGCAGCGGCAGCAATTCCAGCGACCACGGCCGCGCCGCCACGCCCGTCTCGCTGAACACGTTGTGCGTGACGCCGTCGAGCCGGATGCGCTCGGCCACCTGCGCGGTGCGCCGGTCCAGGTCGCTGGTGGGGTCCAGCCCGGCCGGCGGGTCGGGGATCAGCGCCGCGAAGCGTGCCCAGGCCGGCCGCAATGCGCCGGTGTCGTCACGCAGTTCGTCGCGCACGCCCAGGTCGGCCGGCGTCGCCCGGCGCAGCAACGTCGATCCGGCAACCCCGTGCGGCGCCCCGGTGCCGAAGGGGAGCGTGCTTTGCGACTGCTGCTGCGGCAAGGGGCGTCCTGGTGTCGCCGGATCAGGCGCGCTGGACGCGCAAATCCAGCGTGAACGGGAATTCGCGGCTTGGCTGCGCCGGCTTCACGTCCATCTGCCCCGGCGTGTGGCCGAAGCGGAAGAAGCGCGCCAGGCGCCGGCTCTCGGCCGTATAGGCGTTGACAGGAAAGTCCTCGTGGCTCAGGCCGCCGGGGTGCGCCACGTGGTAGCGGCAACCCCCCAGCGAGCGCTGCAGCCAGCGGTCGACGATGTCGAACGTGAGCGGCGCATGCGACGGAATCGTCGGATGCAGCGCCGACGGCGGCGCCCAGGCGCGGTAACGCACGCCGCAGACGAATTCGCCCACCCGCCCGGTGGGCTGCAAGGGCGCCGCCTGCCCGTTGACGGTGATGAGGTGGCGGTTGTCGTTGAGTCCGGTGACCTTGAGTTCGAGGCGCTCGAGCGACGAGTCGACGTAGCGCACCGTGCCGCCGGGCGCACCCTCCTCGCCCATCACGTGCCAGGGTTCCAGCGCCGTGCGCAGCGACAGGCCGATCCCCATCGTCGCGACCTCGCCGACGAGCGGGAAGCGGAACTCGAAATGCGGCGCGAACCACTGCGAGTCGAAACCGAAGCCGGCCTGGTTGAGCTCGGCCATCACGTCGTCGAAGTCCATCTGCACGAAGGTCGGCAGCAGGAAGCGGTCGTGCAGGCCGGTGTCCCAGCGGGTCAGCCGCGTGGTCCCGCGCCCGGTATATGGCTCGCGCCAGAACCAGGCCACCAGCGCACGCAGCAGCAGCTGCTGCGCCAGGCTCATGCGGGCATGCGGCGGCATCTCGAACGCACGCAGTTCCAGCAGCCCGAGACGGCCGGTCGGCCCGTCCGGCGAGTACAGCTTGTCGATGCAGAACTCGCTGCGGTGCGTGTTGCCGGTGACGTCGATCAGCAGGTTGCGCAGCGAGCGGTCCACCACCCACGGAGGCACCTCGCCGCCACGTTGCTCGATCTGCCGCTGCAATTCCTGCAGCGCGATCTCGACCTCGTAGACCTGGTCGTTGCGCGCCTCGTCGATGCGCGGCGCCTGGCTCGTCGGCCCGATGAACATGCCGCTGAACAAGTAGCTCAGGCTGGGGTGGTTGTGCCAGTAGGTCAGCAGGCTGGCCAGCAGGTCGGGCCGGCGCAGGAACGGGCTGTCCGCCGGGCGGGCGCCGCCGAGCACGAAGTGGTTGCCGCCACCCGTGCCGGTGTGGCGGCCGTCCAGCATGAACTTCTCCGTCGACAGGCGCGTGCGGTGCGCCGCGTCGTACAGGAACTCGGTGTGATCGACCAACTCCGTCCAGTTGTGCGCCGGGTGGATGTTGACCTCGATGACCCCGGGGTCGGGTGTCACCTGCAGCAGCTTCAGGCGCGGGTCGCGCGGTGGCGGGTAACCCTCCATCACGACCTTCACGCCCTGCTCTTCGGCCGTCGCTTCCACCGCGGCGACGAGTTCGAGGTAGTCCTCCAGGTGCTCCAGCGGCGGCATGAAGACGTACATCACGCCGCTCACGCCGCCATGCTCGGCCTCGGCCTTGGGGCCATTGGCGCGCTGCGGGTCGCGCACTTCGACACACAGCGCCGTGCGCGTGATCCAGCCGGCCGACTGGTGCCTTTGCGGCACCGTGTCGGGCGCCACGGCGTGCGGCGTCACCGGTTGATGCGGCGGCGCGGCCTCGCCACTGAAGCCGGCCGCATAAGCCATGGGTGTCCCGTCGGCGCCCACCGCGCCCTGCCCCTGCACCGCCACCGCGCCACCCTCGGCAAAGCCGGCACCCACACGATGGACGTCGTACGGGCGGATCTGCGCACGCAAGTGCGCCGCGCTGGGCAGTGGGCGCTGTGGTGCATACGGGTCTTGCGTCAGCATCACCGGCATGTCGCCGGCCTTGGCCCAGGGCAGCGAGTCAAGCGGCAGGCGGTAGCCCATCGGCGAATCGCCAGGGAAGAGATACAAGCGGTCATCGCGCGTGAACCACGGGCCCGTGATCCAGGCCGGGCCGGCCGTGCCGGTTTGCCATTCCTTGCGCAGCGGCAGGAGATAGCCGACGACGTTGTCGAGCCCCTGTTCGAAGACACGCCGCAGGCGCGTGCGCTCGAGTTCGTCGTCCAGGCGCGAGTCGAACGGGTCCACGTTGACCGGCAGCCGGCGCTCGCGCCAGAGGTAGTAGAACGTGTCCTCGTAGCCCGGGTGAACGTACTTGGGGTCCAGTTTCAGGCGACGTGTCAACGCCGTGATGAAGGCGTGCGCGTCGGCGCGGGTGTAGCGGTGCGCGTCGCGCTCGTCGGCGAACAGCGACGGATCGGCCCAGCACGGCTCGCCGTCGGCGCGCCAGCAGATCGACAGTGCCCAGCGTGGCAGCTGCTCGCCGGGGTACCACTTGCCCTGGCCGAAGTGCAGGAAGCCACCCTGACCGTATTTGGCGAGCAGCCGGTGCACGAGTTCGGTGGCGAAGCCCCGCTTGGTGGGGCCGAGCGCATCGGTATTCCACTCGGCGCCGTCGCGGTCGTCGACCGAGACGAACGTCGGCTCGCCGCCCATCGTCAGGCGCACGTCCTGCTGCGCCAGTTGGCCGTCGACCACGTGACCGAGATCGACGATGTCCTGCCACTGCTTGTCGGTATACGGCAGGGTGACGCGCGGCGATTCGTAGATCCGCGTGATCTGCATGTGGTGCGAGAACTCGACCTCGCTGTCCTCGACGCCGCCGCTCACCGGGGCCGCGGTGGACGGCTCGGGCGTGCAGGCCACGGGGATATGCCCCTCGCCCGCCATCAGGCCGGACGTCGGGTCGAGGCCGACCCAGCCTGCGCCGGGCAGGTAGACCTCGCACCAGGCGTGCAGGTCGGTGAAGTCGACCTCGGCCCCCGTCGGGCCGTCAAGCGACTTGACGTCCGGCTTGAGCTGGATCAGGTACCCCGAGACGAAACGTGCCGCCAGGCCCATATGGCGCAGCGTCTGCACGAGCAGCCAGCCAGTGTCGCGGCAAGAGCCCGAGCCGTTGGTCAGCGTGACCTCGGGCGTCTGCACGCCCGGCTCCATGCGGATCAGGTAGCTGATGTCGCGTTGCAGGCGTTGGTTCAACGAGACCAGGAAGTCGATCGTGCGCACCTTGTCGCGCGGTACGCTAGCCACGAAGGCCTCGAAGCGCGGCGTCAGCGGGCCCTTGACAAGGTACGGCAGGAGGTCGTGCTCGAGTTCCTTGGCATAGGAAAACGGAAATTCCTCGGCGTCGGGCTCGAGGAAGAAGTCGAACGGGTTGTAGACCGCCATCTCGGCGACGAGGTCGACCGTCACCTTGAACTCGGTGGTCTTTTCGGGGAAGACCAGCCGTGCCAGGTGGTTGGCAAACGGGTCCTGCTGCCAGTTGATGAAGTGGTCGCCCGGCTCGATGCGCAGCGAATAGCTCAGGATCGGCGTGCGGCAATGGGGCGCCGGGCGCAGGCGCACGACCTGCGGGGTCAACCCCACGCGACGGTCATAGCGGTAGTGTGTGACGTGGTTCAGTGCGACATGGATCGACAAGTGGGGCTCCTCGGGTGCTCGGGCTGGCAGATCTCAAATGCAAGCTCCGGGCCATCAGTCGGCGTCAGGGGCCGATGCAACAGCCCCATGATGCCAGTAGCGGCGGTCGGTGGCCCTCTGGCAGACCCCGGCTGTGCCGTCCGGCGGGACGGTATAGGCTCCGCAGCGGTCGCTCCGGCGCACATCGATGCCCAGGCGCGCGTAGCGCGCCATCACGTCGGGCGCCGGATGACCGAATCGGCTGCGGTAGGCCGCCTGCACGACCCCCGTGCGTGGCGACACGGCCTGCAAGAAGGCCTCGGTCGACGATGTCCGGCTGCCGTGGTGTGGCACGAGCAGCGTCTCGCTGGCCAGGCCCGCGGCACCGAGTTGCGCGACGAGCGCCGACTCCTGGGCGGCCTCGATGTCCCCCGTCAACAGCAGGCTCTGGCCGGCGGCGTCCGTCACCTTCAGCACGCAGCTCAGCGCATTCGACTTGAGCATCATGGCGTGGTCCGCGGCCTGGGGATGCAGGATCTCGAACCGCACGCCATCCCAGGTCCATTGCTGGCCCGCGTCACAGCGCCGATGCGCCGGCAGGCGCGCGAGCAACGGATGGCCCGGCGCGAGCGACGACGTCGAGGCGAGCACCGGCAGGCCGCCCAGCAGGCTTGCGGCGCCGCCGACGTGGTCGGCATCACGATGGCTCAGCAGGAGCAGGTCGACCTTGCGCTCGCCGCGTACCCGCAGCAGCGGAAGCAGCACGCGGGACCCCGCGTCGGCGTCCGGCGAATATTGCGGGCCGGCGTCGTAGACCAGCAGGTGGGCGCGGGTGCGCACCAGGACCGCCGTCCCCTGGCCGATATCCGCGATCACGGCCTCGAATTGCCCTTCGGCAGGGCGCGCAACCGGTGGCGCCGCCAGAGGCACGAGCAGTGGCAGGCCGAGCAGGCGAAGGCGCCAGGGCAGCGGCAGGACCAGCAATGTGCCGCCCACCAACCCACACCCGACCGCCCAGAGCGGCGCCGCGGCACTGGTCCAGACGGCACCGGGCCATCCCGCGAGCAGCCCGAGTGCCGCCTGAAGCCCCTGCACGACCCCGCCCGCCAGACCCCACAGCGGCGGCAGCACGGCGCCGAGCAGCGCGAGCGGCGTGATCACGAGCGTGACGAGCGGAATCGCCAGCAGGTTGGCCACGAGCCCGACGATCGACACCTGCTGGAAAAACACCATCGACAGGGGCGCCAGGCCGACCGTGGCGACCGCCTGGGTGTGCAGCGCTGCACGCAGCGTGGCGCGCCATCCGGTGCGCGGTGCCCCCACGCCGGCAGCCGGCTCGGACGCGATCAGCAGCGCCACCGCCGTGAACGACAACCAGAAGCCGGCCTGCAGCAATGCCCAGGGGTCGAGCACCGTCACCGCGAGCGCAGCCGCCAGCAGCACCAGCGGCTGCGGCCAGCGCACTCCGCGTGTGCGCAACACGACCACGACTCCGATCATCAGCACGGTGCGTTGCGCCGGCACACCCCACCCGGCCAGCAAGGCATATCCCGCAGCGCACCCGAGGCCGCCCAGGCGCGCCGCGACGGGCGCCGGCACGACGCGCATGCCCCGTGGCCAACGGCGCCAGGCCCAGCCGATGGCGGCACCTGCCAGCCACGCGAACATCGTCACGTGCAGCCCGCTGATGCTCATCAGGTGCGCCACGCCCGTGACGCGAAAGATGTCCCACCCGTCGCGGTCGATCGCCGCCTGATCGCCCACCGCCAATGCGGCCAGCACCCCGGCGGCGGACGCATCGGGCACACGCAGCAGGATCGCATCCCGCACCGCCTGGCGCGTGCGTTCCAGCGGGTGCGCCACCGCACGGGCCAGCGGCTCGGCACCCGGGCGCACGGTGCCGCTGGCGCCGATGCCTTGTTCGAACAACCACAGCTCGAGGTCGAAGCCGTGCGGGTTCATCGTGCCGTGCGGACGCTTCAGCCGCACGGGCAGGCGCCAGCGGTCGCCCGCCGTCAGCACCGGCGCCGGGCCCGCGACGGGAGCCGTGTCGTCCCACCCCCGGTACCAGCCCAGCGACACACGGCGCGGCACACGCACCGGAAGGCCGTCTCGCGACGCCGTCGCCACGTCGAGCACGAAGCGCGTGCCGATCGGGCTGTCGTGAGGCATCTCCGCGATGACGCCGACGACGACGAGGTCGACGCCCTCGAGCGCCGGCGGCAGACGGTCCGCAAGGCGCTGCGACGCACGCCAGTCGGTCGACGCAAAACCCGCGATGCACAGGGACATCAGCCCCAGCGCGAACACCCCCGCGGGCCGGCGCACGAGTGCCAATGCGGCCACCAGCGAGGCCGCAAGGGCCATGGCCGCCATCGACCGGGTGTCCGACAGCGACTCGCGCTGCAACTGCCACGCGACGCCGGCCACCCAGGCCGCCGCCGCCAGCGCCATGCGCCGCCCGGGATCGGCCGGGACTGCACGCCTGTCGCCCCGGCCTGGCGCTGCGCTGGCTGTCATCGGGCCGCAGTGTAGGATGCCTCCCGCCCCATTCAGGGGCCCCGTACAGGACCCGCGACATGACCATTTCTTCCCGCCTGGCCGCCCTGGGGATCACGCTGCCGCCGGTGGCCGTGCCGGCCGCCGCCTATGTGCCCTTCGTGCGCACCGGCCACCTCGTCTATCTGTCGGGCCACGTGGCCAAGCGTGATGGCAAACCTTGGGTCGGCCAGCTCGGCCTGACGATGACCACCGATGAAGGCAAGGCGGCGGCACGCGCCATCGCGATCGACTTGATGGGCACGCTGCAGGCGGCCGTGGGCGACCTCGAAAAGGTGCGCCGCATCGTCAAGGTCCTGAGCCTGGTCAACAGCACATCCACCTTCACCGAGCACCATTTGGTGACAAATGGCTGTTCGGAGTTGTTGGGTGAGGTGTTCGGGCCGGCCGTCGGTGCCCATGCGCGAAGTGCCTTCGGCGTCGCTCAGATTCCCACCGGCGCGTGTGTCGAGATCGAGCTCGTCGCCGAAGTCGAGTGAGCAATTTCTTCACCAACCCCACGCGCGTCTTCGGTCTGGCCCTGGCCATCAGCGCGGGGGCCGTGGCCTCGGCGCTCGTGTCGCAGCACGTCTACGACATGCAGCCGTGCCCCTGGTGCATCCTGCAGCGGCTGATCTTCGTGCTGATCGCCTTCGTGTCGCTGGCCGGCCTGGCCTGGCGCTCGCGGGCAGGACGCATCGTGTGTGCAGCCACGCTGGACCTGCTGGCCACCTGCGGCATCGCCGCAGCGCTGTGGCAGCACTTCGTGGCCGCGGCGTCGGCATCGTGCAACCTCACGTTCGCCGACAAGGTCATCAGCGGGACCGGCCTGGACAGCGCGCTGCCGGAGATCTTTGCCCCGCGCGCTTCATGCGCCGATGCGGTCGGCACCGTGCTGGGCGTGCCGTACGAATTCTGGAGCCTGGCGGTCTTTGCCACGCTCGGCGGCCTGGCCGTGCTGGTCATGCTCGGCCGCCCGCGGCAGATTTAACGTCCTGCCGACATCCGCGCGGGCAGCGGCGTGCCGAACGCGCCCGTCGAACGCCACACTCGCAGGCCACGATGACTGCGGCTGGACAGGAGGAGACCCCATGAAGACCGATCCCAACGGCTTGCGCCGTGCTGCGCTGTGCGCCGCGTTGTTCTGCTCGCTGGCTTTCGCGGCGCACGCCCAGACAACTGCGGCGCCGCCCGCGCCGCCCGCGCCGACTTCCAAGCAACTGGCACCGGGTTTTGCCGGCCTCGCAGCGGAGGACCGAATCGTGCTGATGCCGGTGGACGTGGAATTGTTCTCTCTCAGCGCCGGCGGCGTGGCCGAGCCGAAGGCCGACTGGACGGCATCGGCGCAGGAACACATGAAGCGCGCGATCGAAACCAAGCGGGTCAAGTTCCGCCTGCAGACGGTCGAGCTCAGCGAGACGGACGCCGATGAATTTGCCGAGCAGGTGGGCCTGCATGCCGCTGTCGCGCGATCGATCGCGCTGCACCATTCACAAGGCGGCATCTGGGCACTGCCGACCAAGGCGGGGCAGCTCAACTGGAGCTTCGGAAATGCGATGGCGCCGCTGCGCGACAAGACCGGCGCGCGTTACGGCCTGTTCGTCTGGGTGCGCGACAGCTACGCCAGCGCCGAACGCAAGGCGACCATGGTCGCGCTCGCCCTGCTCGGCGTGGGCATCGCCGGCGGTGTTCAGGTCGGTTATGCGTCGCTCGTGGATCTGCAGACGGGCCAGGTGATCTGGTTCAACCAACTTGCGCGGGCCAGCGGAGACCTGCGCGAAGCGGCCCCCGCGGCGGAGACGGTGAATGTGTTGCTGACCGGCTTCCCGGCGCCGAAATGAACCGACGCCAAGCGCTGCGCTGGGGCTGCACTCAATGTGGCGCATTCGCCGGCCTGGCCGGGGCGCAGGCCGACTGGACCGCGCCGCCGCGATTCACCCGGCCCGACGTCGCCACGGACGAAGGCGGCCTGTGGGCCATGATGGACCGCGAGGAGACCCGCCTGCGCCGCAGCCCGTTCCGCATGCGCGATCCGGCGCTCGAGGCCTACCTTGCCGGCATCGTGTGCAAGCTCGGCGGCGAGCATTGCGCCGATGTGCGGGTGTACGCGATCCGCACGCCCTACTTCAACGCCAATATGGCGCCGAACGGGATGATGCAGGTCTGGAGCGGGTTGCTGCTGCGGGTGGAGAACGAGGCGCAGCTCGCCGCCGTGCTGGCGCACGAGATCGGCCACTACCTGCAACGCCATACGCTGGAACAGCTGCGTGACCTGAAGGGACGTGCGGCCTTCGCCCAGTTCATCGGCTTGTTCGGACTCGTCGGCATGGTGGGGCAGATCGCCACGCTCGCCGGCGCGCTGGCCTTCTCGCGCGAACACGAGCGCGAGGCCGACCGCATCAGTATCGCGCTGCTGCAAAAGACAGGCTACGACCCGCGCGAGGCCTCGAAGATCTGGGCCAACCTGCTGGACGAGCTGAAGGCCACACCGGGCGCCGACCCGACCAAGGACAGTGCGCTGTTCGCCACCCATCCGCCGTCGGACGAGCGCCGCGCGGCGCTCGAGACGATGGCTGCTGGCCTGCAGGGCGGAACGTTCGAAGCCGAGTGGCGGGCGCGCCTGGCGCCGCATCGGTTCGGCCTGCTGGACGACGAGATCAAACGCGGCCGGCCCTTTGAAAGCGTGGCGTTGCTCGACCGGCTGATTGGACGCGAACCGGACGCTGCCGAGCTGCTTCACTTTCGCGGCGAAGCGCGCCGCCAACGCGCCGCCGACGGCGATCTGGACGCGGCACTGGCCGACTTTCAGGCGGCCCTCAAGACGGGCCGCGAACCGGCGGCGACGCACCGGGCGCTCGGCTATCTCTACCGGACGCTGAAGCAGACGCAGCCCGCGCGCGATGCCTGGCGCCGCTATCTCGAACTGGCACCCGGCGCGCCGGACGCCGCGCTCATTCAACAATCGCTCGAGGAACTGACATGACCAAAGGACCAGGCATTTCGCCGACCCGCCCCATCGCCCGGGCCTTCGGCATCATCGCCCTGCTCTGGCTCGCCGGCTGCGCACAGGTGTCCCACGTGGCCAGCGGTGACATCACGCTGAAGGAGCGGCTCGTCGTCACCGTCGACAAGCCATGGAACCAGTTCGAGCGCGGCATGGGCGACAACACGCCCACCTGGACTCAGGACGGCATCACGGTCGACACGCTGCGCTTCTACGTGGGGCTCAAGGACGGTGCGCTGATCGCGCCCACGCCTTCGGAGCCCAAGGGCCAGAAGCCGCTGGCCTTCAAGTCGACGATGCAGGCGAGCGACGTGGTCGGGCTGTTCGAGGGTCTGTATGCGCGCGGCGGCTCCACCTTCCAGCTTGACAAGGTTGCCCCGGTGTCGTTTGCCGGCGGGCCGGGCTTCCGCTTCGAGTTCAGCGGCATCCGCAAGGAAGACGACGTGCGCCTGCGTGGCATCGGCTGGGGCACGGTACGCAACGGCGAGCTGTTCGCGATCACCTACACCGCGCCGCGGCTCGCCTTCTTCGATCGCCATCTGTCGAGCGCGGAGGCCATCGCCAAATCGGCCCGCGTGCGCTGAGGCGCAGGTGTGCGCGCGGCGGTGACGCCGACCGGGTCGATCAACGAAACGGCTCGGCGCGCGCCAGCAGCTCGTCCAGCCCGGGTTCCTTCGGGTCGCGCGGCTTGCCTGGGTGAATGATGGCGACCTGGCAGCTCTCGGCGGCCTCGACGAGCTGGCGGTAGGTGCCGGCCGCGAGGTCCTTGATGAACGCCTGCTTGCGCTCGTCGTAACCGAACAGACGATCGTTGATCAGCTGGCACTCGTTGCAGCTCGGGCAGCGCGCGGTGTCGATCCACGCCTCGTCGCGCGAGTGCGCGGGCGCCGCGGGTCCGCTCGCTGCGACGTCGGCCGCCGCCGGGGCAGCCTCCTTCTCCGGCGCGAGCGTTGCGGGTTGGGCCTGCTGCGACGCGGCCCATGCGGCCTTCTCGCGTGCCAACAGCCGCTCGGCATACGAGTCGTGCACGCCGCCATGCTCCTGCAGGCGATGCCACAGCAACAGGCATCGCCGGGTGGCCTGCATCACGCGTGCGTCGACGATCACCCGGTGCATCACGTCGTGCGGGTCGACCGCCAGCAGGTACGGCACGTGCTGCGCCGCATCGGCTTCGCTGAGCTGCAGCCAGTCGGCGGCCGGCATCATCTGCGCGTGCCAACGCGCACGCGGCACGACCGCAAAGTGCGCGGCATGGCGCGGATCGCAGAGCACGAAGTCGGCAAAGGTGAAGGCGCAGCGCTCGCTGGCGCGCTGCAACGCGGCGTCGCTGAAGTCCACCGACTCGACCGACCAGTCCGCCTCCTGCATCGGGTTGTTTTCGAGCGAGAAGCGCTCGGCCCAATTGGCGCCGGCCGCGGCGTCGTAACTGAACGCCGGGAAGGCACGCGATTGCATCGCCGCCGCCGCGGCCAGGTAGGGCGGTAGCGGACCCGCCGATGCATCCGAAGCGGCGTAGACGCTGAACAGCGCCGGCTCGCGGCAAGCCATGCCCTGCGCGATCCGGCCGCGCAGGGCCACCAGATTGGACGCCGCGCACTGCAGCACGAACATGCCGCCCAGCCCCATCGCTGCGGTCGCCAGCCGCGCGCTGCGCACGCCGAAGGCAAAGTGCGCAGCGCCGGCCGCCTGGTCCTCGAGCAAGTCCGACGTCTGCACCAGCACCTTCACTGGCAGGCCCGAGGACAGCAGGTCCATCAGGTGGGCGTTCTCCGGCGCCTCGTTGCGATCCGGCGGGACGCACACCAGGTAATCGGGAAAACGCGCCCGCTCCTCGGCGTCCAGCATGTCGGCGTCGAAGGCCTCGAAGAAGAGGTCGTGCTCCGCCTCGACATACCGTCCGGCGACCTCGAGTTCCGCGATGGCCAGGGCCTTCGACAGCGCCACGACGTGGGGCATGCGCTCGCGGCAGGCGGCGGCCACGGCCGCGCAGTTGTCGAAGACGTAGTCGTCCGCGGCATCGCTGCCGTCCAGGTCGAACACCGTCTGCCACTCGAGCGCCGACAGCGTGCGCTCGAGCCGCTCGCGCCGCGCCGGCGGCAGTTCATCGCGCGGCACGCCCTTGCCGACGATCTGCGACAGCCGCTCGAAGTCGAACGCGTCCTGGTGCGGGCCGCCGAGCGACTCACGCAGGCTCTGCGGCTGGCGCCCGGCCTGCGAATGGCTGTACGCGGCGCGCAGGATGTCCGACAGCTTCTGCACCAGCCGGCTCAGGTCGGCCTGGAAGCGCCGGGCCTTGGCCCGATGGGCGGCGCGCCACGCGTGGGTCAGCAGGCGTGCCGGCATCGCCGGGGTGCAGCCGATCAACGGTCCCTCGGCGGGCAAGGCGCCGCCAGCATGCGCCAGCACTTGCTCGAGCGTCTCGCCCTCGCGCGCACCGAGCTCGGCTGCCACGCGATTCCACGCCTCGGCCAGCGTCTCTTCGGTGCCGGCATCGATCGCACTGCGGATGCCCTGCTCGAGCTGCAAGGCATGGCGACGCAGGCGCTCGCCGGCGATGCCGCGTGGCGCCACGTCCTGCAGCACCTGGTCCACCATCGAGTTCAGCGACCGTACAAATTCCGGGTCCACCGGACTCTCGGTCAACACGACGGGGAAGTCGTGGCGCAGCGCGGCTATTTCGCGGTACGGCGCGAGCAGCGCGGGGCGCAGCGCGAGGCCGTCGATGGGCGCCAGACCGTCCCCAGACCGCCGGCCGGTGAGGTGGAAGATCAAGGGGTCGTGGGGCTTGGCTTGCATGTCCATATCAATGCCCGCCCAGCCACGCAAAGGGGCTGGGCGGCTCCTCGGCGGGCGGACAACGGGGTGCGTGTGTGGAGGCCATAGGGGCTTTCAGCGGCGACGGAGGCCGGTCAGGCGGCCCGCTGTGCCGGGGCCTCCTCATCAGGCCAGACGGTGTATTTGTCGAACTCCCGGTTCAGGCCGGCGCGGATGTACTCGGGCGAGCGCAACTGGCCAGCGTGGCGCAGGTCTTCGTAGCACGCCGCGTCGGGATTGCGGTAGAGGATGCCCACGGGGATGGGTTCGTCCAGCGACGCGATCTCGCGCGCCCGGTCGATATCGAGCGGATCGTGCACCCGCTGGTTGCGGTAGGCCACCGAAAGCGACGGGCTCAACTGCAGCCCGTTGTCGTGCGTCAGCAGCATCGTGCGCGCGGGGTCGTGCAGCCAGGGGTCGAAGGCCTTGGGCATGAATTCGGGGCAGCGCTGAAGCACACGGACGAACGAGAAACCACGGTGCTTGAAGGCGGCCTTCACGATGTCGTACAGCACCTCGGGCACCCAGTCGACCGCCTGCGCGACGAACGACGCACCCTTCACGCCCAGCGTCACCGTCAGCGGATTCATCGGTTCGAGCGTCGCGCCGTACGGCGTGGTGTTGCTCTTCAGGCCGCGCGGCGAGGTCGGCGAAGCCTGCTTCTTCGTCAGTCCGTACACGTGGTTGTCGTGCAGGATGACCGTGATGTTCATGTTGTAGCGGATGGCGTGGATCCAGTGTGCGGCGCCGATGCTGCAGCAGTCGCCGTCGCCGGTGCTGACGAAGACGTGCAGGTCCGGCCGCGCCATCTTGATGCCCTCGGCCACCGGGAACGCTCGGCCGTGGATGCCGTGGAATCCGTAGGTTTTCATGTAGTGCGGCAGCCGGCTCGAGCAGCCGATGCCGGACACAAAGACGGTGTTCTCCGGCGCGAGGTTCTCCTCGCTGCAAAGGCGCTGCATCGCCGCCAGGATGGCGTTGTCACCGCAGCCGCTGCACCAGCGCGGCACGCCCCCTTGGTAATCCTCGAGGGCGTGGTGCTCCTCGTGCAGCTTGATGACACATTGGCTCAGTGAGAGGCTCATGATGCGCTGCCCTTGCGTTGCAATGCCTGGCGGACGACGGCGGCGACGGCGCCGGGCTTGATCGGCTGGCCGCGTGCCTCGCTCCAGCAGTCGACGTCGACGAGGAAGCGCGAGCGCAGCATCATCGCCAGCGGCGCATAGCGGCGGTTGTCCTCGTCGATCAGTTCATCCTCGAGCTTGTCCGACCAGGTGCCCTCGATGGTCATGACATGCGTGAAGCGCTGAAGGATCTCGCGGATGCCCGACGGCATCGGCTGGATGAAACGCAGGTGCAGCGAAGAGACCTTCAGACCCTCGTTGCGCAGCCGGGCCACGGCCTCCTCGATGACACCCATCGTGCTGCCCCAGCCGACGAGCAGCATGTCGCCCGAGTCATCCCCGAACACCGGTGGTGTCTTCAGCGTCTTCTGCAAGGCCGCCAGCTTGAGGCTGCGTGCACGCAGCCCCTCCTCGTTGATCGACGGGTCGTAGGCGACCTTGCTCGCGCGGTCGTGCGCGAGGCCGGTGAGCGTGTGCATGCCGCCCGGCTGCCCGGGCTGGAAGCGCCGCGACAGGCCGGTGACCGGATCCCAGTCGTAGGGCCTGGCGCGCGCCGGCACCGGCGTCTGGTCGACCGGCGGTGCCAGCCACTCCTCGCTGAAGACCGGGCGTGGGAACGGCTGCTGCGCGGTCGCCAGGCTCGCGTCGGACAGCACGACGACGACCATGCCGAAGGTCTCGGCGATCTTGCGCGCGGTGATCATCGAATAGAAGCAGTCTTCGATGCTGCACGGTGCGAGCACGACCTTGGGCGCATCGCCGTGGCTGCCGAAGACCGCCGCGTACAGGTCGCCCTGCTCCACCTTCGTCGGCTGCCCGGTGCTCGGCCCGCCGCGCTGCACGTTGACGACGACGAGCGGGATCTCGGCCATCACCGCCAGCCCGATCGCCTCTTGCTTGAGCGAAAAACCCGGGCCCGACGTGATGGTCACCGCGCACTTGCCGGCGTAGGACGCACCGATCGCAAACGCGCACGCCGCGATCTCGTCCTCGGCCTGGTGGACCAGGCCGCCGACCTTCTCGAACACCTCGCTGAGGTAATGCGAGGCCGAGGTCGCGGGCGTGATCGGGTACATCGCGCAGATGTCCATGCCCGAGGCCATCACACCCAGCGCAATGGCGGTATTGCCGTTGACGACGATCTGCGCCTCCTTCGAGCGCGTGGCCGGGATGTTGTACTTGATCGGCAGGTGGGCATCGCCCCAGACCGCGCCGGCCTCGTAGAGCGCGAGGTTGGACTTGATGATCTTCTCGTCCTTCTTGCCGAAGATGCGTGCGATCTGCTCGCGCGCGAGTTGTGCGTCCAACCCGTAGAGGTTGCAGAGCATGCCCAGCACGAACATGTTCTTGCCCTTGCGCGGGTCGCTCACGAGTTCCTTGCAGCGCTCTTCCATCGGAATCTCGTGCACGTCGAACCCGTCCTTGCGCAGCGCGTCGACCGTCTCCTGGTACGAGGCGGCCACGGCGGGGTCGCGGTGCGTGCGCCACATGCTCTCGAGCAGGATGGTCGCGCCCGGCTTGAGTTCGCGCGCCTGCACACGCCCGATCAACACCTGCTCGTTGAAGGCGACGACGAGGTCGGTCTGGTCACCGCCGTTCGTCACACGCTGCGAGCCGATGCGGATGCGTATGCCGCTCGCACCGGCCACGCTGCGCGCCGGCGGCTGGATCTCGGCCGGGATGATCTCGGTGGTCCAGATGCCGTTGCCCATGCGCGCGGCGATCGCCGCCAGCGACTGGCCGCAGCGCTGGGCGCCTTCGCCGGAGTCGCTGATGACCTCGACGATGTGCTCGGCGATCGACTCGGCCGCACGTGAGGCATTCGCGGCGTCGGAGCGGGCGGGGGCGAGGATGGCGTTCAAAGCAAGCTCCAGTCGGCGCAGGGCCGCTCCCAAGCCGGTCGCGCGTGCCCCCGGCGGGCAGCGAACCACATGAGCGTGGCGGTTGTCATGATTCGAGGTGCACCCGTGCGTAGCGGCGTTCGCGACGGTCGATGCCGAACAGCAGCCCGGCAGGATCGGAGCCTGCCGGCGTGTACACGACCTCCGTGTCGCGCAGGCCCAGGTAGGCCTTCATCGCGCGCGCGGCTCGGCGCCCGGCGCCCATGGCCTGGATCACCGTGGCCGCACCGGTGACGATGTCGCCCCCGGCATAGACACCCGCGATCGACGTCGCGAGGTGTTCGTCGGTGGCGATGTAGCCGCGCCGGTCCAGCTTCAGCCCCGAGGTCTGGCCGAGGATCGGGTTGGCGTTGGTGCCGATCGCAAAGACGACGCTGTCGCACTCGATCTCGAACAAGCTCCCGGGCACCGGGACCGGCCGACGCCGGCCGGACGCGTCGGGCTCGCCGAGTTCCATGCGCTCGCAGCGCATCGCGCGCACATTGTTCTTTTCGTCGCCGAGCAACTCGACAGGCGCGGTCAGCCACTGGAAATCCACGCCCTCCTGGCCAGCGTGGTGGATCTCCTCCGCGCGGGCCGGTGCTTCCGCGGCGCTGCGGCGGTAGACGCAATAGACCTTCTCGGCCCCCAGGCGCAAGGACACGCGCATCGCATCCATCGCGGTATTGCCGGCGCCGATCACGGCGACCCGGTTTCCGGGCTGCAGCGGGGTGTCGTAATTCGGGAACTCGCGCCCGTGCATCAGGTTGCAGCGTGTCAGCAACTCGTTGGCCGACAGCACGCCATTCAGCGACTCACCCGGAATGCCCATGAAAGTCGGATAGCCCGCGCCAGTGCCGACGAAGACCGCTTGGAAACCCATCTCGGTCAGCATCTGCTCGATCGTGAACAGCCGGCCGACCAGCGTGTTGCACTCGAACTGGATGCCGAGTTTCCGGAGCTTGTCGATCTCGACGTCGACCGTGGGGTTGGGCAGGCGGAAATCGGGGATGCCGTACTTCAGCACGCCACCCGGCTCGTGAAAGGCCTCATAGACCACGACCTCGCAGCCGGCCTTGGCCATGTCGGCGGCGCAGGCCATGCCGGCAGGGCCCGATCCGACGATGCCCACACGGTAGTGGTTGTGCTCGATGTAGGGCACGTTGGCCCAGCCCTCGGCGATCGCCATGTCGCCGACGAAGCGCTCCAGGCGTCCGATGGCCACCGGTTCGAGCGACTCCCCGACCGTGCAGACACCCTCGCACTGGTTCTCCTGCGGGCACACCCGGCCGCAGACCGACGGCAGCAGGTTGGTGTTGGTGATGACGTCGTAGGCGCCGTGGAAATTCTTGCCCTCGATCTTCTTGATGAAGCCCGGGATGTCGATCCCGACCGGACAGCCGCGCACACACGGCTGGTCAGCACAGTCGAGGCAGCGCGAGGCCTCGACCAGGGCGTCTTCGAGCTGGTAGCCGCAGGCCACTTCGTCGAAATTCTTCACCCGCACCTCGGGGCGTTGCTCGGGCATCGGCGTGCGCGCCTGCGGGATGCTGCGGATCGTCTTCTTCTTGGCCATGGACGGCTCCTTCGACGAGATCTCGTGAGGTCGGTGCGGTCCTCAGTGGGCGTGGCCAGGGCCGCCGCGCAGGCGACAGCTGGCCTCCCAGTTCTGCAAGGCGGCCTTCTCGGTGGGCTTGTAGCGGCCCAGGCGCTTCATCAGGTCGTCGAAGTCGACCTGATGGCCGTCGAAGTCGGGACCATCGACGCAGGCAAACCTGATCTGCTCGCCGATCTTCACGCGGCAGCCGCCGCACATGCCGGTGCCGTCGACCATCACCGGGTTCAGGCTGACCATGGTCTTGATGCCATGCGGTCGGGTCGCGTCGGCACAGCCCTTCATCATGATCGGCGGGCCGATGGCGACCGCCTCGACGATGTCGGCATGCGCCGAGACGGCCTGCTTGATGCCCTCGGTGACCAGACCCTTGAGGCCGGCCGAACCGTCGTCGGTGCAGACGATCAGTTCGTCGCAGCAAGCACGGAACTTGTCCTCCCAGAACATCAGCGCCCGGTTCCTGAAACCCAGCACGGCGATGACGTAGGCGCCACTCTCCTTGTAGGCACGCGCCTGCGGGTAGATCGGCGCGACGCCCAGGCCGCCGCCGATGCACAACACCTTCTTCGCGTGCCCGATGTGACTCGGGATGCCCATCGGCCCGACCAGCGCATGCAGGTGCGTGCCGACCTTGCAGTTCTGCTGCATCTCCCGCGTGGTCTTTCCGACGGCCTGGATCACGAGCGTGATCGTGCCCTTGTCGCGGTCGAAATCGGCGATCGTCAGCGGGATCCGCTCACCGTGTTCGTGCTCCATCACGATCACGAACTGGCCCGCCTTCGCGGCCTTGGCCATCAGCGGATGACGCACCTCCAGCAGATAGGTGACGTCTGAAAAATCCTCGCGCGCAACGATCTCGAACCCAGGCATGCTTACCCCGCTCACCGTCCAGAACGGCGATCAGGCTCACCCTCGAACGACGCGTCTGCAGCCGCCGCCTTGGCACACCCGGTGCGCTGGACTGTGCACAGCGTACCGAGACGGTGCCCAACCCCTTTGAGGTAACGCAAGATGCACCGAAAGTGCACACGCGGCACCCTCCGGTGCGCGGCCCTTCAGACGACGCGCAACACCTTCACCATGCCTTCGACCTTGTGGCCCTTGCGTGCGCGCCGCCCGACATGCCGCGCCAGGCCGGCACCCTTGAGCACCTCGTCCTTCGGCTTGCCGCCGCGCCCGCTGCCGAGCACCTGCAGGCTGTCGGCGAACGTCGCCACCGATACCAGCGGCGCCTTGGCGTCGACGTCCATCAGCGTGAGCCCGCGCCCGCCGTTGGACTGCAATTTCAGCTCGTCGAGCGCAAAGACGAGCAGGCGCCCGTCCATCGCGAGGCAGGCCACCTGCGTTTGGCCTGCCGCCACGGCGACCGGCGGCAACACCCGGTCGGCCGCGTCGACCGCGAGAAAGCTCTTGCCGCCCTTGTTGCGTCCGTGCAGATCGCCCGCCTTGGCCTGCAGGCCGAAGCCGCCCGTGTTGGCCAGCAGCAGCGTCGTGTCGGCGGCGCCCGCAAAATAATGCGCCGGCTGGGTGCCGGCCTCGAGATCGACCAGCGTAGTGATCGGCGTGCCGTCGCCACGGCCGCCGGGCAGCAGCGACGCCGCGACGCTGTACACCCGCCCGTTGCTGCCGAAGACCACCAGCGTATCGACACTGCGGCAAGGGAACGTGCCGTACAGCGCGTCCCCCGGCTTGAACTGCAGCGCCGCCGCGTCGACCTCGTGGCCCTTGAGCGCACGCACCCAGCCTTTGAGGCTCACCACCACCGTCACGGGCTCGTCGACGACACGCACCTCGGCCACCGCCTTGCGGTCTTCCAGGATCAATGTGCGGCGCTCGTCGCCGTGCGCCTTGGCATCGGACTCGATCTCCCTGATCAGCAGCCGCTTCAGCGCCGCCGGGCTGCCGAGGATCTCTTCGAGCTTCTTCTGCTCGTCGCGCAGGCTCGAGAGCTCCTGTTCGATCTTGATCGCCTCCAGCCGTGCGAGCTGGCGCAGACGGATGTCCAGGATGTCCTCGGCCTGCCGGTCGCTCAACTTGAAGCGCTCGATCAAGGCCGGCTTGGGCTCGTCGGCGTGGCGGATGATGTGAATCACCTCGTCGATGTTCAGCAGCACGAGCTGCCGGCCCTCGAGCACATGGATGCGGTCCAGCACCTTGTCCAGGCGATGCTGCGACCGGCGCTGCACCGTGGTCTGGCGGAATGCGATCCACTCGACGAGCATCTGGCGCAGGCTCTTCTGCACCGGGCGGCCGTCCAGGCCGACCATCGTGAGGTTCACCGGGGCCGTGGTCTCGAGCGAGGTCTGCGCGAGCAGCGTGGTGATCAGCTCCTGCTGGCCGATGGTGCGGCTCTTGGGCTCGAAGACCAGGCGCACCGCGGCTTCCTTGCCCGACTCGTCTCGCACCGCATCGAGCACCGACAGGATCGCGGCCTTGAGCTGGACCTGGTCCGACGACAGCGCCTTCTTGCCGGCCTTGATCTTCGGGTTGGTGAGCTCCTCGATCTCTTCGAGCACCTTCTGCGAACTCGTGCCCGGCGGCAGTTCGGTGACGACGAGTTGCCACTGGCCGCGCGCCAGGTCCTCGATCTTCCAGCGCGCGCGCACCTTCAGGCTGCCGCGCCCGCCGGCGTACGCCGCGCGGATCTCGGCCGCACTGCTGATGACCTGCCCGCCGCCGGGGAAGTCGGGCGCCGGCAGCAGCGCAAACAGGTCTTCGTCGGCAAGCTTGTCGTTGCGGATGAGCGCCACCGCAGCGGCCGCCACCTCGCGCAGGTTGTGACTCGGGATCTCGGTGGCCAGGCCGACCGCGATACCGCTCGCGCCGTTCAGCAGCACGAACGGCAGGCGCGCCGGCAATTGCCGGGGCTCCTCCGTCGAGCCGTCGTAATTGGGCTGGAAATCGACCGTGCCCTCGTCGATCTCGTCGAGCAGCAGGCGCGCGATCGACGACAGCCGCGCTTCGGTGTAGCGCATCGCCGCCGCGCCGTCGCCGTCGCGCGAGCCGAAGTTGCCCTGCCCGTCGATCAGCGGGTAGCGCTGGCTGAAGTTCTGCGCCATGCGCACGAGCGCGTCGTAGGCGGCCTGGTCGCCGTGCGGGTGGAATCTGCCGAGCACATCGCCCACCACCCGCGCACTTTTCACCGGTTTGGCGCCGGTGTTGCCCGAGAAGCCGAGGCCCATGCGCTGCATCGAATACAGGATGCGCCGCTGCACCGGCTTGCAACCGTCGCACACGTCGGGCAGCGCACGGCCCTTGACGACGCTCAGCGCATATTCGAGGTAGGCACGCTCGGCATAGTCGGCCAGCGCAATGGCATCGGAGGGCTCGGCTGGCGGCGCCGGCGGGGGATCGAAAAGGTCGTTCATCGGGTCAGGCGGTCAACGGCAGACGCGAGGCTGCCGCAAAACAGGAAAGTATCGGCGATGCGCGCCAGAGCCCAGCGGCTGCGCTACAGCGGCAGCTCGAATCGCTGGCCCTTGATCGACAGCACGGCCGACTTCTGGCGTATCTGCTCGACCACGAGGCCGGCCGCCACCGTGTCACCCTCGCGCAGCACCTGACCGTTCAGGATGACCATGCGGCCGCTCGGGTCGGGTGAGTACACCGACCCGCCCACGCCCAACGCGGGCAGCTGGCGCCGCAACGATTCCGGCAGTTCGTTCATGCGCAGCACGGGCCCACTGCTCGCGGCGGGCGGGTCGGCTCGGCGCACGGGCGCCGGCTTCACGGGTTCCGGTGGCCTCGGCGTGACAACCGCTTTTGCCACCGGCTTGGGCGGCGCGGGGCGTTTCGCTTCGGGCGGCCTGGCGGCTGGTGCCGGGTCCGCTGGCGCCGTTGCATCCAGCACGGCCGGGGCCGCTGGAACGCTGGCTGCAACCGGCTCCGCTGGCGCCGGCAATGCGGCCGCCGGTGGCATGGGGGCGACCCTGCCGGACGCGGCCGGCTGGCGATCGTCGGCACGCATTGACCAGACGCCGATGACCAGCGCGGCGATGACCGCGCCGAGTGCCAGCCACGCCCAGGCCGGCAGCCCCTTTCGCGGCTCGTCATCGTCATCGATGCGCCGCGACTGCGCGTGCAGGTTGGGCACCGCGCCGCGCTCACGCTCGCGCTCGGCATCGGCACGTCGAAGGGCATCGAGGATGTAGGACATGGCCTTAGTAGACGTTGGCCGTCGCTGCGGCAGCGGGCGGCGGCCCCTTGGTCGCGGTCGGCGAGGTGGCCCGGATCGGCGCGGGTGCCGGCGGCTTGGCAGGCGCGGGCGCCGGTGGCCTGGCCGGTGCGGGCGCCGCGGCCTTGGCGGGAGCAGCGGGTTTGGCCGCTGGCCTGGTGGCGGGCGGTGTCGACGCCGCTGCAGAAGCCGGCGCGGATGTGGGTGTGGATGCCGGTGCGGAGGCCGGCTCCGCGTCCATCGACACTTTCGGGGCCACGCCCGGCGCAGCCGCAAGTGCCGGTTTCGAGCCGGCGTCGCCCTCGCGCTGCGATTGCATCCAGGCATAACCCCCGGTCAACAGCGCCCCGATCAGCAGCCCGAGCGCCAGCACCCCGGCGGTGCGCCACTGCGCACGGCGCCGTGCCCGCGCGCGCCGCCCCGTCGGCTGCCCGGTGCCGAAGACCTCGGCCGCCGCTTTCTCGACCACACGCTCGTCCGCCGACGAGCGGCCGCGGGCGTACGCGCCGAGCAGCGCCCGGTCGGCCAGCAGGTTGATGCGGCGCGGCACGCCACGCGACAGCTCGTGGATGCGCCGCAGCGCAGCATCGCTGAATGGCACCGCCGACGTCAAACCGGCCACCTCGAGCCGGTGCCGCACATAGGACGACGTCTCGTCGGTCGACAGGGCTTCCAGGTGGTAGCGCGCGATCACCCGCTGTGCCAGCTGCTCGAGCTCGGGCCGCTCGAGCATGTCGCGCAATTCCGGTTGGCCGATCAGGATGATCTGCAGCAGCTTGCGTTCCGACGTCTCCAGGTTGGTGAGCAGGCGCAGTTGCTCGAGCACCTCGACCGACAGGTTCTGCGCCTCGTCGATGATGAGCACGTTGTTCTGGCCGACCGCATGGGTGCGCAGCAGAAAGTCGTTCAGCGCATCGACGAGCGACTTGGTGCCGTGCTGGCCGTCGGCCAGCGGCTGCACCGGGATGCGGAAGTCCTCGCACACCGATTGCAGCAGTTCCTCGACCGTCTGCTTCGGGTTGAGGATGTACGCCACATTGCATCGGCGCGGCACCTGCTCGAGGAAACAGCGGCAGACGGTGGTCTTGCCGGCGCCGATCTCCCCGGTCAGCAGCACGAACCCGCCGCCGCCCTTGACCCCGTACAGCAGATGCGCCAGCGCCTCCCGATGGCGCTCGCTCATGAAGAGATAGCGCGGGTCGGGCGCGATCGAGAAGGGCTCCCGCTTGAGGCCGAAGAACTGCGCGTACATGGCGCAAGGATACCTACCGGCCCAGGCGAGACGCAGGGCGGCGCGTCATCGCACGTCCTCGAGGCCCAGCGCCTGGCGTGCCAGGTACTCGCGGTCGAGCATGCTCATGACGATGAGCGAGTCGTAGCCGTCGGCGTTGTCGTTGGTCACGCGCACGCTCTCGCGCAGGCGCCCTTCCTCGACGAAGCCCTCCTTCGCGTAGAGCTGCTGGGCGCGGGTGTTGAGCCCCTTGACGTCGAGCCAGAAGCGATGCGCATGCAGATCACGGAACGCCATCTGCTTGAGCAGGCGCACGCAGGCGCGGCCGACCCCCTGCCCTTTGGGCTGGAGCACGATGCGCTTGAGCTCCACGCTTCGGTTCGGATTGCGGCAGCCTTGCAGGATCACGAAACCGGCGGCGTCGTAATCCGCCCCGGCCTCGACGATGAAGTGGCGGAAGTCGGGGATGCGCACCGCGCCTTCATGCTGCGTGCGCTCCCACGGCGTGATGAACGGCAGGTTCTGGCTGTCGGTCTCGACGGTGACGACGAAGTCGAGGTCGGACAGCAGCGTCGGGCGCAGGCGCAGACGCTGGGCGCTAGACATCCACTTCCACCTCGTCGCCGTGCAGTTCCATCAGCTCTCGCCGAGCCGCAGCCTCGCCCTTGCCCATCAGTTTGGTGAGCGACTGCACCACGGCGCCAAACCCGTTGGCGCCGAAGCCCACCTGCAGCAGCCGGCGGGTCTCGGGGTTCAGCGTCGTCTCCCACAACTGTTCGGCGCTCATCTCGCCCAGGCCCTTGAAGCGGCTGATCGCCCACGACGCCTCGCGTGCGCCTTCCTTGCGCAGCTTGTCGAGCGACGCCGTCAGCTCGCCGTCGTCGAGGGCATAGATCTTGGCGGCCGGTTTCTTGCCGCGCGCCGGTGCGTCCACGCGAAACAGCGGCGGCTTGGCGACGTAGACATGTCCGCGCTCGATGAGCTTGGGGAAGTGACGGAAAAAGAGCGTGAGCAGCAGCACCTGGATGTGCGAGCCGTCGACATCGGCGTCGCTCAGGATGCAGACCTTGCCGTAGCGCAGGCCGCTGAAGTCGGGGGTGTCGTCAGGGCCATGCGGGTCGACGCCGATCGCCACCGCGATGTCGTGGATCTCGTTGTTGGCGAACAGGCGATCGCGCTCGACCTCCCACGAGTTGAGCACCTTGCCACGCAACGGCAGCACCGCCTGCGTCTCCTTGTCGCGCCCCATCTTGGCGCTGCCGCCGGCGGAATCGCCCTCCACGAGGAACACCTCGTTGAGCGCGATGTCGCGGCTTTCGCAGTCGGTGAGCTTGCCGGGCAGCACGGCCACGCCCGAGCCTTTGCGCTTCTCGACCTTCTGGCTCGCACGCTGGCGTGTCTGCGCCTGGCGGATCACCAGGTCGGCGAGCTTGCGGCCGTATTCGACATGCTGGTTCAGCCACAGCTCGAGCGCCGGGCGCACGTAGTTGGAGACGAGCCGCAGCGCGTCGCGGCTGTTCAGCCGCTCCTTGATCTGACCTTGGAACTGCGGGTCGAGCACCTTGGCGCTGAGCACGAAGCTGGCGCGCGAGAAGACGTCCTCGGGCATCAGCTTCACGCCCTTGGGCAGCAGTGCGTGCATCTCGATGAAGCCCTTGACCGCAGCGAAAAGTCCGTCCTTCAAGCCCGATTCGTGCGTGCCGCCGGCCACCGTGGGAATCAGGTTGACGTAACTCTCGCGCAGCGTCTGGCCGTCGTCGGTGAAGGCCACGCACCACGCCGCGCCTTCGCCTTCGGCAATGTCCTCTGTCTCGTTGGCCGAGGCGTACTGCTCGCCCTCGAATAGTGGGATCAACGGGTCGGCGACGAGACCCTGGCTCAGGTAGTCGCGCAAGCCGCCCTTGTACAGCCAGGTCTGCACCTCGGCATCCTTCTGGCCCGCCTTTTCCTGCGTGAGCGTGACGGTCACGCCAGGCATCAGCACAGCCTTGCTGCGCAGCAGGTGCACCAGGTCGGCGCGCGGCAGGTCGGCACTCTCGAAATACCGGTGGTCCGGCCAGACGCGCACCGACGTGCCCTGCCGGCGCTCCGAGGCCGTGCGATCGCGCAGCTGAAGCGTCTCGACCACGTCGCCGCCACTGAACGCGAGCGAGGCCACCCGGCCGTCGCGCCACACCGACACCTGAAGCCGCTTCGCCAGCGCATTCGTCACGCTCACGCCGACGCCGTGCAATCCACCGGAGAAGCTGTAGGCGCCGCTCGACCCTTTGTCGAACTTGCCCCCGGCATGCAGCCGGGTGAACACGATCTCGACCACCGGCACCTGTTCTTCGGGGTGCATGCCGAACGGGATGCCGCGGCCATCGTCGTCGACCGTCACCGACCCGTCGGTGTGCAACGTGACCGCGATGCGCTTGCCGTGGCCGGCGAGTGCCTCGTCGGCCGCGTTGTCGATCACTTCCTGCACGACGTGCAGCGGATTGTCGGTGCGGGTGTACATGCCCGGGCGCTGCTTCACGGGCTCGAGCCCCTTGAGCACGCGAATCGATGCCTCTTCGTATTTGCCCGGTTTGCCGGCCTTGGGGTTTGCCGTGGGATTTGCCATTCCGATGATTCTAGGGACGCGGGCCGGGCGGCCCCTGGCTACGGCCGACGGTCAGCGTCGCCAGGCGCGGCGGTAGCGCGCCATCGACAGGCCTTCGACGTCGATTTCCGGGGGTCGCCCGGCGATCTGGTCGGCGATCACACGGCCGGTGCCGGCGGCCATGGTCCAGCCAAGCGTGCCGTGCCCGGTGGCCAACAGCAGATTGGCGTAGGGCGTCGGGCCGACGACCGGCGTGCCGTCGGGTGTCATCGGTCGCAGGCCGCACCAGAAGGTGGCCCGGGTGACGTCGCCACCGGCAGGGAAGAGATCGGTGACCACGTGGTTCAGCGTGGCGCGGCGGGGCTCGCGCAGCGCCATGCTGTACCCGGCCAACTCGGCCGTACCACCGACGCGGATTCGATCGCCCAACCGCGTGACCGCCACCTTGTGGGTCTCGTCCATGACCGTCGACTCGGGGGCCCCGGCGGCGTCGGTGATCGGCACGGTGATCGAGTAGCCCTTGACCGGATAGACCGGCAGACGGATGCCGATCGGCGCCAGCAACAACGGCGAATAGCTACCGAGCGCGAGCACGTAACGATCGGCGCTCAGCACGCCGGCGTCGGTTTGCACGCCGGTCAGGTGCCGGTCGCGGGACTCGAGCCGCCGGACCGCCGTGCCGAAGCGAAATTTGACCCCTCGTTCGCGCGCCATCTCCGCAAGCCGGCAGGTGAACAGGTGGCAATCGCCGGTCTCATCGCCCGGCAACCGGAGCGCACCGACGAATTTGTGCTGCGTGCGCGCCAGCGCCGGCTCGACTCCAACGAAGCCCGCGCGATCCAGCACCTGGAACGGCACGCCGTAGTGCTCGAGTACCGCAACGTCGCCGGCGATGCCGTCGAGCTGCCGCTGCGTGCGAAAGAGCTGCAATGTCCCCAGCGCCCGATCGTCGTAACGCAGACCGGTTCGCGCACGCAACAACTTCAGCCGGTCGCGGCTGTATTCGGCCAAAGGCACCATGCGGCTCTTGTTGAGGGCGTAAGAGCGCGCGGTGCAGTTGGCCAGCATCGCGGCGCCCCAGCGCCACATCGCCGGGTCGAGCAGCGGCCGGATCACGAGCGGGCTGTGCTGCATCAACATCCACTTGATGGCCTTCAACGGCACACCCGGCCCGGCCCATGGCGAGGAGTAGCCCGGAGAGACCTCGCCCGCATTGGCAAAGCTCGTCTCGAGCGCAGGGCCGGGCTGCCGATCGACGACTTCGACCTCGTTGCCGTCGAGGGCGAGTTCGTACGCGATGGCCGTGCCGATGACGCCGCTGCCCAGGACCAGAACCCTCATGTGCCCCTCCTCGCCCGCCAGTTTGCCCGCGCCTGCGCGGAAATCCCAGTCTCGTCGACAATCCGAACGATGAACATGCCCCGCGCGCAAAGCCCTGCCCCGCAGTTGTCGTTGGTCCAGGTGCTGGCTTGCGGCGCGGCCATCGTGACGCTGTCGATGGGCATCCGGCACGGCTTCGGCCTGTGGCTGCAGCCGATCACCATGGACCGTGGCTGGACGCGCGAGACGTTTGCCTTCGCACTGGCGATCCAGAACCTTGCATGGGGCTTTGCCGGCCCGTTTGCGGGCATGCTCGCCGACCGCTTCGGCGCGCTGCGTGTGCTCTTGGCCGGTGCGCTGCTCTATGCGCTCGGCCTCGTGACGATGGCGATGGCCACGTCGGGCCTGGCTTTCACCGGCAGCGCCGGCGTGCTGCTCGGCATGGCGCAATCCGGGACGACCTATGCCGTGGTGTACGGCGTGATCGCACGCACCGTGGAACCTTCGCGGCGCTCGTGGGCGATGGGCGTGACCGCCGCGGCAGGATCCTTCGGCCAGTTCCTGATGGTGCCGGTGGAGAGCTGGCTCATCGGCAGCTTCGGCTGGCAGAACGCCCTATTCGTGCTGGGTTGCCTGTCGCTGGCCATCCTGCCGCTGGCTTTCGGTCTGCGCGAAGGCGCGACGCCGGCGCATGCCGACGCTCACCGCCAGAGTGTGGGCAGCGCGTTGCGCGAGGCCTTCGGGTACCGCAGCTTCCAGTTGCTGACCGCGGGGTATTTCGTCTGTGGCTTCCAGGTCGTCTTCATCGGCGTGCACATGCCGAGCTTCCTGAAGGACAAGGGGTTGCCACCCGAGGTCGCGACGACGGCGCTCGCGCTCATCGGGCTGTTCAACGTGATCGGGACGTATACCGCTGGCGCGCTGGGCCAGCGATTGCCCAAGCGCTATATCCTGAGCACGATCTACCTGCTTCGATCGGTCGTGATCGTGACGTTTCTCTCCGTGCCCGTCACGCCCTGGAGCGTGTACCTGTTCGCGGCCACGATGGGCGTACTGTGGTTGTCCACCGTGCCGCCGACGAATGCGGTGATCGCGCAGATCTTCGGGGTGCAGTACATGTCGATGCTGGGTGGGTTCGTCTTCCTGAGCCACCAGTTCGGATCCTTCCTCGGCGCGTGGCTGGGCGGTCGCCTTTATGACGTGTACGGCAGTTACGACGTGGTCTGGTGGATCGCGGTGGCCTTGGGTGTCTTTGCCGCGCTGATCAACCTGCCGGTGCGCGAGACCGCCATCGTGCGCCCGGCCGCACTGCCGGCATGAGGGTGCCAGCGATGTCCGGCAACGTCCGCCGCCTGCTCGGTTTTGCACTGGCGGCCGTGGCGCTGTTTGCCGTGTTCATGGCCTACCTGAATCCACATCTGGTGGTCGATCTGGCGGCTCGGGTCTGGGCCTGTTTCTGATGCACGACGTCATCAACCCGTCGACGCACACGAAACCGCTCGAGCCGTCGCCCTGGGTCGTGCGTTGGGCCCATCTGTTGCCGCCCGGTGGGCAGGTGCTCGACGTGGCCTGCGGCAGTGGCCGGCACCTGCGCTGGCTGGCCGCGCTAGGTTGGCACATGACCGGCGTCGACCGCGACACGGCGGCACTGGAGGCCCTGCGAGACGTGGCCATGGTGCTGTCGGCCGATATCGAATCCGGACCGTGGCCCTTCGACGGCCGCACCTTCGATGGCGTCGTGGTGACCAACTACCTCTGGCGGCCGCTGTTGCCGGCGATCGTGGCGGCGGTCGCGCCGGGCGGTGCACTGATCTACGAAACTTTCGCGGCCGGCAACGGAACCGTCGGCAAGCCCTCCCGCCCGGATTTCCTGCTTCAGCCCGGCGAATTGATCAGGGCGGCCCAAGGACTGCACATCGTCGCCTACGAAGACGGCTTCCTGGGCCAGCCCGATCGCTTTGTACAGCGGCTGGCAGCCGTGCGACTGCCGAGCGTGTCGGCGCAGCCGAACCGCTTTACGTTGGACCCTTCGGCGCCCCGGTAAACTGGCGTCCCTCGCAAGGAATTCTCATGGAACCCATCGTTGGCAGCATCGTGGCGCTCGTCACGCCGATGCACGAAGACGGCAGCGTCGATTTCGACGCACTGCGCCGCCTGATCGACTGGCATATCGACGAAGGTACCGACTGCATCTGTGTCGTCGGCACCACCGGTGAATCGCCCACCGTCGCGGTCGCCGAGCACTGCGACATCATCCGCGTGGCGGTCGAGCATGCACGCGGACGCGTGCCGATCATGGCCGGCGCCGGTGGCAACTCCACGGCGGAAGCGATCGAGCTCACGCGCTTCGCGCAGAAGGTCGGTGCCAAGTGCACGCTGCAGGTCGTGCCCTACTACAACAAGCCTTCGCAGGAAGGCCTCTACCGGCACTTCAAGGCGGTCGCCGAGGCGGTGGATCTGCCGGTCGTGCTCTACAACGTGCCCAGCCGCACGGTGGCGGACCTGCAACACGACACCGTGCTGCGTCTGACCCAGGTGCCTGGTGTGATCGGCATCAAGGAAGCGACCGGCAGCATCGAGCGTGCCGCCTGGTTGATCAAGCATGTGCCGAAGGGCTTTTCGATCTACTCCGGTGACGACGGCACGGCCGTTGCGCTGATGCTCCTCGGCGGACACGGCAACGTGAGCGTGACGGCCAACGTGGCACCGCGCCTGATGCACGACCTGTGCATGGCGGCCATCGAAGGCGACGTGAAGCGTGCGACTGCGCTGCACATGCAACTGCTGCCGCTGCATCGCCACCTCTTCTGCGAACCCAGCCCGGCACCCGCCAAATGGGCCCTGTCGCAAATGGGCCGCTGCGGCCAGACCGTGCGCCTGCCGATCGTGGCACTGACCGAAGCCGGCCAGGCGACGGTCGGGGCGGCACTGCGCGACAGCGGTCTGCTTTGATCACCCGACGCGGCCGCCGGCCACGCATAGATCGGGTCGCCTCGACGGCGCCCGGGAGAACTTGAACGTGAAACCCTTGCATTCGAAACCGTTGCCGCACCGGTCGGCCCTGGCGTTGGCGGCCTGCTCCGCCTTGTTGTTGGGCGCCTGCGGGTCGACAGAAAGCATGCTGTCCGGCGATCGGATCGATTACCGCAGCAAGTCCGCCAAGACGGCGCCGCTCGAAGTGCCGCCGGACCTGACACAACTGGCCCGCGACGGCCGCTACCGGCCTCAGAACGGCGTGGTCAGCGCAAGCGGCGTCGCTGGCGCCGCCTCGGCGTCCGCGGGCGCCGCAGCGCCCCAGGTCGCCCTGGCCTCGGCCGGCGATATGCGTATCGAGCGTCTGGGCAACCAGCGGTGGCTCGTCACGCCGATGACGCCGGAGCAGCTCTGGCCCCAGTTGCAGGCTTTCTGGCCCGAACGCGGATTCACCATCGAGGTGCAGGACGCCGCGGCCGGCGTGATGGAAACCGGCTGGGCCGAGAACCGAGCGAAGCTGCCGCAGGACATGATCCGCAACACGATCGGCCGGGTTTTCGACAGCCTGTACTCGACCGGTGAGCGTGACAAGTTCCGAACCCGCATCGAGCGCACGCCCGCTGGCACCGAGGTCTACATCACGCACCGTGGGCTCGAGGAGGTCTACAGCGACGCCCAGCGCAGCGCGACAGTCTGGCAGCCCCGCAAACCGGACCCGCAACTCGAAGCCGAATTCCTGTCCCGCCTGATGATCAAGCTCGGCGCGAAGCCAGAGAGTGCACAGGCCGCCGTGAGCAGCACCCCTGAAAAGCCCGTCGCCACCCTGCCGGCATTGGCTTCCGGGGCCACGACGCTCGACCTCGACGACAACTTCGACCGTGCCTGGCGGCGCGTCGGGCTGTCGCTCGACCGTGCGGGCTACACGATCGAGGATCGCGATCGCGCCGCAGGTTTGTACTTCGTGCGCTACGTGGCGCCGGGGTCTGTCGGCGACGAGCCCGGCTTCCTTTCCAAATTGTTTGGTGGTGGGGGTTCGGCACAGGCGCCTGCGCGTTACCGGGTGGCCGTCAAAGCGGCCGGCAACAAAACCACCGTCTCCGTACAGAATGCCCAAGGCGCACCCGAATCGGGCGATGTCGCCCAACGCATCATCGGACGACTTGCCAACGATTTGCGCTGATCGGGCACGTCGGCGCCAGAAACGAAAAAAGCCGCCCTCGGGCGGCTTTTTTGCGACAAGAAATCCGGTAAGGGATTACTTCTTGACAGCGTCCATCGCCTTGCCAGCAGCGTCCTTGGCAGCGTCGACGGCCTTGCCGGCGGCTTCCTTGGCGGCATCGGTGGCCTTGTCGGCAGCAGCAGACGCAGCATCGGCCACGGCGCCAGCGGCAGCCGAAGCAGCGGTGCCGGCAGCCTCGGTGACTGCAGCGGCAGCGGCGGAAGCAGCCTCGGCCACGGGAGCGGGCGCTGCGGGAGCAGCGGCGGGGGCCGGCGCGGGGGCAGGAGCCTCTTCAGGCTTCTTGCCGCAAGCAGCCAGCGCAGCGGCGGCAACCAGGGCAAGCAGGAGCGACTTGTTCATTTGTGTCCTCGAATCGAGTAGTCGGAAACGGTCATTTGATGAGGGCACTCTCCGAGTGATCGCAGAGACCCAACCCAGGCGCCGTTTGCATGTAGTTCGCTTACGTCACGCCCAGCCTCAAATTATAGGCTGAATAGGTGATTGCCCTATAGGCCGAGCGTGGTTGCCCCAAAAGTGGGCTCGCTGCGTTGCACAAATGCATCAATTTCCTGTGCCAATACCTGGATTCTCGGGTCGGCATCCAGGATCTGGCCGCGCCAGCGATCCTTGTCCATGAGGCGCACGGCATGCTGACGATCCACCAACAGCAGGGTGGGGACCTCGTCGGCTTCATCGGTCGGGCGGCTGGCGTCGATGGCATGCCCCCAGGTGCGGCGCCAGCCGACAAAACGCGGGCAGCGGCGCAGGACCATGTCGAACGACCGCGCAAAGAGCACGACGCGCCTTCCCGGCAGGCGGACAAATTGCGTCAGCGTGTCGATGACGGTGCTGTCCTCGAGCGGCCAGCCGTCGAAGTCGGCATCGACGAAGACAACCCGCCGGGCCTCGCTCGAGAGCGCCTGCTCGACCGCAGCGCCGACCGCCTCGCGAAAGCCGGTCGCGGAATCGATTTCACTCGTTGCCATCGCGCTCTCCATGCAGCCACCCACTGCGGACCCAATCGCCGACGACTTCACGGGCCTCGGCGCTCAGGCGCCGAAGATCGCTGGCAGCAAGGCGGCGGCGATCAGCCAGCCGGGCCAGCAGGCGCGCATCGCGCCCGCCGGCGCGCAACGCGTCGCCGTTGATATAGACATGCCCGTCGTCGTACATCATGCGTGTGCGTACGTCCAGCGTGACGCCATCGCCAGGGCGCAGATCGCCTACCGCATCGAACCATACATGGGGTTTGGGTTCGGTCAGCAACTCACCGAGCGCGCAATCGAGCCGGCCGCGCGCGGACAACGCCTTTGCCACCGCCTTCGCTGCAAAGTCGCGCAGCGCCGACGGCATACGCGCCGGCGTCGCCGTGGCGGCCTGTGCAGCGTCGCGATAAAGACGGCCCTCGCCGTCGTGCACGGCGTCGGCCAGCCGCGCCAGCACACCCGACGCCAGCTCCAGGTCCGATGGCGCGCGAAAGCCAACCGAACAGGTCATGCATTCGCCCGCGGCCACGCCGTCGTGGCCCCAGCGTGGCGGCAGGTAGAGCATGTCTCCGGGTTCGAGCAGCCATTCCTGCTCGGCGACGAAATGACGCAGGATCCTGAGCGGCACGCTGTCGACCAGCGTGTCGTCGGCCACGCGGCCGATGCGCCAGCGGCGGCGGCCCTGCACCTGGATCAGGAAGACATCGTAGGAGTCCAGGTGCGGTCCGACGCCGCCGCCATCGGTGGCATAGGAGACCATCAGATCATCGAGACGCGCGTCGGGCACGAATCGGAACCGGGCCAGCAACTCGTGCGCGGCAGGCACGACCAGGTCCACGCCTTGAACCAGCAGTGTCCACCGCGGCTGGCGCAGCGGGGGCAGCGCGCGCCGCGACAGAGGACCGTGGCGCAGCGTCCAGCGCTGCGGATTCTGCACATCCCGTACGACGAGGCGCGACTCGATGCCGTCACGCGCAGCCAGTTCGAACGCCTCGCCACGGCTGACCGGCGGCCGCACGCCGGGCAGCGCCTGGCGCACCAGGAGCGGCGTCTTCTGCCAGTGCCGGCGCATGAAGGTTTGCGGCGAAAGGCCGCCCAGCAGGGGCAGTGGCAATGTCGGGTCCATTCACGATTGTGGCCTGTGCGATCATTCCTCCATGATCATCGCCAAGCCCTGCGTCGTGACGCTCACTTGGAGCTTGTCCGACGCCCAGAACCGCCCCATCGACGAGTTGCGCGAGCCCACGGAATTCTTCTTCGGCGGAGATGATCTGCTGCCCAAGGTGGAAGAAGCACTCGACGGCCAGACGGCCGGGCATGAGGCGCATCTGCACCTCGAACCCGAACATGCGTTTGGCGACTACGACTCCAAGCTCGTCTGCTTCGAAGATCGCAAGCTTTTCCCCGCGGGCCTCGAGCAGGGCATGCAGATCGAGGGCCTGCCGGCCGGCAGCGCCACCGCAGACATGCCGGCCAACACGGTCTACAGCGTCACCGAGATCTACCCCTCACATGTCGTCCTGGACGGCAACCACCCGCTCGCCGGCATGGCGTTGCGCATCCATCTGAAGGTGCTCGACGTGCGCGAGGCGACCGAGGAGGAGGTCGACGCCGGCAGCGTGGACGGCACCGCGGTGCGCGTGCTGGGCGGGCCGGGTCCCGACGAGCCTTTGCACTGACGGCCGGCCGGCGCCCCCTGCGCGGCCATCTCCAACGACTGGCCGCGTGTATGGCCGGCGCGCGGCGATCAGTTCGACGCGCCTTCGCCTTGCCCGCGTGTGGCGGCCAGCTGTCGAAGCCCTGACTCGAATTCCTGAACGCCGATTGGTGCGCCCGCCACCAGGGGCTGGGGCGCCGGCGCCAGCGGCACGAAGAGATCGCCCTCGCCCACGCGCGCTTCATTGCGCAGCCAGAGTGCCATGACGTTCAGCACCGGCACACGCAACAAGCCCAGCGCGAACTGGCCGGCCTTGACCTCGGGCCAGTCCTCGGCCTCCCGCAGCGACGCCGCCGCCGACTGCACGAAGGACCCCGAGTTGACGTGTGAAAACACGGCGCGGCTCGACGGACCGCTCGCGGTCGCCTCGGCAGCGGCGAGAACGCCCTGCCCGTCGGTCAACAACCAGCGCCAGCCGGACATCACGGCGCGCTGCGTCGCGCCCGGCTCGGCGACCTGCGCAAGCGACAGGTTGAACACCGGGTGCGGCAGCGCGAGCGAGAGGGCCACGTTCGCGGCTGCACCGGCTGCAGGCAGGCGAAGCCCGTCCTCCCTGGCCAGCGTGGCGAGTTGGTCGCGCATCACACGTTCGACGGCGTCGGCGGGTTGAAGCACTCGGATCGGCATGTCGGGTCCTTCCGTCTCGATCGATCAACCGCGCCAGTGGCCACCGGCCAGCGCGGCGTCCCAGGCGTGGGCATAGACATCGCCGTCGGCACCCACGCAAAAGACATCCAGGCTCGTCGGCGTGCGGCTGACGACCGCAGGCGCGATGCCGGGTGCGAAGGCGCCGCCACCGATGCGCTGCCAGCCGTGCCAGCGGGTGCCGGCGGATGTCGTGTCACCCGTCGCCGTGCAGAGGGCCCCATCGACGCTGATCACCACCAGGGCCTGCCTTTCCGGCGTGAATGCGATGCACGCCACCGCACTGCCCTGCGCGGTCTTCACACCGGCTATGGACGACCAGACACGCCATTCGCCGGCCGCCCCTTGCGAGGCCGTCGTATGGAGTTGCCCATCGGCACCGCCGGCGATGATTTCGATCACGCCGGCGTCGCGCACCACGGCCGAAACGGGGGCGGCGGGCGCGGCACGGCCACCCCGCACCTCGAACCAGCCCCTCCACGCACCGCGTGCCAGCAACGCGTCCCAGCCTGCGGTGAAGATGCGGCCGTCAGCGCCGGTGACAAACACGTCGAGTTTTTCCGGACCTCGAGCGACGGCTTCGATCGGCGCGCCGGAAGGTGCCGTCCCGTTCTGCAGCGTGCGCCATCCGCGCCATTGCGCATCGCCCCGCTGCCACGCAGCCGTCATCACGCGCCCCTGCACGTCGACGACGAAGACATCCAGCTTGTCCGGGTGGCGCGACACCGCGGCGATGTGAGCCCCGGGGTCGGCTTCCAGGCTTCCGATGCGCCACCAGCCGCGCCATGCATCCGCCGACTGTGCGGCGTCCCACGCAGCCGTCCAGATGCCACCGTCGGTGCCCACGACGAAGATGTCGAGCAGGCCGGCCGCCCGCGCGACACAAGCCACGCGAGCGCCCGGCCGTGCCTGGCCCCCTTGCACCTGCGACCATCCCCGCCACTGCCCTTGCTCGCGTTCGGCGTCCGATGCCGCGGTCAGCACATGCCCGTGCACATCGACCATGAACAGATCCAGCAAGTGCGACTTGCGCGAGACGGCCGTCACACGGCCCGCGGGCACGGTGCGCGCACCGGGCACGCGCAGTCGGTGCGAGCGGGTTCTGTACGAATGGGTCCACGTGCCGGCTCCCTGGTACGCAGCGCGAAACGCGTCGTAGGTCATGTCGCTGCGCCCGTAGATGGGGTCGTCGATCGCGACCATGCGTGTCGTCGCACCGCGGTAGCCGTTCACGACCATGAAATGGCCGCCGCCGCCGGCCCATCCGATGCGTGTGGCCAGTGGCGTGCCGCGGTCGATCTCGGCACGCAGGTCGGTGAACCCGAGTACGCTGGTGACCACGGGCTCCCGCAGGTTGCCGAGGTCCGACAGGGCATCGTCCAGGTACCAGGGTTTGTTGACGGTGCTTGCTGCCGGCGCCACGCAGGCATCGTCGGCGGGCAGGATCAGGTTGGCCGCGTCGCATTGGCGCGTCGTGTCGGTGCGGTCGTAGAAACGGTGCACACCGAGCGACGTGGCCGCCCAGCACCAATTGCTCTGCTCCTGTGTCGGCACGTCGGTATCCAGGCGTACCCAACGCGCCGGCGCCGCCGCCGCCTTTGGTGCAGATGCCTTCGCCGCGACCTCCGACGCGCCGTCGGCAACAGGCACCGACAACGGCGTGCTGCTGCGGCGGATCAACGCGGCCAGCGGTGGCCGTCGCGCGGGCTTGGCGTTCTTTGCTCGCGGTGCGGGCATCGCAGTCTCCATTCTTGCCGCAGGCCGCACGCTGCAACGCGCGGCCTGCCAAAACGGTCGTCGACGGTGTCCGCGGTGCGCGGGCGCCGGCGGCTCAATGTTTGCCGGTCGAGCCGAAGCCGCCTTCGCCGCGTTCGGACCGGCCGAACTCGTCGACCCGACGGAAAGTCGCCTGCACGACCGGCACGATGACGAGTTGCGCGATGCGCTCGAACGGTTGTACGGTAAAAACCGCTTGCCCACGGTTCCAGCAACTCACCATCAGCGGCCCCTGATAGTCGCTGTCGATGAGACCGACCAGGTTGCCCAGCACGATGCCATGTTTATGGCCCAGCCCCGACCTCGGCAGGATGATCGCCGCCAGCCCGGGATCGCCGACGTGAATGGCAATGCCGGTGGGGATGAGCGTGCTCTGGCCGGGCTCGAGCACGATCGGCGCGTCGATGCATGCGCGCAGGTCGAGCCCGGCGCTGCCCGGCGTGGCGTACTGCGGCAACTGGTCGGCAATGCGTGCGTCGAGAACCTTCAGGTCGATGGTGGTCATGGTCGCGGGAGTCGTTGGGCGATCGCGCCGGCCAGCGCACGGGCGAGCGTGAGTTTGTCGGCGCGAGGCATCTCCGCCACGCCGTCTGCATCGACGAGAAGCAGCGTGTTGTCGTCGCGGCCGAACGTGGCCGGGCCGTGGTTGGCCACCAGCAGCGGCACACCCTTGCGCAAGCGCTTGGCGCGCGCGTTGTCCAGCACGTCGTGGCTTTCGGCGGCGAAGCCCACGCAGTACGGACGCTCGGCCTCGGGCAAGCGGGCCACGGCGGCCAGGATGTCCGGGTTCTCCGTCATCTCGAAAGCCGGCGCCTGGCCCGAGCCGTCTTTCTTGATCTTGCGCTCGCTCGCCGCGGCCGGCCTCCAGTCGGCCACCGCCGCGGTCGCGACGAAGACGTCGTGATGCGGCGCCAGCGGCATCACGGCATCGTGCATCTGCAGCGCGCTCAGCACGTCGATGCGCCGCACACCACGCGGGGTGGGCAGGCTCACCGGGCCGGCCACCAGCGTGACCTGGGCACCGGCCTCCGCGGCGGCACGGGCAATCGCGAAGCCCATCTTGCCGCTCGACAGGTTCGTGATGCCGCGCACCGGATCGATGGCCTCGAAGGTGGGCCCGGCGGTGACGAGCACATGCCGCCCGGACAGCACCTTGGGCTGGAAGAACGCGATCAGGTCGTCGCGCAATTCGGCCGGCTCGAGCATGCGGCCGTCGCCGACCTCGCCGCACGCCTGGTCGCCGTGGCCGGGGCCGAGCAAATGGGCGCCGTCGGCGACGATCTGCGCGACATTGCGCCGCGTGGCCGGATGCGACCACATTTCGCGGTTCATCGCGGGTGCGACCAGCAGAGGGCAGCGATCGACCGGCCGCGCCAGGCACAGCAGCGCCAGCAGTTCGCCAGCGCGGCCCTGCGCGAGCTGGGCGATGAAATCGGCACTCGCCGGGGCGACGACGATCGCGTCGGCCTCGCGGGAGAGGTCGATGTGCGCCATGTTCGCGGCCGGCCGTGTATCCCACTGGCTGGTGTAGACCGGGCGGCCCGACAGCGCCTGCATCGTCACCGGCGTGATGAACTGCTGGGATCCCTCGGTCATCACCACCTGCACGGTGGCGCCGGCCTTCACGAGCTCGCGCGCAAAGTCTGCCGCCTTGTAGCAGGCGACGCCACCAGACAGCCCGAGCACGATGTGGCGCCCGGCAAGGTCGAGTCGATCGGTCATGGGGCCGACTGTAGCCGCCACGTCAGGCGGCACCGTGGCACTTCTTGTATTTCCTGCCGCTGCCGCAAGGGCAGGGGTCGTTGCGTCCCGGCGTGGCCTCGACGCGGCGCGGCGGCGGTTTGGGCGCGTGGTCCAGCCAGTACACACGCAGGTCCTGCACCGCGAAGCAGGCCTCGTCGATGAGCTCGTCGCGGGACGGATCGGCGTCCTTCCAGCCTTTGCGGGCAAAGGCCTTGAACCCGTCCGAGGCCGGGTCCCACGCCAGTGCCGCCACCGTCTCCAGCAGACCCTCGTAAGCTTCGGCGAGTTCGTCGTCATCGGCCGGTTGCGGCCAGTCCGCAGCAAAGGCTTCGAGGCAAGCGAAGAAGCCCTCTGCCCACACGGCGCCGGTCTGCAGCAAGGCCGCCTCCGCGTCGCTCGCAAAGCCCTCGGACACGATCTGGCGCCGTGCGTCGTCGTCCCACACCTGCATCAGCGGCGCAATGTGCACGTGTTCCTCGTCATCAAGCAGCTGCTCGGGGTCGAGCTCGCGGCGCAGCATCGCCATTCGCGCGTCCAGCGCCGCGGTGGCTGCGGCCACGTCCGCCGGATCGGCGAAAGCGCGCTCGAAAGCGTCGCCACACAGGGCCGGCACCCACTCCTCGGGCTCCACGGCGCGCGGGCCGGCCGCCAGCGCCGTGAGGAAACCGTCGGCCCACTCGGTGTCGATGCGGTCGTCGAAGCCATTCAAGCGCCGGCAGATCGCATCGAAGGCGTCGATCTCCGGGGCGGGCGGCGGCGTATCCGGCACAGGTTCGACCTCGCTCATGCAGGGTCCATCGCCACGGGCAACCGCGGTGGGTTCGGGTGCAGCCGTGCCATCGCATGCGCATCCACGTAGACACCCTCGCGCAGCGCATACGCCCGATGTGTGCCCTCGATCTGGAATCCGAGCCGGCGGTACAGCGCGATTGCAGCTGCGTTGTCCGTATAGACGGTGAGTTCCAGCCGAACGGCCCCGAGCCACTGGTCGGCATGCCGGCAGAGCGCCTCGAGCAACAAGCCGCCGACGCCCCGGCCCTGCCAATCGGCGGCCACGACCATGCCCAGGGCCATCGCGTGGCGCCGACGCACATGCGGCGCGGCCGCATGGATGCCGCCACCGGCGATGACATGCCCGTCGTGCACGGCCACCAGATGCAGATCGGCCTGTGCCGGACCGCCAGGGTTGCCCGCGAGCCGCTCCCGCCAGAACGCCGGGTCGGTGAAGGGCAGCTGCATCACCCCCGGGTACACCAGGGGGTCGTTCATCATCGCTGCGTAATCGTCGGCATCTTCAGGCCGGGCGCGGCGCAGCGAGACACCATCGAGCGCGCTGCCCCAAGCGGTCACAGGCGGTCGCCCACCCAGGCGGCGACCGACGCCAGCGCCTTCGGAAGGGCCGCGGCATCGGTGCCGCCGGCCATCGCCAGGTCGGGCTTGCCACCCCCTTTGCCACCGACCTGGCTGGCGACGAAGTTCACCAGATCGCCGGCCTTGACCTGGCCCATCCGGTCGGCGGTGACGCCGGCCGCGATCTGGACCTTGCCGCCGTCCACGACCGCCAACACGATGGCGGCGCTCTTGAGCTTGTCCTTGAGCTTGTCCATCGTGTCGCGCAGCGTCCGGGCATCGGCGCCTTCGAGCACCGCCGCGAGCACCTTGAGCCCCTTCACGTCGACGGCCTGCGCGAGCAATTCGTCGCCCTGCGCCGAGGCGAGCTTGCCCTTCAACGCCGCGATCTCCTTTTCGAGTGCGCGCACCTGGTCCAGCACCGCGCCCACGCGCGCCGGCACTTCGGCCGGCGTCACCTTGAGCGCGCCGGCCACGCCGCCGAGCGCACTTTCGACCTGCTGCAGGTAGATCAGCGCATTGCTGCCCGTCACGGCTTCGACGCGGCGCACGCCCGCGGCCACGCCGCCCTCGGCGACGATCTTGAAGAGGCCGATGTCACCGGTGCGCTGCACGTGCGTGCCGCCGCAGAACTCGCGGCTGGAGCCGATGTCGAGCACCCGCACTTCGTCGCCGTACTTTTCGCCGAAGAGCATCATTGCGCCGGACTTCTGCGCATCCTCGATGCCCATCACCCGTGCCTGGGTCGCCGCATTGGCCAGGATCTCGGCGTTGACGAGCGCCTCGACACGCGCGATCTGCTCGTCCGTCATCGGTGCGTTGTGCGCGAAGTCGAAGCGCGTGCGCTCGACGTTCACGAGCGAGCCCTTCTGCTGCACGTGCGCACCCAGCACCTCGCGCAGCGCCTTGTGCATCAGGTGCGTCGCGCTGTGGTTGCGCACGGTCCTCGCGCGCTGGTCGCCGTCGACCTTGGCGACGAACGTATCGCCAAGCTCCAACGCGCCTTCGACGACGCGTCCCTGGTGGCCATGCACGTTGGCCTGGACTTTGATGGTGTCCTCCACGATCACACGAGAACGCGCGTTGCGCAGTTCACCGGTATCGCCCACCTGCCCGCCGCTTTCGGCGTAGAACGGCGTGTGGTCGAGCACGACGACGACATCGTCGCCGGCCTTCGCGCTGGCCACGGGTGTGCCGTCGATGTAGATCGCGTTGACCTTGCTGTGCTCGCACACGAGGTGCTCGTAGCCGTGGAACGCCGTGGCAGCACCGTCGTACCCGAGGCCCTGTGCCATCTTGAACTTGGCCTTGCTGCGGGCCTGCTCACGCTGGCGCTCCATCGCGGCATTGAAGCCGGCTTCGTCCACCGCCACGCCGCGCTCGCGGCAGACGTCGGCGGTCAGGTCGAGCGGGAAGCCGAAGGTATCGTGCAGCTTGAACGCGGTCTCGCCATCGATGGTTTTCGTGCCGCCAGACAGCGCGGCCTCGAGGATCTCCATGCCGTTGGCGATCGTCTGGAAGAAACGCTCCTCTTCCTGCTTCAGCACTTCGGTCACGCGCACGGCGTCGCGGCGCAGTTCGGGGTACGCGTCGCCCATCTCGACGGCCAGCGGCATCACGAGGGTGTGGAAGAAGGGCTTGCGCGCACCGAGCTTGTAGCCGTGGCGGATGGCGCGCCGGGTGATGCGGCGCAGCACGTAGCCACGACCCTCGTTGCCGGGGATCACGCCATCGGTCACCGTGAAGGTGCACGCGCGGATGTGGTCGGCAATGACCTTCAGGCTCGGGCTGTCCTCGTCGCATCCAGCACCCGCCGCCGAGGCGGCATCGACCGCATTCTTCGCCGCCGCCAGCAGGCGCACGAACATGTCGATCTCGTAGTTGCTGTGCACGTGCTGCAGCACCGCCGCCAGGCGCTCGAGGCCCATGCCGGTGTCCACGCTCGGCTTGGGCAACGGGTGCATCACACCGTCTTCGGTGCGATTGAACTGCATGAAGACGTTGTTCCAGATCTCGATGTAGCGGTCGCCGTCCTGGTCCGGGCTGCCGGGCGGGCCGCCGGCGACGTCGGGGCCATGGTCGAAGAAGATCTCGCTGCAGGGGCCGCAGGGGCCCGTGTCGCCCATCATCCAGAAGTTGTCGGACGCATAACGCGCGCCCTTGTTGTCGCCGATGCGCACGATGCGCTCGGCCGGCAGGCCGATGACCTTGAGCCAGATGTCGTACGCCTCGTCGTCTTCGGCGTAGACCGTGGCCCAGAGCTTGTCCTTCGGCAGCTTGAAGTGAACGGTCAGCAGTTCCCACGCGAACTGGATGGCGTCGTGCTTGAAATAGTCGCCGAAGCTGAAGTTGCCCAGCATCTCGAAGAATGTGTGGTGGCGCGCGGTGTAGCCGACGTTTTCGAGATCGTTGTGCTTGCCGCCGGCGCGGATGCATTTCTGGCTCGTCGCGGCACGCGAATACGGCCGCTTGTCGAACCCGAGGAACACGTCCTTGAACTGGTTCATGCCCGCGTTCGTGAACAGCAGCGTCGGGTCGTCGCCCGGCACCACCGGGCTAGAGGCGACGATCTGGTGGCCCTTCGATTCGAAGTACTTCAGGAACGTGGAGCGGATGTCTGAGGCGTTCATCGAGGACTTTTTGCGTGCCAAGTGCCTGATTCGGCACAACTTTTGATTATAGGAGCCGGGCCCGTCGCCGACCTATCATGGTGCCCGTACCACGCCACCGGGCCCTTGCCATGACCGCCTCTCCCCTTGCCACGCTGAACGACCCCACGCTGCTGAAGACCGATGCCCTCGTGAACGGTGAATGGGTCGCCGGCGGCTCGCGCTTCGACATCGTCGATCCCGCCACCGGCGCCAAGATCGCCGCCGTCGCCAACCTGCTGCCGACGGATTGCCACCAGGCCATCGTCGCCGCCGAGAAGGCCTTTGTCGCCTGGCGCGGCAAGACCGCCAAGGAGCGCGGCGCGATCATGATGAAGTGGTTCCACCTGCTGCACCAGCATGCCGACGACCTGGCGCGCATCATGACCGCCGAGCAAGGCAAACCGCTGGCCGAGGCGCGCGGCGAAGTCATCTACGGCGCGAGCTTCATCGAATGGTTCGCGGAGGAAGGCCGCCGCGTCTATGGCGAAACCATCCCGACCACCGACAACAACAAGCGCTACCTCGTCATCAAGCAGCCGATGGGTGTGTGCGCGGCGATCACGCCGTGGAACTTCCCGATCGCGATGATCACGCGCAAGGTCGCGCCGGCGCTGGCCGCCGGTTGTACCGTGGTCATCAAGCCGGCCGAGGCCACGCCGCTGTCGGCGCTGGCCGTGGCCGAACTGGCGCAGCGGGCCGGCATGCCGGCCGGCGTGCTGAACATCATCACCGCCGACGCGGCCGGCTCCATCGACATCGGCAAGGTGCTGTGCTCGAGCGACGTGGTGCGGCATTTGTCTTTCACCGGTTCCACCGAGGTCGGCCGCATCCTGGCGGCGCAGTGCGCGCCAACGGTCAAGAAGCTGAGCCTGGAACTCGGTGGCAATGCGCCGTTCATCGTCTTCGACGACGCCGACATCGACAGCGCGGTCGAAGGCGCCATGGTCAGCAAGTACCGCAACGCCGGCCAGACCTGTGTGTGCGCCAACCGCTTCTACGTGCAGGCCGGCGTGTACGACACCTTCGTGGCCAAGCTGGCCGAGAAGTCCAGGACCATCAAGGTCGGCAACGGCTTCGAGGCCGGCGTGACGCAGGGCCCGCTGATCGACGATCAGGCGATGGCGAAGGTCGAATCTCACGTGGCGGACGCGCTCGCCAAGGGCGCGCGTGTCGTGGTGGGTGGCACCCGTGCCGGCGATCGCTTCTACACCCCGACCGTGTTGGCCGACGTGACGCCAGACATGCTGTGCTCGCGAGAGGAAACCTTCGGGCCGGTGGCACCGGTCTTCCGCTTCGAGACCGAGGCGCAGGCCATCGAGTTGGCCAACGCCACCGAATTCGGCCTCGCCAGCTACTTCTACAGCCGCGACATCGGGCGGGTGTTTCGCGTCGGCGAGGCACTGGAGTACGGCATGGTCGGCATCAACACGGGGCTTATCTCGACCACCGAGGTGCCCTTCGGCGGCGTCAAGCAGTCGGGGCTCGGGCGCGAGGGCGCGCACCAGGGCATCGACGACTATGTCGAAGTCAAATACCTCTGCCTGGGCGACATCCTGAAGTAGGGTCCGCCGATCGCCAATGGCCGCATCAGTTGTCGTTGGCCGCCGTCGAGGGCCCGCGCTCGGTGTGCGTCGCGAAGCCCTCGCGGCCGATGGCGGCCACGGTGGCCGCCTGGGCACCGGCACGCTGCAGCAGCGATTTGGCGTCCTTGCCGTGCTCGGGGTACAGCGCCATGCCAACCGCGGCAGCGACCGCGCAAGACTGGCCGGCGACCTGGAACGGCTGCTGCAAGGCAGCCACCAGCTTGGCGGCCACACGCTCGCCGTGCGTCAAGGCTTCGATATGCCCGAGCAGCACACCAAAGGTGTCCGGCCCGATGGCGGCGACCACATCGCTCGCGCGCAGGCAACCCCGCAGCCGGACGGCGACCTTGCGCCTGAGGATATTCGCCGCCTCGCCACCGAGGCGCGCTGCCGCCGAGGCCAGCCCTTCGACACGCAGCACGATCAGCACCATCGGTGCGGGGTCGCGCTCGCGCAGCGCAAGCAGTTGGGTCATGTGCTCCAGCAATTGCGCCTGGTGCGGCAGGCCAGTGGCCAGATCGGTGGCATAGGCCGTGCGCGCTGCCTGCTCCAGGCGCTTGCGCTCGATCGCATGCCGGATCGCGCGGGCCACGGCATCGGGCTCGCGCTGGGTGACGATGTCCTGCACACCCATCTGCAACAGGGTGAGTTCAGCCGCGGGGTCGCTGGCGGTGGTGAGCACCACCAGCGCGGCGTCGAATGCAGCCTGTTGGAGGTCGGCGCGGCGCACGAGATTGCGCAGATCCTGCGCGGTCGCGGCGCCGCAAACGACGGCGTCATAACGCACGGCGGTATCCAGCCCGACGGCCGAGGTCACCTCGAAAGGCCCGACGGCGCTGTCGCGCCAGGCCGTATCGGCACTACCGACGACCAGCACGGTGCAAGGTGAATCCGCCATGGCCCGCATCATGCCGCAATGCGCCCGGCGCGATGCCGATGGCGGCATCGGATTCCGCCGACCGGAGCGCAGGCAAGGCGCGCGCTTTGCGCACAATTTCACGCATGCCGGGGCCGCCTGGGCGCTGGCGCGGGTTTGTACCGGGCACCTCCATGGCGACGCGGCACGTCCAGGCGGAATCTGCGCCGGTGTGGATCCGAAACGGCCATAGCACCGCGTCACGGCTGGGCGCCTCGCTCGACAACGACGCCACGCACCTCGGTACCGCGGGCGGGGACAGCAAGTTCGGCTGCGGACCCGCTCAAGCCAAGGCCACCGACGACCGGATCACGGCAACGGGCTTCGGAAAATGACGGCCGTCCCGGTTCCAGCGGAACGCACCGCAGAATGGGAAAAGGGCCCCGAGGGGCCCTCTTGTTCGTCTGGTGTTCTTGGAGCGGGTGAAGGGAATCGAACCCTCGTATGAAGCTTGGGAAGCTGCCGTTCTACCATTGAACTACACCCGCGATTGTTGGCAGTTTACGCGATCCGCCCACGCCAACTTCGTCGCCGACGCCTCTGGCCGGAGGCGATTGCCCATCGCGACTCGGACCAAGCCGAACAGAAGGCCGCATGGGCCGATGCGGAACCGATGACGCCCCGAAAGAGTCGTCGATTTGCCCACGAACTGCAGGTCCGGACGTGCGCCCCAGCGATCGCCCGGCACGCCGCCGGCCGTCGATCCGCCCGCGGCGCCGACCGTCCACGCCCCCGGCTTCCCTTGGTTCGGCCAGTGCGCCACGGTCTGGCGGCAAGCGCTGTATCGAGCGTGGCGGACGACGGAGATACTCGGTGCCGTGCCCAGCATCTCACCCATCCGCCCGGCCCCATGAGCCCCTGGCATCGTGCGGTGGCCGCATTGCTGGTGTCCTGGCCCTGTCTCGCGATCGCAGGGCCTTGGTCCGCACGCACGCCGCAGGGGCTGACGTTGCGCGTCGTACAGGACTCGTACCGCACGCGCGACGGCTACGTGCTCGAGCAAAGCTACCCGGACGGCACGCGAGACACCGGCTTCGGCCAGCAGGGCGTCACGGTCTTCTCGCTCGGGCCCGACAACGAGGGGCCGGCGGCCCTGCGGGTCGATGCGCTCGGGCGCGCCTGGATCGCCGGGGGGTCCGAAGCCGCTGGCGACCCGCTTCAGGCGGTCGTGCTGCGGTTCCTGCCACACGGCCTGCCCGACACCAGCTACGCGGACAACGGCCGCGCCGCCACGTCGCCGGCCGGCCGTCCCGCGCGGGCGCTGGACCTGCTGCCGCAGCCGGACGGGAGCACCTTCGTCGTCGGCACCGTGCTCGACAGCCAGGGCACGGAACGCTCCGGCTGGTGGCGGCTGGATGCCCGCGGCAAGGTCGACCCGGCCATGGGGCTGGGCGGCCTGTGGACGGACACGGGCGATGGCAGCACGGAGGTGGTCGAACTGGTCGGCGGCGCCGACGGCAGCGTGGCCCTCGGACTGCGGCGCGGCGCCGGTGGCCGGCAGCGCCTGGAAGCCTGGGTTCTGTCGCCCGGCAATTCAGCACCACGGCTGACCTTGCAAACCCCGAACGCAGACAAGCCGCGCCTGGTTTGGCGCGATGGTGCGTGGCAATGGTGGGCCAACGGCGCACCGCTGGTCGCCGCCGCGGGTGCCGACGCCGCGCCGCAGGCGGGCTCGATGGTCACGCGGGCCGCCGCGATGCCGTCGGCAACGGGTGCGCAGGCGCCGCGGCTGTCCATCGACAACACTGCCGCTGTCGGATCGGCATCGGCGGCGCCTGCAGCGCCCGCGTCGGCGGCCGTATCGTCGAACGATGCCTCGGCGTGGTGGCGGTTGCGGTGGTGGTGGAGCGTGGGTGCGGCGATGGCGGCGGCCGCCGTCGCCGCCTGGCTGCGCTGGCGCCAACGCAGCCGCACACGTGAGCGCCGTCGGTGAAAGCGAGAAGCCGCGGCGGCCCCACGACACACGGCAATCCTGATAGCGTCCGCGCGCAACCGCACCTCAGCATATGGGCGGCTGCCCCACCCACTTCCGAACCGGAGGATCCATGTCCAGCCCCAGAATTTCGCCACTGCTTGTGGCGCTGCTCGCGGTCGCGTCCATGCAGATTCAGGCGCAGAGCGCACAGGGTCTCGAGCACCGCAAGGTCGACCTGATCGTGCCTTCGGCGCACAACGACGTATCGCCGCCACTGCGCGACATGGCCGCGATTCCGCCGTCGACCGTGCGCCACGGACGGCCGGTTCGCGAACACCGCATCCCCTTCGACGATGGGCCGGAGCTGGATGCCGACCCGCTGCTGGCCACGTCGCAGGGCCGCGGCAAGCCAGGCGGTACGCCGCCTGACGTACCCACGGTCGGCATCGGCGCCGACGGGGTCGGCAACGGCTTCACCGGGCCCGCCGGCACGATGACCGTCAACTCCGCACCGCCGGATACCAGCGGCGCGGTGGGCGCCACCCAGTTCGTGCAGTGGGTCAACACCGCGTTCGCGGTCTTCGACAAGACCACCAAGGCGGCCGTGTATGGCCCGGCCGACGGCAAGTCGCTCTGGGCCGGCTTCGGCGGTCCCTGCGAGTCACGCAACGACGGCGACCCCGTCGCGCAATACGACAAGCTGGCTGGGCGTTGGGTCGTCTCGCAGTTTTCCGTGCCTGGCGGCAGCGCAGGCTACTGGCAATGCATTGCCGTCTCCACGACCAGCGACGCCACCGGCACCTGGAACCGCTACGCGTTCCAGTACACGCAGTTCAACGACTTCCCGAAACTCGCCGTCTGGCCCGACGCGTACTACGTGAGCTACAACATGTTCACGAATACGTTCCAGGGCTCCACGGTATGCGCCATCGACCGCGCCAAGATGTTGGCCGGGCTGCCGGCGACGCAGCAATGCATCAAGCTGGCGTCGACCTACGGCTCCACGCTGCCGTCGGATCTCGACGGCCCCCCGCCCGCCGCGGGCACGCCGAACTACGTGGTGGCGCGGGCCACGAATTCGGTCAACCTGTGGCGTTTCAGCGTCGACTGGGCCAACACCGCCAACACCAAGCTGTCGGGCCCGGTCAACGTGCCGGTGGCTTCTTTCAGCGCCGCCTGCAGCGGTGGCAACTGCATCACCCAACCGGGCACGCAGAACAAGCTCGACTCGCTGGCCGATCGGCTGAACTACCGCGCCGCCTACCGCACGCTGAATGGCGGCACCGTCGTCTTGAACCACGCCGTCAGCACCGGCAGCAAGCGAACCGCTCTTGCTGCCGTGCGCTGGTACGAGCTGCGCAACGTGGCGCCCACCGGCACGCCCACCTTGGCGCAACAGGGCACCTTCGGCGGCGGCGACGGCGTGCACCGCTGGATGGGTTCGATCGGCCAGGACAAGTTCGGCAATATCGCCGTGGCGTACAGCGCCTCGGGCTCGTCGGTCTACCCGTCGATGCGCATGGCCTCGCGTGTCACCACCGATGCAGCCGGCGCGCTGAAGGACGAGACCATTCTCAAGGGCGGCACCGGCTCGCAGACCGGCTCGCTCACCCGCTGGGGCGACTACTCGCAGATCAGCATCGATCCCGTCGACGACTGCACCTTCTGGGCAACCAACGAGTACATCAAGGCGAACGGATCGTTCAACTGGAACACCTGGATCACCTCGTTCAAGATGCCGGGCTGCCCGTGAATTGACGAGTCCCGGGCGGCGCCGGCAGCACACGCGACGGGTGCCGCGCCGTCAGGGTCTTGCGACAATCGTGCGCGATGCAAGACCCTGACCCGAGCACCCGCCGCCCGAACGACACCGAAGCCCGGCCCGTTGCCGGCGTGCGCAGCTTCGTGACGCGCGCCGGCCGCATGGGCCCTGGGCAGCAACGTGCTCTGGCGGCACTCGGCCCGCAATTCGTATTGCCCTTCGCTCGGGCCGTCGCCGACTTCGACACCGCCTTCGGGCGCCGCCACCCGCGGATCGTCGAGATCGGCTTCGGCATGGGCGATGCCACGGCGCAGATCGCGGCCGCTTTGCCGGGCACCGACTTCATCGGCGTCGAGGTGCACGTACCGGGCGTCGGTGCGCTGCTCAAGCGCATCGGCGAGCTGGGACTGAACAACGTGCGCATCGTCCAGCACGACGCCGTCGAGGTGCTCGAGCACATGACCGCGCCCGCGTCCCTCGCCGGGATCCATGTCTTCTTTCCCGATCCGTGGCACAAGAAGCGCCATCACAAGCGCCGACTCATCCAGCCGGCCTTCGTGGCGCGCCTTGCGTCGCGTCTCGCACCCGGCGGCTACCTGCACTGCGCCACCGACTGGGAACCCTACGCGCAACAGATGCTCGAGGTGCTGTCGGCCGAGCCGGCACTGGTCAACACGGCAGCGGACTTCGCCCCGAAGCCCGCCTATCGGCCGCTGACCAAGTTCGAGAACCGCGGCCTCAAGCTCGGCCACGGCGTCTGGGACCTGGTCTTCAATCGGCCCAGTTGACCAGCCCGCTCCACGCCGTCGCCAGCACGATCACGCCGAAGGCGATGCGGTACCACGCGAAGGGCGCGAAGGTGTGCGTGGCGATGTAGCGCAGCAGCCAGCGCACGCAAAGCCAGGCACTGAGAAACGAAAACAACAGCCCGACGGCGAACATCGGCACGTCGCCTGCGCTGAGCAGGGCACGCTCCTTGTACAGGCTGTACGCGCCGGCGCCGATCAAGGTGGGAATCGCGAGAAAGAAGCTGAAGTCCGTGGCGGCCTTGCGCGACAGGCCGAGCAACATGCCGCCGATGATGGTGGCGCCCGAGCGGCTGGTGCCGGGCACCATGGCCAGGCATTGCACGAGGCCGACCTTCAGCGCGTCCAGCGGTGTCATGTCGTCCACGTGCTGCACGCGCACGGCGCTGGCCGTCCGGCGCTCGGCCCACAGGATGACGAAGCCGCCGACGATGAAGGTGCTGGCCACGACCGTAGGCGTGAACAGATGGGCCTTGATGGCCTTGCCGAAGAGCAGTCCGAGAACCACCGCCGGCACGAATGCGATGGCCACGTTGGTGACGAAGCGGCGTGCACGCGGTTCCGACCCGAGCCCGGCCGCCGTCTCTCGCAGCCGCTGCCAATAGACCAGGATGACGGCGAAGATCGCGCCGGTCTGGATCGCGATCTCGAAGACCTTGATCTTGTCGCCCGTGAAGTCAAGCAGCGACCCGGCCAGGATCAGGTGCCCGGTGGACGAAATCGGCAGGAATTCCGTGAGCCCCTCCACGATCCCCATTACGGCCGCCTTGGCCAGCATCACCCATTCCACTCGACACTCCGTCCGACCAGCAAAGCGGCGGATGATACGGGGGCCCTCGTTCGGTTTGACCCCCCCGCGTCTGGCGGTTACATTAATGACCGATCAGTCATTAAAAATGTTTGCGAAAAGCGCCCCCGCCAAACCGGCCCATCCGACCCGCCAGCGACGCAAGGACGCCCGTCCACAGGAACTGCTCGACGCGGCGCTTCAGCTTTTCGTCGAGAAGGGGTTTGCGGCCACCCGCAGCGAGGAGGTCGCCTCTCTGGCCGGCGTGTCGAAGGGCACGCTGTACCTGTATTTCCCGAGCAAGGCGGATCTCTTCAAGGCCGTCGTACGCACCAACTTGACGGCCCTGATCGCCGAGGGCCAGCAGATCGCCGACGACTTCAAGGGGCCGACCCCGGAATTGCTGCGCCTTCTGATGCTCACCTGGTGGAACCGTGTGGGTCTGACGCCGGCGGGCGGCATCTGCAAGGTGGTCATCGCGGAAGTGCGCAACTTCCCCGAACTCGCCCAGTTCTATGTCGATGAGGTGATCGAGCCCGCCTACCGCCTGCTCACCGGCACCTTGCAGCGCGGCATCCAGCGCGGTGAATTCCGCCCCGTGCCCGTCAACGACGTTGCGCATGCGCTGGTGGCGCCGTCGCTCTTCCTCGCCATGCAGAAACATTCCATCGGCGCGTGCCCCGTGTGCACCTCGTTCGCGGTCGACGACACGTCCGTCATCGACACCCAGATCGACCTGATGCTCGAAGGCCTGAAGGCCCGCGGCGATGCTGCCGTGCCGGCGCGCAAGGCCGCACCGCGCAGCGCAAAGGCCCGTACATGAAACGCTGGATCGGGTGGGCCGTCGCGGCTTTGGTCGTGCTGGTGCTCGTGGCCGCCATCGGCCGCGCCTTGACGGCACGCCGGGCAGAGCAGGTTTCGGCGGCCGCTCCGAAGGCGGCCGCGGTGCTCGAATTGGGCCAGGCCGACATCGTCACGGCCTCGCGGGTGCCGCTGGCCCGAGTGATCGAGGTCTCGGGCAGCGTGCGCGCCGTCAACAGTGCCTTTGTGAAGGCGCGTGTCGCGGCAGAGATCCGGTCGATTGCGGTGCGCGAGGGCGACGCCGTCAAGGCCGGGCAGGCGCTGGTGCAACAGGACACCACGGAATACGAGCTGCGCATGCGCCAGGCGGAGCAACAGGCGCAGGCCGCGCGTGCACAGCTCGAGATCGCGCAACGCGCGCTGGCCAACAACCGGGCGCTCGTGTCGCAGGGGTTCATCTCGCCCACGGCGCTCGATACGGCCGTCAACACCGAGGCCGGCGCACAAGCCACGCTTCAGGCGGCATTGACCGCGGTCGAACTCGCCAAGAAGTCGCGCGCCGATGCCACCTTGGTCGCACCCATTGGCGGTCTCATCGCGCAGCGCCTGGCCCAGCCGGGTGAGCGGGTGCCGGTGGATGCCCGCATCCTGGAGATCGTCGACCTTTCGCGTCTGGAGCTCGAAACGTCGCTCGCGCCCGACGACGTGGCGGCACTGCGGGTAGGCAGCGGGGCCCGTCTCACGGTCGAGGGCCTCACCGGGGAGATCGGCGCCAAGGTGGCACGCATCAGCCCGAGTGCGCAGGCCGGCTCGCGATCGGTACCCGTCTACCTCGCGATCGAGCCGAACGCGGCGCTGCGGCAGGGGCTGTTCGCGCGCGGCCGCATCGAGGTCGACCAGCAGCGCGTGCTGGCACTGCCTGTGTCGGCGGTGCGCACCGACCGCGCGCAGCCCTACGTGCTGGCGCTCGAAGGCGACCGCGTCGCGGCGCGGCCGGTTGCGCTCGGCCGGCGCGGGGAGGCCGGCGGCGTGGAACAGGTGGAGATCACGCAAGGTGCGAGCGACGGCATGCGTGTGTTGGCGGGCACTGCAGGCCAGGTCGGCGAAGGCATGGCCTGGCGCATGGCGGCCACGCCCGTGCCGATGCCGAAGACGGCCACCCAGGCATCGTCGGCCTCCGCCGCACGCTGACGCGCCATGTGGTTCACACGCGTCTCGATCGCCAACCCCGTCATGGCGGTGATGGTGATGCTCGCCTTCGTGGTGCTGGGCCTGTTTGCCGTGCAGCGGCTGAAGGTCGACCAGTTCCCCAACATCGAATTCCCCTTTGTCGTCGTGTCGACCGATTACCCCGGCGCGTCGCCGGAGGTGGTGGAGATCGAGGTCACCCGCAAGGTCGAGGAAGCCGCCAATACGATTGCCGGCATCAACCAGCTTTTCTCGCGCAGCTACGAGGGGCTGTCGGTCGTGATCGTGCAGTTCAACCTCGACGTGGACGGCCGGAAGGCGGCCGACGACGTGCGCGAAAAACTCGCGCTGGTGCGCCCGACGTTTCGCGCCGAGGTGAAGGAGTCGCGGGTGCAGCGCTTCGACCCCGCCTCGCGGCCGATCTATTCGCTCGCACTGACGTCGCCCGACGCCTCGCGCACGCCGGTCGAGCTGAGCACGTATGCCGACCAGGTGGTGAAGAAGCGGCTCGAGAACGTGCGCGGCGTGGGCTCCGTCACGCTCGTGGGGGCGCGCCGACGCGAGATCAACGTCTACCTGAAGCCCGGCGCGATGGAGGCGCTGGGCATCGGCGTCGACCAGGTCATGTCGATGCTGCGCAGCGAAAACCGGGACCTGCCCGCCGGCTCGCTGCGTTCGCGCGACAGCGAGCGGGTGGTGCAGATCGATGCCGCCGTCAAGCGCCCCGAAGACCTGCGCGATCTGGTCGTGGCCCGGCGCGGCAATGCCCAGCAGCCCGTGAAGCTGTGGCAGGTGGCCGACATCGTGGACGGGCCCGAGGAAGTCGAGACCCTGGCGCTGTACAACGGCCGGCGCACGTTGGCGCTCGACGTGCAGAAGAGCCAGGGCGAGAACACGATCGACGTCGTGGACGGCCTGAACAAGGTGGCGCAATCGCTGCAGCCGCAGTTGCCCGCAGGCATGGCGCTGGACGTGGTGCGCGACAACTCGAGGCCGATCCGCGTGGCCGTGGCCAACGTCAAGCGCACCCTGATCGAAGGCGCGCTGCTGACCGTGGGCATCGTCTTCCTGTTCCTGAATTCCTGGCGCTCCACCGTCATCACCGGGATGACGTTGCCGATCGCGCTGATCGGCACCTTCCTCTTCATGAACATGTTCGGCTTCACGATCAACATGGTCACACTGATGGCGCTCAGCCTGTGCGTGGGGCTGCTCATCGACGACGCCATCGTGGTGCGCGAGAACATCGTCCGCCACGTGCAGATGGGCAAGGCGCCGCATGCCGCGGCGCTCGATGGCACGAACGAGATCGGGCTGGCCGTGCTCGCCACCACGCTGTCGATCGTGGCGGTATTCCTGCCCATCGGCTTCATGGGCGGGATCATCGGCAAGTTCTTCCACGAGTTCGGCATCACCATCGTGGCGGCCGTGCTGATCTCGATGTTCGTCAGCTTCACGCTCGACCCGATGCTCAGCTCGATCTGGCACGACCCGGCGATCGACCGCGAGGGCCAGCCGTTCGTGCCCAAGGGGCTGTACGACCACACGCTCGGCCGCGTGACGCACTGGGTCGATCGGCTGCAGCACCACCTGGGCGAAGGTTACGTGGCCGTGCTCGGCTGGTCGCTGAAGCACAAGCTGACGACGCTGGGCATCGCCCTCGCCACGCTCGGCGGGAGCGTCGCGCTCGTGCCGCTGATGGGCACCGAATTCGTCCCGAAGGCGGATTTCTCGGAGACGTCGGTGAACTTCTACACGCCAGTCGGCTCGTCGATCGAAACCACCGAGGCACGCGCGCGGCAGGTCGACGCCATCCTGCGTGAGATGCCCGAGGTGCGGTACACGGTCGCGACGATCAATACCGGCCAGTCGCAGGGCCGCAACTACGCCAGCGTCTACGTGCGCCTGGCCGACCGCAAGGACCGCAAGCGCAGCGTCGACCAGATGTCCGGCCCGCTGCGCGAGCGGCTGGCCGCGGTGCCCGGCATCACGGTCACGCACGTCGGCCTGCTCGACGGCGTGTCCGGCAGCAAGCCGGTGTCGCTCTCGATCCAGGGCGCCGACCTGAAGGAACTGCAACGCCTGACCGACGAGATGACGGCCAAGCTGCGCCGCGTGCCAGGCCTGATCGACCTCGACACCAGCATGAAGCCCGACAAGCCGGTGCTGAGCGTCGATGTGAAGCGCGACGCCGCGTCCGACGCCGGGTTGTCGGCGGGCGCCATCACGTCGGCGCTGCGCGGGCTGATTGCCGGCGAGACGGTCGGGCAGTGGCGCTCGGGCAACGACCAGACGCACGACATCAAGGTGCGCCTCGCACCCGACCAGCGCGACAGCACGGCCGACCTGGCCCGTCTCGGCCTGGCGGCTGGCACCAACGCCGATGGCTCGATGCGCATCGTGCGTCTCACGCAGGTGGCCGACCTGAAACCCGGCACGGGCGCGAACCAGATCAACCGGCGCGACCTGAGCCGCGAAGTGGAGATCACCGCCAACACCTCCGGCCGCTCGCTCGGCGAGGTCTCGGCCGACATCCGCGCGATCCTCGACGCCACGCCGCTGCCGCCGGGCTACGCGCTGCGCTTCGGCGGATCGACGAAGGACATGCAGGAAAGCTTCGTCTACGCGTTGTCCGCGCTCGCGATGGGCGTGGTCTTCATCTACATGATCCTCGCGTCGCAGTTCCGCAGCTTCCTGCAGCCGCTGGCGCTGATGAGCTCGCTGCCGCTCACGTTGATCGGCGTCGTGCTCGCGTTGCTGCTCTGGCGCAGCACGCTCAACATGTTCTCGATCATCGGCGTCATCATGCTGATGGGCCTGGTGACGAAGAACGCGATCCTGCTCGTCGACTTCACGAACCGCGCGCGCGCAGCGGGTGCCGAGCGATCGGCCGCGCTGCTCGACGCCGCCCGCGTGCGCCTGCGGCCGATCCTGATGACGACGCTGGCCATGATCTTCGGCATGGTGCCGCTCGCCTTCGCCCTCACCGAGGGCAGCGAGCAGCGCGCGCCCATGGGCCAGGCCGTGATCGGCGGTGTCATCACCTCGTCGCTCCTCACGCTGGTCGTGGTGCCGGTGATCTATGTCTATCTCGACGATCTGGCGGCCTGGGTGCGACGGCGCCTGCATCTGTCAGGCGCACGACAGAGCGCGGCCTAGAATTCAGGGTTGCCTCCGCTGAATACCCAAACAGGTATCGACGATGAATATCGAACTTGCCCGCTTCAACATGATCGAGCAGCAGATCCGCCCCTGGCAGGTGCTCGACCCCTCGGTGCTGGCGCTGCTGGCGACGATCCGGCGCGAGGATTTCGTGCCTCCAGCGCACAAGGCGATGACCTTCGTCGACACGCAGGTGCCGCTGCTCGACGAGCCGCACGGCCCCTGCATGCTCGAGCCCAAGGTGGAGGCTCGGCTGTTGCAGGAACTGCGGGTGACGCACACCGACCGCGTCCTCGAAATCGGTGCCGGCTCCGGTTTCATGGCGGCCTTGCTCGCCCACAAGGCGCAGGATGTCGTGACACTCGAGATCCGGCCGGAACTGGTGGCGATGGCCACCGCCAACCTGCGCCGCGCTGGGCTGTCGCGCGTTCGCGTGGTGCAGGCCGACGGCTCGAAGGGGGCGCCGGAAGGCGGCCCGTTCGACGTGATCCTGCTTTCGGGCTCGGTGGCCGAAGTGCCACGCAAACTGCTGCAGCAACTCAAGGTGGGCGGCCGCCTGGCCGCCATCATCGGCGAGGAGCCGATCATGTGCGCGCGCCTGTTCACGCGCGCCACCGATACCTCGTGGTCCGACATGGACCTCTTCGATACGGTGGCGCCGCGGCTTTCCGGCTTCGGCGAGCCCAGCCGGTTCAAGTTCTGAACCATGCCGCCGGTCACATCGAAGCGTCGTTGCCCGCCACCGCAGGCGCAGTCCGTCGCAATCATGGCGCCGACCGGCCTTCGATGCGTTACAACCCCGCGCGCGCCCCAATTCACCTGAGGACCCTTCCATGCGCCTGAACCGCCCCCTGCTGACCGCCCTCGTGCTGGCCCTCTCCGCTGCCGGCCAAGCCCACGCACAGAGCCTGCAGGAGCTGTACGAAGCTGCCCGCGCCTATGACGCGAGTTATCTCGCCGCACGCTCGCTGGCCCAGTCGGCCGAATACCGCGCGGCGCAGGCCGACGCGCTGCGGCGGCCGACGCTGGCGCTGAGCAGCGCGGTCACGGCGTCGGCGCTCGAATTGCCGGCCGTCAGCGGCGGCTCCAACACGATGAACGCCACGCTGCAGGGGCGGATGCCGCTGTACAACCGGGCGAACGATGCCACCGTCAACCAGGCCGGCAAGGTGCTGCTCGTGGCCCAGGCCGACCTGGAGACGGCCGAACAGGACTTGATCCTTCGGGTCAGCCAAGCGTACTTCGACGTGCTCGCGGCGCAGGACGCGCTCGCCACCACACGCGCCGCCAAGGCGGCAACGTCGGAGCAACTGGCCTCGGCGAAACGCAACTTCGAGGTCGGCACCGCAACCATCACCGACACCCGTGAGGCACAAGCCAAGTTCGACCTCGGCACGGCACAGGAAATCGCCGCGGAAAACGACCTTCGCACCAAGCGCATCGCGCTCGACCAGCTCGTGGGCCGGTCCGACGTCAAGCCCAACGGCCTGGTGACCCCGGTGGTGCTGCCGCCGATCCTGCCGGGCGACGCCGAAGCCTGGGTCACCGGCGCGGACAACGCCCACCCCGGTGTGCGCAAGGCACGGCTCGGGCTGGAAGTGGCCCAGCTCGAGACCGAAAAGGCCAGGGCCGCGGTGCTGCCGACGCTCGACGCAGTAGGTTCGTTCGGCGCCAACGATGCATCCGGGCGGTTGGCCACGACGCCGGGCATGTCCAAGTCTGCCTCGGTGGGCCTGCAACTCAATTGGCCCATCTACACCGGTGGCGCGACCGACAACCGCATCAAGGAGACGGTCGCGCTCGAGGACAAGGCCCGCAACGACCTCGAAGCGGCGCGCCGCATCGTCTCGCAGGCGACCCGCCAGGCCTTCTTCGGCGTGCAGTCCGGCATGGCGCAAGTCAAGGCACTCGAGGCCGCGGAGTCTTCGACCAAGCTGGCTCTCGAGGCCACGCAACTCGGCTACAAGGTCGGCGTGCGCGTGAACCTCGACGTGCTCAACGCCCAGACCCAGCTGTTCCAGACCCAGCGCGATCTGGCCAAGGCGCGTTACGACGTGCTCGTCGGCGCGCTGCGGCTTCGCCAGGCGGCCGGGCAACTGCTGCCGGCCGACATCCAGACGTTGAATTCGCTGCTGGCCAAGTAGGCCGTCGGCGGCGCTGGGCCGGACGCAGCCGTCGCCTATCCTGCCCGCCGCAGGCCCAGGATATCGGTCGCCATGCGTGCTGCAGCGCCCCGGTGCGCGGCCGCGAACTTGAACGCACGCTGCACCCATTCGTTGCGGTTGGGGTCGATCGACAACGCCACGGCACACACCACGCCCTCACGCAGGTCGGCCACACGCTGCGACGCACCGGCCGCCAGCGACAGGCGCGCCGCCTGGTCGAAATTGAAGGTGTGCGGTCCCATGACGATGGGGCAGCCGCACGCGGCGGCCTCGATCAGGTTCTGCCCGCCGAGCGGCGCGAAACTGCCGCCGAGCAGCGCGACGTCGGACGCACCGTAGTACATCGGCATCTCGCCGATCGAATCGCCGAGCCAGACGTCGGCCTGCTCCGCGTCGGCCGGCGGCAGGTCGCCGAACTGGCTGCGCCGGCGCAGGCGAAGGCCTTCGGTCTCGACCATGTCGGCCACGTCGTCGAATCGCTGCGGGTGGCGCGGCACGAGCAGCAGCAGCGGGCGCGGCGCCGGCAGGCCGGACCAGACATGCAGCAGTTCGACCTCCTCGCCCTCGCGCGTGCTGGCCGCCAGCACGACCGGGCGCGCCAGCGCCTGGCGCCATTCGAGACCGCGCGCCACCAGGCGCGGCAGCGGCGTGACGTCGAACTTGAGGTTGCCGCCGATCGTGATCTTCCTGGCGCCCGCTTCGTGCAGGCGGCGGGCATCGTCGGCCGTTTGCGCCAGCACGTTCGCCAGCGTGGCGACGGCCGGGCGCATCAGTGCCGCCAGCTGCCTGCCGCGCCGGCTGCTCTTTTCGCTCAGTCGGGCGTTCGCCAGCACCATCGGCACCCCCTCGGCACGCGCCGCATGCAGCAGGTTGGGCCAGATCTCGGTCTCCATCAATACGCCCACCGACGGCCGGTGACGGCGCATGAAGCGCCGCGTCGCGCCGGGCGTGTCATACGGCAGCCACACCTGCCGGTCACCGGCACGCAGCAGCGGCTTGCCGGCGTCGCGTCCGGTCGCCGTGCCATGGGTCAGGAGCAGGCGAATACCGGGCATCTGCGCCCGCAGTTCCTCGATCAACGCGACCGCGGCGCGCGTCTCGCCGAGCGAGACCGCATGGATCCACACCGCCCCGTCGGGCACCGGTGCGCCGCCCCAGGCCAGGCGTTCCTTCCAGTGTTCGCGATACGCAGGTTCGGTCCGTCCGCGCCACCAAAGCCGCGCGAGGTACAGCGGCGTGGCCACGCGCAGCAGTGTCGAATACGCGAACCGTGCAGCAGCCTCTTTCACACGCACGGCCGGTTGCGGCGCCGGATCTTGGTCACGCGCACACGATCGGCGCGGGCCGCATGGTGGGCGCAGTGCGGCCCGACAGGGCCGGACGGGCCGGTCGTATCGACGTCAATGGGCCGCCGCGGCAACCTGGGCATCCGGCTTGACGACACGCAGCGCGGCCATGAAATCGGTCTCGATCCGGTGCAGCGCCTCGGGCGTGTGACCTTCGAACCGCAGCACGAGCACGGGCGTCGTGTTCGACGCGCGCACGAGGCCGAACCCATCGTCGTAGTCGGCCCGCACGCCATCGATCGTGGTGATCTCGGCGCCAGGGAAATCCGCCATCTTCTGCAGATCGGCCACCACACGCGCCGGCTCGCCCTCGGCGCACTGCACGTTCAGTTCGGGCGTGCTGAAGCTCGTCGGCAGGGCATTCAACACCTTGCTCGGGTCCTTGCTGCGCGACAGGATCTCGAGCACGCGCGCGGCCGTGTAGGTCGCGTCGTCGAAGCCGTACCAGCGCTCGCCGAAGAAGATGTGGCCGCTCATCTCGCCGGCGATCGGCGCGCCGATCTCCTTCATCTTCGCCTTGATCAGCGAATGGCCGGTCTTGTACATCAGCGGCTTGCCACCGGCCTTGCGGATCGCCGGCGCGAGGCGCTGGCTGCACTTGACATCGAAGATCACCGTGCCGCCCTTGTTGCGCTTGAGCACGTCGGTGGCGATCAGCATCAGCTGGCGGTCCGGATAGATGATGTCGCCCTGCTTCGTGACGATGCCCAGCCGGTCGCCGTCGCCGTCGAACGCCAGCCCGAGTTCGGCATCGGTCGTCTTCACGGCGTGGATCAGGTCGGCCAGATTCTCCGGCTTGCTCGGATCCGGGTGGTGGTTGGGGAAGTCGCCGTCGACTTCGGAATACATCTCGCGCACGTCGCAGCCCAGCGCACGCAGCACACCCGGCGACGACGCGCCGGGGATGCCGTTGCCGGAGTCGACGACGATCTTCATCGGCCGCGCCAGCTTCGCGTCGCTCGCGATGCGGTGCGAATATTCCGGCCCGATATCCATCTTCGCGCTGCGGCCCTTGCCCTTGACGTAGTCCTCGGTCTCGATGCGCCGGCGCAGGGCCTGGATCTCGTCGCCATAGATCGCGCGGCTGGCGAGCACCATCTTGAAGCCGTTGTAGTCCTTCGGGTTGTGGCTGCCCGTGACCTGGATGCCCGAGCGGCAGCCGTGCTGCGCGCGCGTGGCGGCCACGTAATAGAGCATCGGCGTCGTCACCGGCCCGAGGTCGACGACATCGAGCCCGGTGGACACCAGGCCGCGGATCAGCGCCGCCGCCAGGCCGGGGCCCGACAAGCGCCCGTCGCGGCCGACCGCCACCGCTGTCTCGCCTGCCTTCACCGCCTCGCTGCCGAACGCACGGCCCAGGTGCTCGGCAAACCTCTCGTCGATCGTCTTGCCGACGATGCCGCGGATGTCGTAAGCCTTGAAGATGGAAGCATGGACTTGCATGGCGGGTGCTGGGGTGAAATGGGGTCGCGGCATTGTAGGCAGGCAGGCCATGCGCCCGACCGAGCCGGCGGCGGCCGGTGATGCATAGGTCCGAAAACGGCGAGTCAGGCACCGGCAACTGCCTATCATCGACACCATGCCCACCGAATCGACGCCCCTTGCACCCGGCACGACCGCGGACGACACCGGCCTGTATGCGGCCTTCGTGGCACGCGATGCACGCTTCGACGGCCGCGTCTTCGTCGGTGTCACGTCCACGGGCATCTACTGCCGACCGGTCTGCCGCGTGCGCACGCCGATGCAGCGCAATTGCCGCTTCTTCGGCAACGCCGCGCTGGCCGAGGCCGCAGGGTTTCGCCCCTGCCTGCGCTGCCGGCCGGAGCTCGCGCCAGGCCTGTCGCTCGTCGATTCGTCGCAGGCGCTGGCGCAGCATGCGGCCCGCCTGATCGACCAGGCCGCCGTCGACGGGCGCGACCTGTACCTGCCGGACGCAGCCGCGCGGTTGGGTGTCACCGACCGCCACCTGCGCCGGATCTTCCAGCAGGTGCACGGCGTCTCGCCGCTCGACTACCTGACGACGCGCCGCCTGCTGCTCGCCAAGCAGTTGCTGACGGACACGCCCATGGCGGTGACGCAGGTCGCACATGCCAGCGGTTTCGCGAGCCTGCGCCGCTTCAACGCGGCCTTTGCGCAACGGTACCGGCTGAGCCCCACGGCGCTGCGCAAACAACGTGTGGGCGACGCGCCGGCGCCCGATGCCGCCTTGACCGTGCAACTGGGCTACCGGCCACCCTACGACGTCGACGGCGTGCTGCGATTCTTTCGCGATCGCGCGGTGGGCACGGTGGAGTCGGTGGACGGCCTCGAGATCCGGCGGACGCTGGCCTGGCCACACGAGGGGCGCCGGGTCGCAGGCTGGCTGGCGGCGCGCTTCGTGCCGGACCGGCACGAGGTGCATGTGAAGGTCGCGCCCGCGCTGCTGCCGGTGCTCGGCGCGGTGCTGCAGCGCCAGCGACAGGCACTCGATCTCGACGCCGACCCGTCGCTCATCGATCCCGCCATGGCGGCCCTTCCCGTGCCGCCACGCACGGGGCTGCGCCTGCCGAACGGCGTGGACGGATTCGAGATCGCGGTGCGCGTGATCCTCGGGCAGCAGGTCACGGTAGCCGCCGCCCGCACGCTCACGCGCCGTCTCGTCGAGGCGCTGGGAGAGCCCGTCGAGACACCGTATCCCGAATTGACGCGCCTGTTCCCGCATGCGTCCGCGCTGGCCAGCGCCGACCCCGAGCACATCGGCAAACTCGGCATCGTGCGCCAGCGTGTGCGCGCGCTGCAATCCTTGGCGGCGGCCGTGCAGGCCGGCGATGTCGAACTGCATCGCGGCGCGCCGCTGCAGACGACGATGGACACCCTGCGTGCACTGCCCGGCATCGGCGAGTGGACGGTGCAATTGATCGCGATGCGCGCGCTCGCCTGGCCCGATGCCTTTCCGTCCACCGACATCGGGTTGCTCAATGCGCTGGGCACGCGCGACGTGAAGGCCGTCGAGTCGATGGCGCAGGCGTGGCGGCCTTGGCGCGCCTACGCCGTGATGCGCCTGTGGCAAACCCTGGAGATCGGAACATGAGAATGAAGACTGCATTCGACGGCGTGCCTCTCGTGGCGCAGGCCGCCATCGACACCCCGATCGGCCCCATGACCGCGCTGGCGACAGCCCAGGGCCTCGCGGGCCTGTGGTTCGACGCGCAGGCACACCACCCGGGCGATCTCGACGCGCCCGTCGATCCCGACGACGCGCACATTGCCGCGGCACGCGCCTGGCTCGACGCCTACTGGGCCGGCGATGACCCGTCGCCGATCCACGTGCCGCTCGACCTGCACGGCACCGTGTTCCAGCGCGCGGTCTGGCGCGCGCTGTGCGACATCGCGCCCGGACACACGTGCACTTACGGCGAAGTCGCGGCGCAGGTGGGCCATGGCGCCGTGCCGCGCGCCACGGGCACCGCCATCGGGCGCAACCCAGTGGGCGTGATCGTGCCTTGCCACCGCGTGATCGGCGCGAGCGGGTCGCTCACGGGTTATGCCGGCGGGCTGCACCGCAAGGAGCGGCTGCTGCAACACGAAGGCGCGCTGCTGGTATGACACGCGCTGTACGTCCCGAGCGCCCGTGCACCCCGTGGCGGCACGCCGGCGGACCGGCAAGGCCGGGTGCCCGGCCGGCGCATCGAGGTTCAGCCTCTCGCGCGGCGGCTCGTGGATTGCGCCCAACGCAGCGAGGCCGACGACATGAAGCCGCGTGACCTGATCGAACTCCTGTCGCTCGCCGCGCTGTGGGGCGCATCGTTCCTGTTCATGCGGCTGGGCGCGGCCGAGTTCGGCCCGGTGGCACTGTCCGGCGTGCGCGTGGGGCTGGCGGCGGCCGCCCTGCTGCCGCTGCTGGCGTGGCGTGGAGAGACGTGGGCCTTGCGCAAGCACTGGCGGCCGCTGCTGGTGGTGGGCATCGTCAACTCGGCACTGCCCTTCGTGGCCTACAGCTTCGCGGCGCTGTCGATCACGGCCGGGCTGTCGTCGATCTTCAACGCCACCTCGCCGCTGTGGGGTGCCCTGATCGCGTGGCTGTGGCTGAGCGACCGGCCCACGGCCACCCGCACGCTCGGCCTGGCCATCGGCTTCGCCGGCGTGCTCTGGCTCGCGGGGGACAAGGCGGGTTTCAAGACCGGCACACCGGGCAGTGGCAACGTCTGGGCGATCGCCGCCTGCATCGCCGCGACCGTGTGCTACGGCACGGGCGTCAACTACACCAAGCGCTTCCTCGCGGGCGTGCCGCCGATGGCCGTGGCCGCCGGCAGCCAGGCGGCCGCGGCGATCGTGCTGTTGCCGCTGACGCTGTGGCAATGGCCGGCTCAAGCGCCGACGCCGGGAGCGTGGCTCTGGGCCTCGGTGCTGGGTGTCGTGTGCACCGGGCTGGCGTACCTGCTGTACTTTCGCCTGATCGCCCACGTGGGGCCGGCGAAAGCGATCTCGGTCACGTTCCTGATCCCGTTGTTCGCCGTGCTGTGGGGATGGATCTTCCTTGGCGAAGGCGTCACGCCGGTGATGGCCGGCGCGTGTGTCGTGATCGTGCTCGGCACGGCACTGGCCACGGGCCTCGTGGCGCCGCGCCTGCCGGCCGCTCAGAACTTGTGACCGACCTCGAAGTCGTTGCGCCCGCTGCGGTCGATGCCCTTCACCAGCCACAGCGGGCGACGCGCAAAGTCCACCGGCACGCCCGTCTGGCCATCGGACGGCCGAAGGTCGCGCTCGAAGACCGAGCTGGCCGGCATGTAGCGCAGCGCCACGCCCGTGCGCCGGCGTGGCGACGTGTTGGCACGCGCGCCGTGAATCATGTACACGTCGTGCAGCGACATCTGGCCCGGTTGCAATTCGACGTCCACGGCGGCGGCCTCGTCGAACGTGCCGTCGGCCATGCGCTGGTTCAGCGTGAGGTCGGTGCGGTCCTCGTGCAGGTGCTCGTGCAGGCGCTGCGCGCGGTGCGAGCCGGGAATCACGCGCAGGCAGCCGTTCTCGGCGGTCGAAGGTTCGAGCGCCACCCATGCGGTGCAATTGGCGAGCGGGCGGATCGGCCAGTAGTGGCCGTCCTGGTGCCAGGGCGTCTCGAAGCCCTCGCCGGCCGGCTTGCAGAAGACGTGGCAGCCCCACAGCACGACATCGTCACCGATCACGCCGCTGACGAGGTCGACGATCTCGGGATCACGCGCCAGGTCGAGAAAGGCCGCGACGCCGCGAACGCCCTCGCCGTTGTCGCCGGCCACATGGGCCGAGACCAGCTTTTCCGGCCGGACGCCGGGGTTGTTGCGCAGCAGTTCCTCCAGCGCGCCGGTCATCGCCTGGACCTGCGCCGCCGGCAGGCGGAACCGCGGGACCACGTAGCCCTCGGCGTGATAGCGGGCAATTTCGTCGGAATCGAGATGGGCCATGGGTGGATATTGCCAGATCGGCCCTGCCGGGGGCACCGTGCAGTCCCGGAGGGCGGCGGTGACACCACACGCCGCCTTGATATGGCCGTGAGCGGGCCCAGATAGTCACCATCGGCCCCGATGCCGACGGAGAAACCGAATGCAAGCCTCGACCCGCCACGCCTTGCCGACACGCCTGCACCCGCTCGCGGCGCTGGCACATCTGCTGGAAAGACTCGAACAGACGCCGTTGTCGGCGAGTGCCGAGCAGTACCGCGCCGTTGCGCAGCAGCTCGGCCGGCTGCTCGCGCAGACCGAGCCCGACGCCTACCTCAATGCGGTGCTCGACGCGTTCCCGGCGACGGCAGCGTTGTACGAGAACCTGCGGTACGAACACGCCGGCTTGTGCCGGTCGGATTTCGACACCTCGCTGCGTGCCGAGATGGCCGCCGTGGCCGCGCTCGAGAACATTCGACGCACGCGCTGACGCCGGCGCATCGGCGGTGACCGAGCCGGCCGCGGCCGCCCCACGCCAGCGGCCCGCCGGCGTCACGCATCGTGACGATCGGCCGGGTTCGCGGCGGTTTTCCTTCGATCAACGAGGCGGGCGGGTCCTTAGTCTCGACGCACGGTCCGAACCGGGACCTGCATCGAACGCAAGACCACCATGCCGACCCGCCCCCGTCACGATTCCGCCGCCTCCGCAACCGCGGCAGCCTCGACGCGCCGCCCGCCTGCGCGCTTGCGTGCGTCACAGCGGCT
>JAHECD010000184.1 GCA_024641945.1 Rubrivivax sp. | reverse complement strand
GGCGTCGTGCAGACGATGCATGTCGAGCGTGGCGATATGGTGCGGCGTGGGCAGGCGCTGGTGCAGATGAATGCCGAGGTCGAGCGCGCCGCGCTCGCGGTGGCGCGCGAGCGTGCCAGCCAGACCGGCGAGCTCGTCGCGGCCCGCGGGGCCAACGAACTGGCGGTGCGCGAAGCGCAGCGCGCGGCCGAACTGGTGCGCGAGAACTTCGTCTCGCACACCTACTTCGACCGCCAGCGTGCCGAGGCGACGATGGCCGATGGCCGCGGCCAGCAGGCCGAAGAAAAACGCAAGCTCGCCCAGCGCGAGGTGCAGCTCGCGTCGGCGCAACTGTCGCTGCGCACGGTGGTGTCGCCCATCGACGGTGTCGTCGTCGAGCGTTATGTGTCGCCGGGCGAATACGTCGAGCAGAAGCCCGTGCTGCGCATTGCCGCGATCGACCCGTTGCGGGTCGACGTGCTGGTGCCGGCAGGTGCCTTCGGCCAGGTCAGCGTGGGGGCGAAGGCCAGCGTCGTGCCCGAACTGCTGAACCGCACCCCGCACACCGGCACGGTGACCAGCGTCGATCGTGTCATCGACGCCGCGAGCAACACCTTCCGCGTGCGGCTCGTGCTGCCCAATCCCGGCGGCGCGTTGCCGCCCGGTCTGCGCTGCAAGGCCGACCTGGGGCTGCGTGCCGAACCGGCACCGCGCAACGGCTCCGCCATCGTGCCCGCGGCGCAGCGCAGCGTCTCGGCACCGGCGCCGGTGATGGCACCGGTGTCCGTGCCGGCATCCGCACTGGCGCCCGCCGCCGTGCCGACCCCGATGCCGACGGCCGAATCACCTGCGCCGCAGCGGATGCCGCCGCCGGTGCCGACGGCCATCGAGCCGGCTGCCATGCAGGCCGCCGCGGTGGCCGCCGCGCCGCCTGCCAGCGCGCACATCGTGCGTGTGATCGACAACGCGATCGCCGCCTGGCCAGTGGCCGTGACGCCCGTCACACGCATGGCCGGCGACATCCCCCCGCCGGCTACGCCACGCCTGAAGATGGCGCCCATCGAGTATGTGCCCGCCCTGGCGCAACTGACACCCCCCCGTTGACATCGAGCCGCGCTCCACGACGATGACCCTGCTGCAGACCCTGCTGCGGCGGCTGCGCCCTGCAGCCGGGGGCAGCGCTGCGCGGCCGGTGGTGGAAGAGTGCGAAACGCGGGTGCTGTACTCGGCCGATCCGCTGGGCATGTACGGGGCGATCGCGGGTGTGGCGCAGGTGCAGATGCTCGACGCCACGCCCGAAGTGGCCACACCGGCACCGGCAGCCGCGCCTCTTCACGCCGTGGCGCAACGCACCGAGATCGTTCTGATCGACAGCCGGGTGCAGGACCGGGACGCGCTGCTGAGCGATCTGCGCGCCCGCGGCACCGGCGGTACACGCTACGAGACGGTGCTGATCGACGCCACACGCGATGGCCTGTCGCAAGTGGGCGATGCACTCGCCGGGCGCAGCGGTATCGCGGCGGTGCACATCGTGTCGCACGGCGCTCAAGGCGAACTCCTGCTCGGCAACGGCATCGTCGATGCAGATGCGCTGACGGGTCGTACCGACCAACTGGCGTCCTGGGGCGCCGCCTTGACTACCGACGCCGACGTCGTGCTCTACGGATGCAACGAGGCCGAAGGCGGCTTGGGGCGGCCCGTCGTGGAACAGCGTGCCAGCTTCTGCGTCGCCGACGTTTCGGCCGGTGACCCCGCCGCCCACTCCATCGGTGCCGACGCGACACCGCAGCTGCTCTCGTCCGTGCCAGGACCCGCCAGGTCGGGCGCCACGGCGAACTACCAGCAATTCACGTCGGGTGGCCAGCTTCTCGGCTTCGGCCAAAGCGACATCATCGTTGCCTCGCCCCAGCAGATGCTGAACATCGCATTTGTCGGCGCGCATGCGGTGACGCCGGTGGCGGCGGATGCGCAATCTTCAATCGGCGATGCGGCGCCTGCTTTCACCGAGCTGAGCTACGCCGGCTTGTACGACGGCGTGTCCGCGGTATTTCAAAGCGCAGAGCAGGGCATCCTGAAGAGCAGCTACTACGTTGCGGCGGGCTCGGCGCGGGGTGCCGCGGAACAGATCCAGCTGCACTACAACCGCGAGGTCTCGGTCGACTCCCAAGGCCGGCTGGTCATCGCATTCGAGACCGGCACGATGACCGACTCGGCACCCTTGGCTTGGCAGGACATCAACGGGCAGCGCCACTACGTCAGCGTCAGCTACAAGCTGATGGGCAGCCACGACGTCGCCTTTGCGCTGGGCGATTACGACGTTGGATATGAACTGGTCATCGACCCGACACTGACCTGGACCAGCTTCCTCGGTGGCGCAGGCACGGACACGGCGTACACCATTGCCGTGGATGGCAGCTCGAACGTCTATGTGGCCGGCGTCAGCAGCGCATCCTGGGGTTCGCCAGTCCGGGCATTCTCCAGCGGCAATGACAGCTTTGTCGCCAAGCTGGACAGCAGCGGCAACCTTGTCTGGAACACCTTCCTGGGTGCTACCGGCGCCGACCAGGCCAACGGTGTTGCCGTGGACGGCAGCGGCAACATCTACGTGTCGGGCTACAGCAACGCGACCTGGGGTGCGCCAGTGCGCGCCTTCACCACCGGTACCGATGGCTTCGTCGCCAAGCTCGACAACAGCGGCGCGCTGACGTGGAACACCTTCCTGGGCGGCGCCGGGAACAACGACAAGATCTGGGCCATGACGCTGGACGCCAGTGCCAATGTCTACGTGTCCGGCTACAGCAATGGAACCTGGGGGTCGCCGGTCCAGGCTTACGGCGGTGGTATCAATGCTTTCGTCGCCAAACTGAACACCGCCGGCAGTCTCACCTGGAACACCTTCTCTGGTGCCACCGGATACTACGCGGTGGCCGTCGATGTCAGCGGCAGCGTGTACGTGTCCGGTGAATCCCAGTCGACGTGGGGCTCGCCGATACGCGCTTACACCGGTGGCACGGATGCCGTCGTGGCCAAGTACGGCAGCACCGGCAGCCTCACGTGGAATACGTTCCTGGGCGGCGGCGGCGGCCTCGATGTCGGCACCGGGCTGGCACTGGACGGCAGCGGCAACGTCATCGTGTCGGGGTACAGCGCGGCAGGCTGGGGTACGCCGCTGCAAGCCCACGCCGGGGGTGCGAACGACGTCTTCGTCGTCAAACTCACCAACGGCGGCAACTTGACCTGGAGCACCTTTGTCGGCGGGGCGGGATCGGATCAGCAGTGGGGCGGTCTTGTCATTGACAGCGTTGACAACATTTTCCTGTCTGGGTACAGCACCGCCACATGGGGAACTCCCGCGCAGGCATTCAGCGGTGGAACCGACGGCTTTGTGGCCGAACTGAACAGCGCCGGCAGTATGACGTGGAGCACGTTCCTGGGTGGTGCCGGCACCGACAACGCAAACTGGCTGGCCATCGACGGCAGCAACAACGTCTTCGTGGCCGGTTCCAGCACCGCCGACTGGGGCTCGCCGGTGCGGTCCTACGCCAGTGGCACCGACGCCTTCGTGGCGAAGATCGCATTCGCCAGCGCCGTGGTCAACACCGTGCCCGGTCCGCAGTCCACCAACGAGGATACGACCAAGGTCTTTTCGTCGGCCAACGGCAACCAGATCTCGATCACCGATGCCGATGCCGGCGGCGCCAACAACGAGGTTTCGATCAGCGTGACCAACGGCACGCTGACGCTGTCCGGAACGGCGGGCTTGACCTTCATCGCCGGCGACGGCACCACCGATGCCACGATGACCTTCCGCGGCGCGGCCGGCGCCATCAACACCGCGCTGAACGGCCTGAGCTACAACCCGACAGGCAACTACAACGGCGGCGCGACGCTGACGCTGGCGGCCAAGGACTCGACCCTGCTCAGCCTGGACGTCGATGCAGGATTGAAGGGCCACTACGCGTTTGAAAACACCGCCGCCCTTGGCACCGACACCAGCCCTGCCGCGGGGTACCCGGGCACTGCGGTTGGCGTGACCGCCGTCAACGACGGCACGCGTGGCAACGCGATCAGCTTGAATGGTGCGAGCTACGTTCAAACCATCGGGCATTTTGGCAATCCCGTCGACGTGACCTTGGCGGCCTGGGCAAACTTGACCGTCCGGGACACCTACGGCAGCGAAGTGATTTCGCTGGGCGACAGCGTGGTCTTGCGCATCGACGACACCGCCAACGGACTGGTCGGATTCTTTTACGACGGCAGCACCTGGAACACGGTCAAGTTCAGCACGACGCTGGCCGGCACCGGCTGGCACCACGTGGCGGTGACCTTCAGCGACAGCGCCAATACGGCCACGCTCTACCTGGATGGGTCGGTGGTTGCCACCAGCACCATCAACACCTCGATCGCCTACACGCTCGGAGCGAACAGCTTCATCGGCAAGCACGGCAACGGAGAAACCACCGAAGACTTCACCGGCAGGATCGACGATGCCCGCATATACAACCGCGCATTGACGGCAACGGAGATCGCAACCCTGGCGACGGACCAATCGATGACCGACAAGGACACGGTGGCCATCACCGTGAATGCGGTCAACGACGCGCCGGTCGTCACCACCACCGGTAGCGTGCTTGCCTTTGCAGAGAACCAAGCGGCCACCGCGGTGGACAGCGGCTTGACCGTCGGCGACGTCGACAGCGCCAATCTCAGCGGCGCTTCGGTCAGCATCAGTGCCAACTACGTCAACGGCCAGGACGTGCTGGCCTTCACCAACCAGCTGGGCATCACCGGCAGCTGGAACGCCAGCACTGGCGTCCTGACGCTCAGTGGCACGACAACGCTGACCAACTACCAGACTGCGCTGCGCAGCATCACCTATGCCAACACCAGCGAAGCCCCGAGCACGCTGAACCGCACGGTGGGTTTCACTGTCAACGACGGCAGCGCCAACAGCAACACCGCCACGCGCAGCATCAGCGTGGCCGCCGTCAACGACGCGCCGGTTGCCGTCAACGACGCGTACTCGGTCAATGAAAACGCGACGCTGGTGGTGGCGCCGGCAACGACAAACCTCGCCAACTGGTGGAAATTGGACGATGGCGGTACCAGCCAGACCGTGGCCGATTCGGGTTCACTCGGCAACGACGGAACCCGCGGCAGCACGGCGGGGGCCGACACCAACGATCCTGCCTGGACCACCGCCAGCTATGTGGGATCCAACGCGCTGGCGTTCGACGGCAGCAACGATTACGTCACCACGGCCAGCACGGTGGCCAAGACGGCAACCAGCTTCACGCTTTCGGCTTGGTTTCAGACCAACACGACCACCGGCCAGCGCATGCTGCTGTGGCAGGGCTACAGCGGCGGCGACGGCTTTGGCGGTGGCACGGGCGGCACCAGCGCGACTTCCGAGATGAGTCTCTCGGTCGGAGGATGGGACCAGGACAACAGAATCGCCTTCCACCTGGGCTATACCAATCAGCTGGACGGCAACCCGATCTACATCATCTCGAACTCCAGTTTCACCGACACCGCTGGCTGGCACCACGCCGCAGTCACCGTGACCGACCAGGGTGGTGGCATCTTCAGCGCATCGCTGTATGTAGACGGCGTGCTCGAGGGCACCGACGCCGGCGTGCAGAACTCGCGCGCGGCGTGGGGCAACCTGCAGATCGGCGCTCCGTCATCCTCGACCCGGTACTTCAACGGCAAGATCGACGAGGTGCGTGTTTACGACACTGCACTGTCACAGGCGCAAGTCCAGGGTATTGCGCAAGCCG
>JAHECD010000183.1 GCA_024641945.1 Rubrivivax sp. | reverse complement strand
GCGCAGAAGGCGCGCGACTGGACCGGCGGCGACGACGGGCTCACGGGCTTCTCGATGGGCCCGCTGCTCGGCCGTTTCGCCTTCGACCTCGAAGGGCGCACCGCCGCGCTGTATGCATTGGTCGTGCTCGCGGCGGGCCTGTATGTGGCGCGGCGCATCGTCGACTCGCCCTTCGGCCTGGCCGTGCGCGGCATTCACGAAAACCGCGCGCGCATGGCGGCGCTCGGCACCGCCGTGCAGCGGCGCCTGCTCGCGATGTACACGTTCGCGGGCGCGCTGGCCGGCGCGGCCGGCGCGCTGTCGGCGCAGACGAATGCCATCGTCGGGCTGGACAGCCTGTCGTTCGCGGTCTCGGCCGAGGCGCTGGTGATGCTGATCCTCGGCGGCGCGGGCCGCCTGCACGGCGCCTTGATCGGTGCCGTGGTGTTCACGCTGCTGCACCACACCGCGGCATCGATCAATCCGTACCACTGGCTCTTCGTCGTCGGTGGTGCGCTGATGCTCGTGGTGCTGCTGCCGCCGCAACAGGCCTGGGGTTGGCTTCGCGCGCGGCTTGGCGGTGTATGGGCCAGGACATGACCACCGCAGTGCTGCAGACGCAGTCGCTGGACAAACATTTCGGCGGCCTGCACGTGACACGCGGCGTCTCGCTGACGCTGAACGCGGGCGACCGCCTCGCGCTCATCGGACCCAACGGCGCGGGCAAGACCACGCTCGTCAACCTGATCAGCGGCACGCTGGCGCCGAGCGGCGGGCGCGTGCTGCTGGCCGGCGACGACGTCACTGCACGCAGCCAGGCGCAGCGCGTGCGCGCCGGCCTTGCACGCACCTTTCAGATCACGACGCTCGCGCCGCACCTGCCCGTGCAGCGGCAAGTGGAGCTCGCCCTCTTCGAGCGCGAAGGGCTGACCGGCCGCGCCTGGCGCAGCATCGACGGTTATCCGTCGCTCGCTGCCGAGGCGCGCACGCTGCTCGCCGCACTGGGGCTGGAATCCAAGGCCGGCGTCGCGACCGAGCGCCTGGCGTACGGCGAGCAGCGACTCGTCGAGATGGCGCTCGCGCTCGCCCTCAAGCCGCGCGTGTTGCTGCTCGACGAGCCGATGGCCGGCGTGCCGCAGGGCGAAGGCCGGCGCCTGCTCGACGCGCTGGCCGCGCTGCCCGACGACCTGGCCGTGCTCATCATCGAACACGACATGGATCTCGTCTTCCGCTTCGCGCGGCGCATCGTCGTGCTCGCCGAGGGCGCCGTGCTCGCGCAGGGCACGCCCGACGACATCCGGCGCGACCCGCTCGTTCGCGCCGCGTACCTGGGGCATTGACGATGACGCAGCCGCTGCTCGAACTGCACGACGTCGTCGCCGGCTACGGCCCGACGACGGTGCTCAACGGCCTGTCGTTCACGGTCGCGCCGCAGGAGCGCCTGGCCGTCATCGGCCGCAACGGTGCCGGCAAGACGACCGCGCTGCGCGCGGTGATGGGGCTGGCCGATCTCACGGCCGGCCGCATCGTGTTCGATGGCGAAGACCTCGCCGGGCTGGCGCCGCACGTGCGTGCGCAGCGTGGCCTGGGCCTGGTGCCGCAGACACGCGATATCTTCGTCTCGCTCACCGTCGAGGAGAACCTGCTCGCAGGCTGCAAACGCCGGCCGCGCAGCGCCCTCGACGAGGCCTACGCCCTCTTCCCCCGACTGGCGCAGCGCCGGCGCAACGGCGGCGCGCAGCTTTCCGGCGGCGAACAGCAGATGCTGTCGGTGGCGCGTGCGCTGCTCGGCCAACCGCGCCTGCTGCTGCTGGACGAGCCGCTCGAAGGCCTGGCACCGCTGATCCGGCAGGAACTGCTGCATGCCTTTGCCGCGATGAGCCGCAGCGCCGGCATCACCGTGGTCATCGTCGAACAGCAAGTGCAGGAAGCGCTGGGTTATGCGAGCCGCGCGCTCGTGCTCGAACGCGGCGCCGTCGTGCACGCCGCGCCGGCCGATGAACTGCGCGACGATGCCGCCACGCTCGAACGCCTGGTCGGCATGGCCGTGCACTGAACCCGAAGGAGACGACATGAACGAGACCCCCACGATCCCCGAACTCGACATCGACCCCTACGCGGCCGACAACCTGACCGACCCGTACCCGATGCACGAGCGCATGCGCGAAGCCGGGCCGGTGGTGCGCCTGACGCCGTATCCGAGCCTGGTGGCGTGCGGGCGCCATGCCGAGGTGCATGCGGTGTTCAGCGACCACGCGACCTTCATCTCGGGCGCCGGCGTGGGGCTGGCCAACTTCAATACCGAGACGCCCTTCCGGCCCAAGAGCCTGATCCTCGAGGCCGACCCGCCGCTGCACACGCAGACGCGCACGGTGCTGTCGCGCGTATTGAGCCCGAAGGCGGTGATGCAGATCCGCGCCGCCTTCACCGAAGTGGCCGAGCAGATGGTCGAGCGCCTCGTCGACCAATCCGCCAACGGCGGCACGGTCTGTGGCATCCACGACCTGGCGCAGATCTACCCGCTGAAGGTCTTTCCCGACGCGGTGGGCGTGGGGCCGGACGCGCGCGAGAACCTGCTCGTCTACGGCGACATGATCTTCAACTCGATGGGCCCGCGCAACGCGCTGCTGGCCAGGGCCGCCGAGCGCATGGTGCCGGTCACGGCGTGGATCATGGAGCACTGCAAACGCGAGAACCTGCGCCCCGGCGGCTTCGGCGACCAGATCTACCAGGCCGCGGACAGCGGCGAGATCACGCACGAGCAGGCGCCGCTGCTGGTGCGCTCGTTTCTCTCGGCCGGTGTCGACACCACGGTCAACGGCCTCGGCAACGTGCTCTTCGCGCTCGCGCACAACCCCGGCGAATACGCCAAGCTGCACGCCGACGCGACATTGGCTAGGCCGGCCTTCGAGGAGGCGCTGCGCTGGGAATCGCCCGCGCAGACGTTCTTCCGCACCGCCGTGCGCGACTGCGAGATCGCCGGCCTGCCGGTGCCCGAGAACACCAAGGTGCTGTGCATGCTCGCGTCGGCCAACCGCGACCCGCGCAAGTGGCCGGACCCCGACCGCTACGACATCGGGCGCCGGCCGACCGGCCACGTGGCGCTGGGCGCCGGCATCCACGGCTGCGTGGGCCAGGCCGTGGCGCGGCTCGAAGGCGAGGTCGTGCTCACGGCGCTGGCCAAACGCGTCAAGCGCATCGAGCCTGCCGGCGCACACACACGCCGGCTCAACAATACGCTGCGCGCGCTCGAGACCCTGCCGCTGCGGCTGACCCCGGCCTGAGGCTGCCACGGCCACCACCCTTCACTGACGAGACGATTCCTGCCATGCCCGACATCACTTTCATCCTCCCCGACGGCACGCCGCACGGGCTCGAAGCGCCCGAGGGCGTGAGCCTGATGCAGGTGGCCACCGGCGCCGGCCTGAACGGCATCGTGGCCGAGTGCGGCGGCTCGGCGATGTGCGCCACCTGCCACGTCTATGTCGACCCGGCGTGGGCCGACCGCCTGCCGGCGCCGCTCGGCAACGAGCTCGAGATGCTCGAATGCACCGCCACCGAGCGCCTGCCGACGAGCCGCCTGTCGTGCCAGATCAAGCTCACCGCGGCGCTCGACGGGCTGGTCGTTCGCATCCCCGAACGGCAGACCTGAACCGATGGCCGTGATGGCAGCCAAACAAGCGGCGGCCCGCAAGCGCGCGGCCGCCGTGCCGTCCGATGCGGCGCCGGTCGTCGACCTCGAGCGCTACGTGCCGGCGTTCCTCACCTGGATCGCCAACAAGCTGTCGCGCGGTGCGTCGCAGCAGTACCTGCGCGCCTTCGGCGTCGGCATCGAGACCTGGCGCTGCCTGGTGCTGCTGGCGATCGAGGGCGCGATCTCGGCGCAGAAGGTCTCGCGCATCATCGGCATGGACAAGGCCTCGGTCAGCCGCTGCTTCAAGGGCATGTTGGCCAAGGGGCTGATCACGATGGCGCTGGACGCCGACGACGGGCGCCTGCGCATCGCCACGCTCACGCCCAAGGGGCGCCGGCTGCACGACCAGATCCTCGGCATCGCGCTGGAGCGCGAGCGGGCCTTCATGTCCGTGCTGAGCGCGGCCGAGCAGGACACGCTGATCGCGCTGCTGCACCGCCTGCACGAGAACCTGCCGGCGGTGGAAACCGCGACCGACCGGTACGTGGCGCAGCGCTTCCCGGCTGCGGCCCGGCGCGGGCGCGGACACGCCCAGGAGACCACCGATGAATGAAGACCAGCGCCCCATCGTGATCGTCGGCGGCGGCCACGCCGCCGTGCAGTTATGTGCCGCGCTCGCCGCCGAAGGCCAGGGGAAGCGGGTGCATCTGGTCTGCGACGAGACGCACCTGCCCTACCAGCGCCCGCCGCTGAGCAAGGCCTTCCTCAAGAGCGCGGACGAGGCCTTGCAGACCCACCGCACCGAGACCTGGTTCGGCGACGCCGGCATCACCGTGCACCGCGCGGACGCGGCGCTGCGGATCGACCGCGACGCGCACACGGTGCACCTGCGTTCGGGCGCGACGCTGCCGTACGCCCGCCTGGTGCTGGCCACCGGCGCGCACGCGCGCACGTTGCCCGGCCTGCACGACGCGCAAGGGCGGGCGCTGGACAACGTGGCCGTGCTGCGCAGCGCCGACGACGCGCTGCGCCTGCGCGCGCTGCTCGCGTCGGCGCAGCGGCTGACCGTGCTCGGCGGCGGGTTCATCGGGCTCGAGATCGCGGCCACCGCGCGCGCACTTGGCAAGGCGGTGACGGTGCTCGAAGCGGCGCCGCGCCTGCTGCTGCGATCGGTGTCGCCCGAACTGGCGGCGCATGTGCTGCAGACCCACTGCGCGGCCGGCATCGACGTCCGCCTCGGCGTGGCCGTGGGCGGCCTGTACGTGGAAGGCACGCGGCTGCGCGCGATCACCGTCGACGGCGCCGAAGAGCCCGTGGACCTGCTGGTGCTGGGCATCGGCGCGTCACCCGAAACGGCGCTGGCCGCCGCCGCCGGCCTGTCCTGCGCCGACGGCATCGTCGTGGATGCGTGCATGCGCACGTCCGACCCCGACGTGCTGGCCATGGGCGACTGCGCGCGCTTCCCCGAATACGGCAGCGGCCGACCGCTGCGGCTGGAGTCGGTGCAGAACGCCAACGACCAGGCGCGCACCGCGGCGGCCACGCTGCTCGGGCGCGAAGAGCCGTACCGGGCGCTGCCGTGGTTCTGGTCCGAGCAGGGCTCGATGCGCCTGCAGATGGCCGGCCTGATGCCCGCCGACGGCACGCGGCACCGCCGCCCCGGTGCGACGCCGGCGGCTTTTTCGCTGCTGCACTACGTGGGCACGCGCCTGGTCTGCGTCGAAAGCGTGAACAGCCCGCTCGACCACATGGCGGCAAAGAAGTTGCTGGAGGCCGGCACGAGCCCGGACCCGGCGTTGGCGTGCGACCCGGCGACGCCGTTGACGGCGCACCTCTGAAGGCATTGCGGCGTCCGAAGGGCAGCAGGCGTCCTGGCGCACCGCATACGCGACCACGATTCACCGTGCCGACGGACAAGCCGGCTGGCGACTTCTTGCGCACGGCGGCCTTCGGGTCCACGCCTTGCAGGCGGCAGCAAGCGACGCGTCCACCGCGTTGCGCCAAACGCAACCTTTGCAGAGGTTGACCCGGACAGGTACAGCGCAGCGTGACAGGTCGCCACGTTGCGCAACGCGCGTACCAGCCAGCCGGTGCGAAAGGCGAAGCCCATTGCAGAACTGGGCCGATACCGTGTCCTTTCTGGCGAC
>JAHECD010000007.1 GCA_024641945.1 Rubrivivax sp. | reverse complement strand
AGTGCGCGCCGATGCGCGCGCCGACGATGCAGACGTTCTCGCCGATCCACGAGCCGGCTCCGATGTGCACATCGGCGGTCTGGCGCAGCGGCTGGTCCATCACCGGCCGGGTGATGTCGCGGTAGTCGTGCAGGTTGTCCGAGATGTAGACGCGGTCGGCGATCAGCACCTTTTCCGCGATGTCGATGCGGCGTGTGCAGATGATGTGCGAGAAGTTGCCCACCAGCGTGCCGGCACCGACGCGCAGCACCGGCGCGCGGCTTTCGGGCGACGGCAGCACGGCGATGTACGCGCCGTACTGAAGCGTGGCGTTGTCCTCCAGTTCGACGTGCTTCGCGCCGACGATCCGCAGCGGGAACACCACGCGCACGCCGCGGCCGAAGCGGCCGAAGAACGGCCGCGCGAATACGCGGTATGCAAGCACCGAGACGTAGTCGCGCAGGCGGAAGTGGATCATCAGGCTGCCTGCGCCGCCGGCCCGAGCAGGTGGAAGCGGAAGGTGCGGTCGGTGCGCGAGACACGCCAGTAGCCGAGCACGAGCACCAGCGCCATCAGTGCGTAGGCGCCCGACCGCGCGACGCTCACCTCCTCCAGCGCGAGGACCCGACCGGACAGGGCGCTCGCGAGGAATACCGCCGACAGCGCGAGCGTGCCGCCCCCGTACGCCAGCATGTAGGTGCGGTAGCGGATCAGCACGTTGAAGACGATCGCGAAGGGCGAACTCAACGTGAACAGCACTAGGCCCGGCAGGAACAGCCAGACGTAGCGCAGATCGGGCACGTATTTGGGCAGCAGCATTTCGAGGACCGGCCGCCCCAGCAGCCACAACACCCCGGTGGCCAGTGCGCAATAACCGAGCGAGACGAGGAAGAACCGGCGCAGGTCGGCGCCCACGGCGTACGTTTCGCTGCTGCCGTGCGCCCGCACGAGGCGCGGCAGGAACAGCGCGTCCAGCGACGACGGCACGATCTGGAACAGGCCCATGAACAGGATCGACAGGTACAGGTGGCCGAGCGCATCCAGCCCCAGCGCCTTGACCACGTACCAGCGCTCGACCTGCATGTTCACCTGCAGCAGGATGCCGGTGAGGAAGACGACGAAGCCGCTCGCGAGCACGCGGCGCAACAACGCCGCGGGCAGCGTCAGCGCATCGGGCCGAAGCGCCTTGTGTGCCCACAGCACCTGCAATACGAAGGCCGCCGGCTGCACCACGATCGCCAGCAGGCAGACGGCCAGCGGCGCCTGGGGCACGAAGACCAGCACCGCGATCGAGGCCACGGCCGATGTCAGCGTGGCGCGGTTCAGCGGCGCCAGCATCACCTTGGCGAGCATCTGGTTCGAGATCCACCCACGCACCAGCGTCAGCATGCCCGCCACGGCGCCGAGCGCGGTGACCCAGGCGACCTGCGGGCTGCCCGCGAAGGCCACCGACACCGCGCACACCAGCGCGCAACCCACGCCCACCAGTCCTATGAAGGTGTAGACCAGGTTGTTGATGCGGCGCGAGCTTTCGTCGCCTTCGGAGCACAGCAGCCGGTAGCTGCCGCTGATGACGCCGAACTGCAGCGCGCCGACGAGCAGCACGACGGTCTGCAGCAGCGCCACCAGGCCGAGTTCGCGGTAGTCGAGCACGCGCATCGCCACGTAGCTGCGCAGCAGGAACAGCAGGTTCACGCCGATATTGACAAAGATGAACAGGCCGCGCGCCGACAGCAGCAGCGATTTCCAGTGGGACAGGCGCGCGCGCATCGCTTCGGTGTCCGCGGTCAGAGTCCTGCGGCGTCGCAGATGGCGTGCACGACGCAGGCCTTGTTGCGCTCGCCATACAGCGCCGGGTGCGGGAACGGATTGCCCGGGTACGAGCCGGCCGTCATGCGCGCGACGAAGTCGACCACGTCGGCGCGCGAGATCCGCTCGGTGCTGGGCGGGCTGCGCAGGGCGGCCTTGAGTTCGTCGAAATTGCGGATGCGCTGCAACCCCGGCAGCCGGTCGTAGAAGATCTGGCCAAGCACATAGACCGTGCGCCCGGTCACGGCCGCCTCCCAGCCGACGGTGCTGGTCAGCGTGACCACGCGGCCCGGCCGCGCGAGGACCTGGCGGCCGTGCACCTCCGCCGGCAGGTAGTACAGCGCCGACTGCTGGCGCTTGATCTCCTGGAATTTGCGCCGCAGCAGCGCGCCCTTGTCGACCGGGTGCTCCTTGACCACCAGCACCTGCTCGGGGGTCAGGCACTTGAGGATGTTCTCGATCGTCGCGACCTGGTTCGCGTAGAACTCCGACATGTAGTTCAGCGTGGCCTCGGGCTCCTGGTGCAGCGGATAGAAGATCACTTCCGCCAGCGGCGGCAGCGATTCGATCGTGTCGTACTTCAGCACGAGGCTCTTGAACCAGACCGCCACCTTCTTCGCGTACTCGTCGTCGTACATCTCGTAGCGGAAGCGGCCCGCGATGGTGTCCGCGGCCCGCCGGCCGAGCCACAGGCCGAGCTTGGCGATCGACACCAGCAGCGGCTTCAGGTCGCGCCGGCCGGACAGGTTCTTCACGTAGAACGGCTTGTAGTCCTTGGCCGCGACTTCTTCGATGTAACTTTCGGCCGCGGCTCGTTCGGCGGCGCCGGGTTCGGGCAGGCGCAGGTATTCGCCGGACAGGCTCAGCGGGTTGGCGAGCCAGTAGAACCAGTCCTCGACGACGCAGTTCATGCCGGCGAGATACGTCACGCCCGCGCGCCGGCTCTCGATCAGCAACACCTCGGAAATCTCGATGGCGACCAGTTCATTCACCACCGCCGCGGGCTGGTGGCGATCGAACAGCGTGCGCCAGAAGCTGATCTCCTTGCCGAGGATCGTGCGCCGCTGCGGCGCGTCGTAGCGGCCGAGGAAGCGGTCGGACGGGTAGGCCGTCGACAGATAGCCGGCGGGCACGTCCGCGGGCACGAGCGTGGCGAAGTCGTCCTCGAAGCACGCGGCGACCTCGGCACCCGCAGCCTCGACGCGGCGCCGCTCGGCCGCGGTCAGCGTGACGAAGACGGCGCGGTAGCGCCCGCTCGCCAGCGTCGGGAAGAAATCCGCCTGGTAGCCGCGGGCAAAGAAGAGGACGACGGGAAGGGACATCGTGGGGAGGCCGATACGGGGCGCCGGCGCAGGCCGGCAGCAGACGGGCGCGCCGCCGCGCCGCGGCGGAGATTCAGAGTTGGAGAAGGCGGCGCAGGTAGGTGTCGCTGAGTTCGGGGCGAACCGGGCGCGCCGCGGCGAGGATGCGCTCGCGGTGCTGGCGGATCGGCTCGGTCGGCGCGACGAACGGCCGGTCGGTATTGAAGGTGACGAAGATCGCCAGTCTCGGGTTCACGCAGCGGCTGCCGTAGTGGTAGCAGGTCGAAGGATCGACGAAGACCGACTCGCCGGCCGGGCCGACGAATTGCCGGACCTGCCCGCTGCCGAGTTCGGTCCGGAACGTGGTGTCGTCGATGCGGCGGATGAACGGTGCGCGACGGATGCGCCGCGTGTCGGCCTTGTCGATGTAGACGAACGGGCCGTCTTCGGGTGCCGTCACGTCGTTCAGATACGTCATGCAATGCAGCGTGCGCGAATCGCCATAGTCCTTGTGCCACATCTGGCTTTCGCTCAGCGAGCGCGTGGGCCACGAATAGAGGACCTGGATGCTGTCGAGCACGAAGCGGCCATTGAAGTAGTCGTGCGCGACGTCGAGCACCTGCGGCGACAGCGCGTGGCGGAAGACCGGGTTCTCGGGCGTGAAGTCTTCTTCCGGACGCACCAGGTTCGTGAACGGGTGGCCGTTGGTGGTCGGCGTGACGTCGGCCATGCGCGGGCGGTAGATGGCCTGCATCTGCGCCAGCGTCTCGGCGGCCACGCGCGGGCCGGCGTGGTGGCCGTCGCGTTCGATCGCATCGGTGAGGGCGCTGCGCGGCACGAAGGCGCCGCCGGCACGCGGCAAGGTGGCCAGCTTGCCTGCGTAGCGCACCGGCACCAGGCGCCAGCGCAGGAACGAATACACGCTGTGGACGGCGGACATGCGGTTCTCCTTCACCTCAGGGGGCAGGCGGCGCGAGGTGCGCCACCCATTCGTCGCCGGGTTCGCCCTTGACCCGGCGCACCGGCACGCCGACATACACGCCGGGCTCCGAGATCGAGCGGTTGACGAGTGACATCGCGCCGACGACGACGTTGTCGCAGATGTCGAGCGGGCCGACGACGACGCTGTTCGCGCCGATCACGACGTTGTCGCCGAAGTCGAAGACGCGTCGCTCCGCATGGCGGCGCAGGTACTCGGGGTCGCTCGGACTTCGGCCGACGAACTTGACCCCGGCCATGATGGCCACCCGCCCGCGCGAGACGATGCCATTGCCCCCGAGCAGGATGCCCACCGGGTGCGAAATCGACAGCGTATGCACGCGGACCGCGCTCGACATCAGGTCGATGCCATAGACCCACAGCAACACGCGGTCGAGCAGCAGGCTCGCGGCATGACCGATGACCGGCACGTTGAACCACAGCCAGCGCGACACTGCGATGTGCAGGCGAATGAAGCGCTCGACCATCCACACGGCCAGCACGACATTCTTCAGCGGTTGCAACATCGGTGCGATCTCCTGGGCGCTGGCGGTGTCACGCGAAACGCGTGCCGCTTCGGGCGAGCACGGACCAGCCGGGATCGACTTCGGAAGGCACCACGGCACGGCCCGCCTGCGCGTGCGATTGCACCATCGCGAACAGGATCCGTTGTCCGAGCAGGATGTCTTGCTTGAGGGCCGCGTTGGCGGTAAGCGCCGCGGCGTCGCCCTGCAAGCAGGCGACGAGCTGCGACACCGGCGCCAAGGTGCCGCCGGGTGCGTCCGGCGTCAGGGCGCTCCCCAGCGTGCGCCGGACGCTGTAGGGGTCGTCGCCTTCAGGGGCGTAACTCGTCACCGTTCGCCCGTCCGCCTCGACGGCGATCTGCCCACCCGTGCAAGAGAGCACGAGGTCGGAGCCTGGCGAGCGTGTGATGCGCCCTTCGACGCCGCCGGTGAACCAGACGCTGGCGGATTCGACGACGGGATCGGACTCGACTTCGAGTGCGTGGCTGCCGTGCTCCACGCCCGAAAGCCGCGCAGAGACGGACTCGACCGCGCGGCCGCCGGCGGCATACAGCAGCAGATCCACCGAGTGCGGGTGGGTCCAGTAAAGCGCACCGCGCCCGAGATTGACCTGCACCTCCAACAGATCGCCCCATCGCCCCGACTGCACCGCCTCGATGGCCGCACGGTACGGGGCGAGCAGGCGGCGGATCGTGCCGTAGGTGATGAAGACATCCTCGGGCGCAAACAGGGCCTCGAGCGCGCCGAGTTCACGCATGCTGTTGCACAGCGGCTTTTCCACGTGCAGCGCGCGGGTGCCGGCGGCCACTGCGTGTGCCAGGATGTCGGCGCGGCCGATGGTCCGGGTGGCGATGCCGGCGAGCGACGGGCGCACGTCGTCGATCATCCGCCTGGGATCCAGGTAGGTGTGCGCGACGCCGTAATGCGCGGCGGCACGCTCCAGCGCGTCGGCCTGCGTATCGGCCAGCGCCGCCAGGCGCAGGGCGGGGTGGTTTCGAATCGCCTCGGCGTGCGCCAGCGGCAACCAACACGGTGGCGCGAACCGCCGCACAGCGTCGCTGGTGAAGGCGCCCATGCGCCCGCAGCCGATGACGGCGGCGTCGATCATCAGTCCCATCGCAGCAGGTACGTGACGGGCGAGTCGCGCCGCTCGATCAGGCGCTCGTAGGCGCGTTCGATCTGCTCGGCCGGCAGCTCGCCGGAGATCAGGACCGAAGCATCGAGCCGGCCGGCGCAGAGCTCTGCACTCAGGTAGGCGAGGTTGTCGCGTTCGTTGAAACGCAGGAAGCCGCGCGCATCGGGGTGCTCGGGCGAAAGTCCCACGGCCTCGATGCGCAGCTGCTTCGTATAGAAGTGGCGGCTGTCCAGCGGATTGAAGTCTCCCGGCGGTTGACCGCGGCCCGGGAAGCCGAGCACGGCGATCGTGCCGCGCATCGCTGCCGATTCGAGCGCGAGCTGCCAATCGCTCCAGGTGTTGGTGGTGACGATCACGACATCCGCCCCCGGCCCCCGGCGCGCCGGAAGGTCGCTGCGGCCGCAGACGGCCTGTGCACCCAGACGCTGCGCAATTTCACGCGGCCGATCGTGTGCCGACACGGCCACGACCTCGGCGCCCGCGCGTGCGGCCATGGCCACCGACGCAAGACCAAGCGCGCCCAGTCCGATCACGACGACGCGGCTGGACAGGCGTACCCCGGCGCGCAGCACGGCGTTGTGTCCGAGGTGAAAGAGGTAGGTGCAGGCCAGCGATTCCGCCGATGCATCAATCGGCAGGCGCAGCAGCACGTCGGCTGCGGGCAGCACGAAATGGCTGCGGTGCGACTGGAAGCTCAGGATGCGATCACCGCGCTCGAAGCCGTCGACGCCGGCGCCGACGTCCAGGACACGCGCGACGTTGCAGTACCCCTGGACCCGCGGATAGCCCGTACCGTCGCGCAGTGGCGGCAGGCCGACCCAGGCGGCAAGCTCGGTGCCGGGCGAGATGGCGCTGACGGTCGTCGCGCACAACAACATGCCCGCAGGCGCTGCGGCAGGCAGCGGCTCTTCGCGCCAGACGAGCCGGCGCGGGCCGGCAAGCGACACGATGCGCGCAACCGGTCCACTGGCAGTGGAGCCGATTTGGCCGTGGTCCGACGCAATGCGGGAAGGGTTCATGGGCGCGCAGCGAATCCGCCACGTCGCCCGGTCCCCAGTGCACAGCCGTCGTGGGCGGCACACCGGAAGAATGCTGTGGAGCACCGGATCGGGCTCGACGACAGCCAGCAGCGACGCTATCGAGAAAAACGAAAATTATACGATGGCGCAGCCCGCCCGCCCCGTGTGGCCGCCGCTCAGCCGCCACGGCCCGGTGCGTCGACTTACTGGCCGGTCTTCACCAGGTCATTGCGCCACACCGCAACCGCGTTGCTCAGGTATTCGGTGTTTGTCACGATATCCAGATCGCCATCGCCGTCGAGGTCTGCGAGTGCGACGCCAACGGTCGCGTTGTCGTCGAACTGGATCGTGAAGGTGTCCCAGGCACGGACGCTCGCGCCCTGGCGCAGCCAATACAGGCCGCCGCGGCGCGGCGACGTGGGCAGCGGTGCCGGCGTCGAGATCACGAAGGCGACGTCGAGCTTGCCGTCGCGGTCGATGTCGCCGACGGCCACTTCGGAGACGATGATCTGGTCGGCCTCCGACTTGAACGAGCCGATCGGAATGGCCTCCCAGGTCGTGCCGCCGTCGATGTTGCGCAGCCACGTGATGCCCTGGTAGACCGGTTGCACCAGATCCGTCCGGCCGTCGCCGTCGAGGTCGACGGCCGTCCCGAAGTGGCCGTGTATCGACAGTGCGCCGGGTATGACATGCCCGGTCCAGGCGCCGGAGTCCAGCCGCTTGAACCAGGACACGACGCCCTTGACGGCGTCGGCGACCGCGACGTCGGGCCGGCCGTCGCCATCGAAGTCGGCCACTTGGACCGTTCGCGGCTCGACGAGCGCCTCGGTGCCCTCGATCGAATTCTGAATCCAGGCGCCGCCGCCTGGACCGGGGTTGCGCAGCCAGACGAGACCGCGCACTGCGGGATCGGGGTTGGTGCTCGGCTGGTTGCGCATCGCGACCACGATGTCGGGCCGGCCGTCGCCATCGACGTCGCCGGCGGCCAGGTTGATCGGGCCGGGCGTGTCAAGCGTCAGGTATCGACGGGTCCAGGGCAGGCCGTGTGCACCCGGGTTCAGGTAGGCGACGACGGCCGAGTGCGAATTGACGACGCCGACGATGTCGACCCATCCGTCGCCATTGATGTCGACGGCGATCTGGCGCTCGAAGAGCGTTTCCTTCTGCGGAGGTTGGACCGCCTCCGGAAAGGTGTCGTCTTCGACGATCTGCTCCAGGCCGCCGCTGCCCCACTGAACGTAGCCGGTGGCGCCCTCGCCGACCTTGAATTCGGCGCGGCCGCCGGCGTACGAATCGAAGAACGCGATGTCGGGCAATTTATCGTCGTCGAAATCATGCACGACGAAGCCGTACGAGTAACTCATGTCGGACTTGACGACACGCTGCACGAACGACACGGGCGAGGAAGGCAGCGTCAGCAGGTCCACGGTGTTGATCGCGGGCAGCGCCGGTTGGGTTGCCAACGGTGCCAACACGGCGACGGGCGTGGCAGGCGCCCCACTCGATACGGCCGCTGGATCCGTGGTGCTTCCGCCGCCACCGCACCCGGAAAGCAATGCAACAACGAACGGCAGCAGCCGGAAAGTCTTGAACGTCATCTGACACCCCCTGAACGAAAGTGCACCGATCCGTGCGCTGACCCTGCGGCGTTGCCTCACGCCGGGCCGGCGCCGGGACCGGCGCAACATCGGGCGCCGAAGCGACCCGCCGGGACTGCCGCTCTGCGGCGGCTGTCCGCGAAAGGCAAAACCGTATCACAGCACGGTAAACGGGATGTAAACGAATCGTGCAGCCGGGACGGCAGCCGGGGAGTTGGCATCTGCCCGCGCGGACGTTCGCCGTATGGCGGGCCGGTTCAAGGCAGGCCGAGGCGGACGACCGAGCCGGTATCTACCGTGGCCAGGAGCGACGGCCTCCCGGACCGTTCGGGCTGGAACGTCGCGAGCCCCACGGCCCGCCCTGCCACCGCCGGTGCCGGCACGACCGACCAGCCGGCCCCGCGGCGCAGCGCCACGAACACCTGCCCGGAGCGCCTGGCGGACAGGCGAGCGATGGCAAACGCGACATCGATGGCGCCATCACCGTCGAAGTCGCCTGCCGCCACTTCGGTGATGAAGTTCTTGCTGTCGTAGCCGTAAGGCAGGTGGTTGGGCCGGTAATGGATGCGATGTTCGATCCATCGATGGCCGCCATCGCGCCGTTCCAGCCACGAGACGCCGTGCCGATGCGGCAACACCAGATCGGCGACGCCGTCGCCGTCGACATCGGCGAGTGCGCCGTAGTGCGCCGTGCGCATGTCGAGGCCATCGATCGGGTGGCGTGTCCAACCGCGCGGGCCGAGGTTCGCGAACCAATAGAGACCACCGCTCGTCGTGTCGGAGGCGACGATATCGACGCGGCCATCGCCGTCGATGTCGGTCGCCAGCAGCGTGCGGACGTCGTCGAACGTGTCGCTGACGTCGATCGGGTGCAGCTCCCACGCCGACCCGTCGCGGCCCGGGTTGCGCAGCCACACGATGCCGCGCCCGCGCACCGGGCGGCTGTCCATCTGGTTGCGCAGCGCCACGACGATGTCCACATGGCCATCCTGGTCGATATCGGCGGCCACCAGGTTCACGGCGCCGGGCGTCGCCATCGACAGGGCTTCGCGAGCCCATTCGGTACCGCGTCGTCCTGGGTTGCGGTAGGCGACCACACCGCTGTGCGAATTGGCCACACCGACGATGTCGGGCAGGCCGTGGCCCCACAGGTCGACGGCGATCTGTCGTTCGATCAGGAATTTCGGACGCTGCGGCGCGGGCATGCCTTCGAAGGTCTCGCGGGACACGATCAGCGATGGTCGCCGGCCGGCCCAGGCCATGTAGATGCGCGCCGCCGCGGGGCCGCTGCGGCCGTCGACCCACGAGTCGGAGATGCTCACGTCGGGCACGCCGTCGGCGTCGAAGTCGGCCACGGACAGGCCATAGGCATAACGCAGTCCGCCGGCCACGGGCTGCACGTCGAAGTGCGCCGTGTCGACGTCGAGGCCGGCGCGGGCATGCAGGTCGATCACGACGATCGCCGCGCAGGCAACGGCACCCGCGCCCGCGCCGACGGCCAGCAGTTGCCACACCGACCTGCGCAAGGCATGGCCCGCCGCCGCGGCGGCGGCGGCCACCACCAGTCCGAAGGCCGCAACGTCGACGCCGAGGTGGATGTCGGCAATCAACTCGCCTTCGAGCCGGGCGCTTGCGGCGAAGCAAGCCAGCGCGGCAGCGGCATACGCACTCCAGACCGCGGGCCGGGCGAACGGGCCGGCCGGCATTCAGCCACCCGGCTTCTGGCGGTGCCCGAAGGCCTGCGCGACGACACGACCGGCGCGCGCGAGCGTGCCGGCATAAATGTCGATCACGTAGCGCACCGGCCGCTCATCGCCGGTGGTGCCGGGTACGCCCGTGACCATCGCCGTTGTCTCCGCCCGGGTCGGATGCAACGCGGTGCCGAAAAGCACGTCCCAGAACTGGAAGAAATTGCCGTAGTTGGTGTGGTGGTGCGCCGCATCCTGCGAGTGGTGCGCGCGGTGCCCGGCCGGTGACTGCACCAGGTACCTGCCGACCCAACCCCAGTTGAACGGCAGGTTGCTGTGCACGAGCAGCGCATGGACGCGGAACAGCATGTGCAGCAGCGCCAGCTCGGAGGTCGGCGCGCCGATGACGACCAGCGGTACGCTGGCCCACAGCCCGCCCAAGGCGAGTTGCAGCGGGTGGGCGCGGAAGGCGGTGAGGGCCGTCATGTCGCGCGCGCTGTGGTGGTATTTGTGGATCTCCCACAGCAGCGGCACGACGTGCAGCCAGCGGTGGAACCAATAGTGGAAGAACTCCAGCGCAAGGTAGTACGCCGCCGCGAGCAGCATCGGATGGTCGATCGTGAGGTGCCAGCCGACGAGCGACTTCAGCGCGAGCAGCAATCCGTAGGTCAGGCCGAAGGACATCAGCGCGCCGAGCACCAGCGACAGCTTGCTGTTGTAGAGCACGAAGGACAGCAGGTCGGTGCGTGTGCTCATCGAGAACGTGGCGATGCGCGCCAACGACGACGGCTTCCAACCCACGACCCACCACTCGATCAGCAGCACCACCAACGTCAAGCCGGCCGCGGTGGCCATGGCCACCAGCGTGTCCGGCAGGCCAGCCGCATATTTGAGCGCCGAGCCGCGGAGGGCCTGCAAAAGCGTATCGATCAAGGGCGCTGCCGCGGATTCATTCAGCGCTGCATCAGGTCGGATGGCCCTTGCCGATGGTCACGTAGCGGCGCGGCCGGTCGAGCAGCAGCGAATCGGTGGCACGCCAGTGCGGGCCGGCGTCGTCCGGTGCCGGCTCCACCGCCAGTGCCTCGACGCCGTCACGTGGGGACCAGCGGCCGGGTTCGTCTTCCTGCCAGAACTGCGGGTTGCGGTGGCAGTCGACGATGAAACGCAGCGCGCGCTCGTCGATCCCCAGCCAGTCGCAGAACAGATCCACGTGCTGCAGCGGCGCGTGCATGTGCCGGCGCACGAGATGCAGCGCCTGCTCGCGCGTGAGGCGGCCGTGGCGGATCTCGCGGCTGGCGTGGTCGGTCACCTTCGAATAGCCGTGTTTGGCGAGCTTGAAGTGATCGTGCAGGTCCATGAAATTGAAGCAGTCGACATGGTCGAAGGTATCGAACGTGCGCGCGAACGGCGCACTCTCGTAGCCGTGCGTCGCGACCATCTGCTCATGCTGTGCGTACGGGTCCCAGCGCACGAAATTGCCGAGGTAGATGCCGCGCACGCCGACGGCGTGAAGATCGGCGTCGTCGGGGTAGCGGTATTGCCAGATGTCGTCTTCGCTCAGCGTGTCGAAGATCGACAGCAGGTCGTCGGCCTCATGACCCATCAGGTCGTGGTCCTTGCGGTAGCGGCGGGTCATCTCGACTTCGTGTTCGTGCGAGAACATGCCCACCTGCTCGAGGCCCTGGTGCGCCCCCCAGATGATCAGCGGCACCTTGTAGCGCACGGCGGTCTGCACCGGAAAGACGGTCTGCCCCGCCAGGCAATGCCAGTACATGCTGCCGAACTGGCGCAGCGTGGCACGCGTGATCTTCTTCACCGACACCGGGTTCACGTTCTGCAGCAGCAGGTCGCAGTTGAAGCGAATGCGCAGGTTGGCCAGGTTGCGGATGCCCAGCGGCGTATTGAAGTACTTGTTGTAGCTCACGAGCAGCGGGTTCAGGCCCAGCCGTTCCTTCACCAGATGCACGATGAAATGCGAATCGTTGGCACCCGACACCGGCACGATGCAGTCGTAGGCCGAAGCGTCGGCCACGCGGTACGGCGCGACGATCTCCTCCAGGCGCTGCCAGCGCGCGCCCCAGTCGAGACTGTCTTTCTCTTCGTGGATGCGGCAACCCGAGCAGATGCCCTCGTCGTCGATCGTCAGGCCGAGCGGGTGGCTGCCGGTGTACAGGCAACGCCGGCAGGTGTAGGCGGAATGTGACGTGCTCATGGATCAGAGGATGTCCGCACCGGCGAACGCGGGCGGACGCAGCGTGATGCCGCCGAGCTGGGCCTTGTAGTGCTGCACGGCATGTTCACGGTAGGAGAGGAAGTTGCCGACGGCCACCGCGACCACGCGGGGTGTGCGCAGCAGATCGCGCATCTGTACCGCGTCGCTCAGGCCGCCGAAGGCGATGACCGGCACCTCCGGCAACGGGAAGTCGCGCAGCAGCACCGTGTCGAAGCTGCCGGGCGTGCCCTCGTGGCGCCAGTCGATCAGCAGCGTCTCCGAGATCACGCGGTCGCGCAGCAGCGCGAGCACCGGCGCCGGCAGCGGGCCCTGCGTGCCCGAGCGGTGGTCCAGCCACATCAGGCCGCCGCCGTCGTCGTGCGACAGCGGCAGTGCCGCGATCACGGCCTGCGCGCCGAGGTGCGCGGAGATGCGCTGCACGGCATCCAGGTCGTCGTGCAGCAACGCGTCGACGACCACCCGGTCGGCTGCCGCCTGCACGACGGCGCTGGCCTGCTGCGGCGTGGCAATGCCGCCGGCGTAGATCAGCGGCGTCGACAGCCCCGTCTTGCCGATGCGGTCGAGCAGCGCGAAATCGGGGCCGGCGCCGGTGCGCGAGCGGTCGATGCACTGCAGCAGGATCTCGTCCACACCCCAGCGGTCGAGGTTCTGCGCCAGCACCTCGGGCCGGCCCAGCGGCAGCCAGCGGCGGTAGCCGAACGACTGCACGGCCCAACCCTGGCGTACGGTGATGACGCCGACGAGGCGCTTCTTAAGCATCGGTCAGCCCCTCGATCACGCTGCGCAGCGCCAGGCGCCCGGCCCCCTGGCTCTTCTCGGGGTGGAACTGCAGGCCCACGACGTTGGCGCGACGCACCGCCACCGTCAGGGGTTGCACGAGCCGCGCCAGCCCCATGCGGTATTCCGCCGGGGCATCGAAGACATAGGAATGGTTGAAGTACATCGACTGCCCGTCGCAAATGCGCAGCATGGAATCGGCACCCACCGCCTCGATCGAGTTCCAGCCGATGTGCCAGGCCGCCTGCTCGAGCGGCGTGACCGTGCCCGGTATCAGGCCAAGCCCTGCCGTGGCGCCGAATTCGCTCGACGCATCCGCCATCAGTTGCATGCCCAGGCAGATGCCGACGAAGGGCTTGCCGGCACGTGCCTGGTCCTGGAGGTACCCGGTCAAGCCATGGGCGTGCAGCGCTTCCATCGCGGGCGGAAAGGCCCCCACGCCGGGCAGCAGCAGCAGGTCGGTCGAATCGAGCACTTCAGGTTCGCGGCTCACCCGGCAGCGGTAACCCAGGCGGTGCAGCGTGCGCCACACCGACGCATGGTTGCCGACGCCGTAGTCGACGATGCCGATCGTGCGCCGCGCGGTCACTGGTGGGTCCTCCGCGCAAAGCGTTCCGCAACGGGCGCGTCGGACCAGACCGTCGCAGCCAACGGCGATTCTTCTGTGTACACGTTCCTGCTACTGCCTCTGAAGCGGCGCGGCGTGGTCATGCCAACCCCTCGCCAACAATGAAGCGGCGCTCGATGCGCCCGCCTTCGCCGAAGCGGAACAGCGTCGGGTTCACCGCGGCGTTGACCTGCTTCCAGAAATCATCGACGCCGACGCCGATGTAGTCGGAGAACGCGGCGATGTACTCGGGGGCGCACGCGTCGTCGTATTTCTCGACGAGCGAAATGCCTTCGCGGCGTGGCATGCGGCCGAGGCGGATCTCCTCGTTGACATAGTCGGTGACGCGACCGAAGCCGAACTTGTAGTACTTGATCATCTGGTTCAACGTGACCCAGTCCTCGTCGAGCGAGGTCACGCCACGCAGGTCGCCGGTGTTCTCCACTGTGTCGGTGCGCACCTGCAGGCCGCTCGCGGCGGCATACATGCCGTTGTTGATGAGCGACCAGTCGCCCAGGAACCAGCCGAGGTAGACGATCTGCAGGCCATGGGCGTCGAAGTCCTCGGGTGTCGGGTAGCGATACGGCAGCAGCTCGCGGGCGTCGACGCCGGCCTGCAGCATCCAGTCGAGCGCGGCGCCCGAGAGTGTGTTCATGTAGCGCAGGTTGTTGCCGTCGTAGCCGGTGCGCCCGAGCGTTTTCAGGTCACCGAGCTGCAGGCCGGGGTTCTCGCCCCACAGGATCAGCTTGATGCCGTAGCGGATGGCGAGCTGCGGCACCGATGTGAAGAGCGCGAGTTCGGTCGAGCGCGCCCAGTTGGTGTATCGCAGGAAGGATTCGCGCATCAGGCGGCGCCACGTGCCGGGCGCGGGCGCGGACAGCACGACGTCGAAGCCCAGTTCGATCAGGTTGGAGATGTTGTCCACCCCGCGCTGCGTGACCTGCTCGGGCGGATAGCTCAGACAGGCGAGCAGCGGTTTCAGGCCCAGCTTGTCACGCACCCACAGCGCCTGGCGCGTGCTGTCCTTGCCACCACTGACCCCGATGATGCAGTCGAAGCCCTGGCCGGGCCGGCGCGGGAACTGGGTCAGCAGGTCCTGCAGGATCTCGTAGCGCTCCTGCCAGTCGACGTGCTGGAGCCGCTCGACGTAGTCACAGGCCGGGCAGATGCCCGCCGACGTGAAGACGGTGTTCGGGCGGGTGTCGGGCTGCAGGCAACGCGAGCAGTATTTCATCGGGGGTCGGCCAGTTGGCTCAAATGGATCAGACCGGCATGAGGCAGTCGGCAGGCCGGCGCCCAGGGAGGCAGCGTGCAGACGACGCGCCGACCGGCAGCGAGTGCGACCACGAGCGCATACGACTCGCACCCTGCCACGCTTGCGCAGTGCGAAATGGCCTCGGCCAGTGAAGCGGATTCGTCCAGGCGCGCGCCGATGCCGCGATGGCCCGCGATCCAGGCGTCGTACTTGCCTGGCGGGTCGGACGGGTGCGGGCGTAGCCGCACCGCGGCGCCGCCAGGCAGCCCGAGTGCAGGCAGGTTCGCGCCCAGGTAGTCGAGCGCCTGGAACTCTCCGCTGCCGGCGGTATCGCGGCCCCAGTGGCTGCGCGCCGGCTCGAGCACGACGAGCAGGTCGGGCCCGGCCTGCGCCACCGGCGCGATGCCGGCCACCTGTGCCTGCAGGTAGAGGTTGGGCTGCTCGCGCACCACGACGCCCGGGAAGCAGCGCCGGGCTTCGTCCGCCGCATCAGGGTCGGTGACCCAGATCTCGTCGGGCAGCACGTTGCGGCCCTGGCGCTCGAAGCGCATCGCGTAGTTGACCCAGTGGTCGATCACGGCGATGGAGCGGATGCCGCGTTCGCGGGCCATCCGCCGGGCGTCGTGCTCGAGGTCGCTGGCCCAGCCGGTGCCGCTGAGCAGCGTGGCGGCACCATCGAGCGCTTCGTCCGTCGACGCGACGAGGCGGCCCGGTGGATGGCGCTGACGCCACAGCTGCGCCGCGGGGCCATCGACGAGCACGCGGCAATCCGTGCCGTCGCCGTCGGCTTGCAGCCAGGCCTGCACATGGTTGGCGGCGCCGGCGTCGTGGCACACCACCGCGAGCGGCGACGGCAATTCAAGCAGCATCGGTGAATCTCGCGAAATACAGGATGTCCTGCGGCACGCCGTCGACGATTTCCTGCGCCCGTCGCGTGGCCTCCAGCTGCATGCCCGAGCGCTCGGCGACGCGGCGCATCGGCAGGTTGCACGCCAGCATTCCACAGGTGAGCTTGCGTAACCCTCGCTGGCCGGCGAGCCACGCCATCATCGTGTCCCAGGCGTCCTGGCCCATCCCCTGGCCCCAGGCTGCTCGCTCGCCGAGCAGGACGCCGATGTCCGCGGTGCCGTGGGGGCGCGAGCGGTAGGCCGTCATCGTGCCGATGGCCAGGCCGTCCTCGGCGCGCCGGATGCTTGCGAAGACGTTGTCGGAGCCCGCGAAAGTGGCGAGATAGGCCCTGCAACTGGCCGCATCGTGCCGGCGGAAGCGCTGGTTGCTGTAGCGCACGACCACCGCGTCATTGAGCCAGCCGATATAGGCCGGCGTGACGTCGTCGCCGACGAAGGGCTGCAGCCGCACCTGCTGTCCTTGCAGCACGGGCAAGGCGGGCAACATCGTTGGCGTGTCGAGGGCGGATGCGGCGCCGGTCATGCGGGGCTCGTCAGGCAGCCTTCAGCGCGTCGAGTTGCGACCACACGTTGCGGATCGCCGTGACCATCAGGTCCACGTCCTGCGGCGGAAGCTCGCACAGGCACAGGCTCAGGCCGATGAAGGTGGAGGCATGCAGTTCCTCGGCCACCGGGCACGTGCCGGGGCCGTAGGTCACATCGCTCGAGCAATACGGCGACGTCCACGGGAAGCCTTGAGTTCCATATGCGATCTTGTGGCGGAACATCGGCAGCAGATGCAGGTTCTGGTAGCCGGCCATCACGCCGGGCACGCCTTCGGCGCGCAGGGCCTCGACCACCTTCGCGCGCGGCACGCCGGCTGTTGCCGGGTCGAAGGTCATGCCGTAGACGTAGTAGACGTGGGTGCCGTCCGCGACGACCTTCGGTGTGCGCAGGCCGTGCAGGCCGGCAAGCCCCGCGTCGAGCTGCGCGGCCGCGCGCTGGCGGCTGCGCACCCGGGCCTCGAGCTTGCCGAGTTGCACCGACGCGATCGCCGCCTCGATCTCGCCGAGGCGGAAGTTGAAGCCGATCATGTTGGCCAGTTCGGCAGGCTCTTCGCTGCCGATCACCGATTCGGCGTGATTGCGGATCAGGCACAGCCGGCGAGCGAGGCGGTCGTCGTCGGTCACGAGGATGCCGCCCTCGCCGCAGTGAATGTGCTTGTGGTAGTTGAGGCTGAAGCCGCCGATGTCGGCCAGCGTGCCGGTGAAGCGCGTGCCGGTCAGCGAGCCTGTCAGCGAGCCCGGCGCCTGTGCGGTGTCGCACAGCAGCTTCAGGCCATGGCGGTCGGCGATCGCGCGCAGCGCCGGCATGTCGGCCGACTGGCCGAAGATGTCGGCGGCCAGGATCGCGCGCGTGCGCGGCGTGATGAGCCGCTCGACGCTGGCCGGATCGATGTTGAAGGTCTGCGGGTCGATGTCCGCGAAGACGGGAATCGCATTCCAGTGCAGCACCGCCATCGCGGTGGCCGACATCGTCCACGGCGTCGTGATGATCTCGTCGCCCGGCTCGACGCCGATGGCGCCGACGGCGGCCACGAGACCGGAGGTCCACGAGTTGACCGCGATCGCGTGCTTGACGCCGAAGTAGGCCGCCGCGCGCGCCTCGAAATCGCGCACGTGCGGCCCGCCCATGAAGCCGTCACCCGGGGCGCCGATGTAGGCCGACAGCACGCCGCCGCGCACCACGGCGGCGGCGGCGTGGACTTCGTCCTCGCCCATGCTTCGGAAGGGTTCGAGCGGAGAAGTGATGGTCGGCGTGCCGCCCAGCAGCGCCAGCTTGGAGGTCGTCATCTCGGGGTTCCTGTCGGTGTCTGCTGCGGATTGTCGACGAGCGCCGCGCGGTGGATCGCGGCGCACAGCCGCTGCGCCTGCAGCGCCGAGGCACCCGTGCTCGCGAGTGCAGCGCCGTCGGTCAGCGCGGCGTGCAGGTTCTGCACCGCCAAGGTCATCGCGCGGTCGTATTCGCCGGCGCTGAATTCGCCGTCGTCGAGCGAGCGGTAACCCTTGAAGGTGGCGCTCTCCACCGCACGCCGGCGACGCCAGCGCTGGCCACCGTTTTCCATCGTCAGCGTGCCGGCAGCGGTGACGATCTGGACTTCGAAGAAGGCGTAGTCGGCCGCGTGCGCGACGCTCAGGTGCACCGGCACGCCGCTGGCGCTGTGCAGCAGCGCCGGCACCGTGGGATCGTCGGGCCAGTGGTCCCACACCGGCGCACCCGCGTCCTGCAGTTCGAGGGGCCCGAGCAGCAGGTGCAGCAGGTCGACCAGATGGCCGCCGTTGTTGAGCACGCCCTTGTTGTAGGTGCCGACGACCGAGCGCACGGCGCCATGCACACCGTCGTGCAGCTCCGCAGCCACGCGCACGACATCCGGCGCCCATCGCCGCGTGTGATTGACCGCCAGCAGCACGCCCGCGGCAGCGCAGCGCTCAACCCAGCGGGCCGTCTCCTCGAGCGAAGGCGTGACCGGCTTTTCGCAGAAGATCAAGCGCGGCTTCAGCGCCAGCGCGGCGTCGAGATGGGCGGCATGCATCGCCGTCGGCGAGCAGATGCTGACGACGTCGAAGCGGCCCGCGGCGTCGCCGAGCGCCGCCAGATCGGCGGCTCCAAACGGCACCGACCAGCGCTGCTGGAAGGCGGCGCGCCGTGCGTCGTCGGGGTCGACACAGGCGGTCATCTGGAAGCCCGCATGCTGCGCAAACGCACCGGCGTGTGTCAGCGGGCGTGCGTCGGCGGGCCGCCCGGCGTCGAATCCGCCGGCGATGTTGCCGCAGCCGATGACGAGGACGCGCAAGGCCACAGGTTCTTCAGGCGAGGTGGTCCCAGCCCAGCGGCGTGCCGGCCGGCAGTGCGCGGTTCACGCGCTTGCCGAGCATCACGTCGTAGAACTTCGGCGGCAGCCCGAAGCCGGGCCGCACGATGCGCAGGTTCTCCGGCGTGAGCGTCTCGCCCGCGGCCACGTCACGGGCCACGTAGAGCGAACGGCGGAAGGCACGCGATTGGTCTTCCGCCTTCGTGCCGCCGTAGGTGACCTTGCCGAGCGCCTGCCATGCACGCTCGGTCTCGGTGCGCAGCGTGGCGAGTTCTTCGGGCTCCAGCGAAAACGAGCTGTCGACACCACCGTCGGCGCGTCGCAGCGTGAAGTGCTTTTCGACCAGCACCGCACCGAGCGCCACGGCACCCACCGCGACGCCGCAGCCCATCGTGTGGTCGGACAGGCCGACCTCGCAGCCGAACGCCTCGCGCAGGTGCGGAATCGTAAGGATGTTGGTGTTTTCCGGCGTCGCCGGGTAGGTGCTGGTGCACTTGAGCAGGACGATCTGCGAGTTGCCGGCCTCGTGTGCGGTGCGCACCGCTTCGTCGATCTCGCCCAGGCTCGCCATGCCGGTCGAAATGACCATCGGCTTGCCGGTGCGTGCAATCTTGCGGATCAGCGGCAGGTCGGTCGCCTCGAACGACGCCACCTTGTAGGCGGGCACGCCGAGCGACTCGAGGAAATCGACGGCGGTGTCGTCGAACGGCGTGCTGAAGCAGTGCAGGCCGAGCGAGGCCGCGTGTTCGATGATGGGCCGGTGCCACTCCCACGGCGTGTGCGCTTCCTGGTAGAGCTCGTACAGCTGGCGCCCGGCCCACAGGCTCTTGGGGTCGTCGATCACGAAGCCGGCCGAGCGCACGTTCAGCGTCATCGTATCGGCGGTGTAGGTCTGCAGCTTCACCGCGTCGGCGCCGGCACGCGCGGCGGCGCTCACGATGTCCAGCGCACGCGCGAGCGACTGGTTGTGGTTGCCCGACATCTCGGCGATGAGGTAAGGGCGGGTGTGCGCGCCGACCTCGCGGTTTCCGATCGTGATCATGGGGTGGTGCTTGGTGAGAGGCTGGAAGGCGCGGGCGACGGTGTAGCGGCTGCGGCGGGCTTGACCCAAGTGCCGGGCGCCGTGCAGGTGTAGCCCGCACCGGCAAACAGGCGCGCCGAAGGGTCATTGCCATCGAGCACCGCCGCGTGCAGCGCCAGGTGCGGGGGCATCCTCGCTTCGCCGGCACGCAGCAGCGCCGCGCCGAGGCCCAGGCCGTGCAGCTGCGGGTCGAGGTAGAGCGAGACTTCTGCGGCGGTGTCGTCGATCCGGTCGAAACGGATCACGCCGACGGGGATGCGCCCGACCTCGCCGACGAGCAGCGTGCGGGCGGGATCGTCGAGCGTGCGCCGCAGCCAGAGCTCGTGTTCCGTGAACCCGATCTCGCGCGCGTCGCGCGAGACGCGGCGGGTGTCGGGATGGTTGCGCCATCGGTGCAGCATCGCGGCGTCGTCGAGGCGGGCCGTCCGCACCGCAAGGTTGTCCGCCGCCATGCACAGCGCAACGCGGCGCGCACCGAGGCCGTCGACCACCTCACGCGACCGCATCGCCAGCGTGTGTCTTCTTGGTGCAACGTCCACGAGGGCACGGATCGCCATGGCGAGGACGGCCGGATCGAGCGACGTCGGCGGCCGCGCCGTCGCCAGCACGCCCAGTTCAACGAGCGCCGGCACGACGGCGAGCTGGTTGTCGGCGACGACCACGCCCAGCGTCGGGGCGCCGATGCAGCAGCGCTCCCAGGTGGCACCGCCGCCGGCGCCGATCTGCAGGTCGTGGCGCGCGAAGAAGGCGGTGAGGTCGGCGAGGTCGACCGAGAGCGTGGTCCGTGCGCGGCTGGAGACGGCCCGGCGCAACGTGTCGAGATGCGGGTTGGCCGATGTGGTGACGACCTCGACGTCGCCGTCGAACCCGGCGGTTTCGATGCCGGCCAACATGGCCGCCGAGGCATTGCAGGCGTCCACGCCGCCCATGAAGACGCCGATGCTGCGAACGCGTTCGTGCACCTCGTACCGGCGTGCGCCGGCATAGGCGTTGCCGAGCAAGGCGAACCGCGGCCCGCCCAGCAATCGTGCAGTGGCCGGCAGGTGCGTGCCGTACTTGGCCCGGTGGTCGGTGTGTGCGTTGTGGTCGACGAGCATGGCGGCGGCAAGGTCGCGGTCCGCCAGGTCGTCGATGACCGCGATGCGGCACCCGAGCGCCGTGGCGACAAGTTCGTGCCACGCCTGGTCGAAGGCGTAGTGGTCGATCACGAGCCAATCGATCTGCTGGCCTTGCAGGGACTGCACGGTCTGAGCGGCGTCGGTCGCTGAATCGACGCCGGCCCATGCGGCGTGGACGCTGCGGGATGTTTCCGCCGCGTGGGCACCGGCCTGCGGGGCCGGCAGCACACGGGCCTCGAAGCCTTCTCCGTGCAGCCAGTCGGCGGCGTCGATACCGAGATCCCTGACGACAAAATGCACCTGCACGCCGGCGTCGCGCAGTGCGTGCGCCAGCGCACCGCAGCGGCGCAGGTGCCCGGTGCCGATGGTTCGCGAGGCGTCGACACGCAGCGCGGCCTTCATCGTCAATGGCGGCCCTTCAAGGCGTGGAACATTGCCTCGGCGCGCTCCCAGTCGGCGGGCGTGTCGATGTCGACCACGCGCCACTCGGGCAGCACGATGGTCCGGCCGTGGGCATGGATCGACAGACCGGCGAGCCAGGTGTCGGCGGCACCCCAGTAGAACTGGCCAGCGTCGTGGAAGGCCGGCTCGAGGTCCTGCGTGCGCGTGTTGACGTATTGCGGATGGAACGGCTCGACGCGGCCGTCCGCTCCGCGACGCAAGGCGCGCTGGATCGCCGACGGGAACGGCGTCACGGGGAAGGTGTAGCCTGCGGCGCCGGCCTCGTCGAGCAGCGACAGCGCGGCCGCGATGTCTTCGGCGCGGATCAGCGGCACGCCCGGATAAATGCAGCACACATGGCTCGCTGCCCATCCGAGTGCGCGGCAGGCCTGGATCGCATGCACGATCACCGGCACCGTCGGGGTGTGGTCGTCGGCCAGTTCGGGCGGGCGCGCGAACGGCACTTCGGCGCCGTGCGACTTGGCGATCTGCGCGATCTCGTCGTCGTCGGTCGAGACGATCACGTGGTCGAACAGCCCGCTTTCACGCGCTGCGCCGATGGCATACGCGATCATCGGCCGGCCGGCGAAGTCGCGGATGTTCTTGCGCGGGATGCGCTTGCTGCCGCCGCGGGCGGGGATGACGGCGATCTTCATCGGTCAGGCCAGCGCCGTGCGCAGCGTATCGGCCACGACCTGCTGCTGCGCCTCGGTCAGTGCCGGGAACAGCGGCAGCGACAGCGCGCGGGCGTAATACGCCTCGGCAGCCGGGAAGTCGCCGCGCCGGAAACCCAGCCGCTGGTAGTACGGCTGGGTGTGGATCGGGATGTAGTGGACGTTGACACCGATATTCGCGGCGCGCAGCGCGGCGAATACAGCGGCCCGCGTGACCGGCGTTCTTGTTTCGTCGACCTCGACGGCATACAGGTGCCACGACGAATCGCGGTCGGAGGCACGCGCCGGCAGGCGCAGCGGCAGGCCGGCGAGCAACTGGTCGTAGCGGCCGGCCAGCGCGACGCGGCGATCGTGCATGGCATCCATGCGCCGCAGCTGCGACAGGCCGAGCGCGGCCTGCAGGTCGGTGATGCGATAGTTGAAGCCGAGCTCGACCTGCTCGTAGACCCAGGGGCCTTCGACCGGGCCTTGCAGGTCTGCGGCATCGCGTGTCATGCCATGCGAACGCAGCAGGCGCAGCTTCCTGGCCAGCGCCGGGTCGCGCGTGGTGACGATGCCACCCTCGGCCGTGGTGACGATCTTCACGGCGTGGAAGCTGAAGACGCAGGCATCCGCCCACGCGCTGCCCACGGGCCGGCCGAGGTAGCTGGCACCGGTGGCGTGCGACGCGTCCTCGAGGATCGCGAAGCCATAACGGTCGGCCAGCGCACGCATCTCGCGCAGGTCGCACGGCAGGCCGGCAAAGTCGACCGGGATCAGCACCTTCGGCAGTGTGCCGGCGGTCTCGGCGCGCTCGAGCTTGGCGCGCAGTGCCGCCAGCGACAGGTTGCGTGTGACCGGGTCGATGTCGACGAAATCGACCGTCGCCCCGCAGTAGCGCGCACAGTTGGCCGACGCGAGGAAGCTGTTCGGGCTGGTCCAGACGATGCTGTCAGGCCCCACGCCGAGGGCGAGGCAGGCGATGTGCAACCCGGCAGTCGCATTCGACACGGCCACGGCGTGGCCGGCCGCGTGGCGCTCGGCAAACGCTGTCTCGAATGCCGGGATCGCGGGCCCCTGCGTGAGGTACTCGGAGCGCAGCACCGCGGTGACGGCGGCGATGTCGTCCTCGTCGATGTTCTGGCAGCTGTACGGGATGAAGGTCATGGCGCCGAAGGGTCAGTCGACGTTCGGGTTGACCACGTGTGCGTCGATCAGCGACTTGAGTTGCGCCACGGTCAGGAAGTCGGCGTTGCTGCCGCTGTCGTAGCAGAAGCCCGGCTCGACGAGACGGGCGCCGCGGCGCTGGCAGAACTCCTCGATCGTGTAGGCGGCTGCCGACGGCAGGATCGCGTAATAGCGGCCCATGTCCACGGTATTGAAGCTGTCGCTCGCGGTGATCATCTCCTCGTGGATCTTCTCGCCCGGGCGGATGCCCACCACCTCTTGCCGGCACTCGGGCGCAATGGCGGTGGCCACGTCGGTGATGCGGTAGGACGGGATCTTCGGTACCAGCACCTCGCCGCCGAGTGCGTGCTCGATCGACCAAAGCACCATGTCGACGCCTTCCTGCAGCGAGATGTTGAAACGCGTCATGCGCGGGTCGGTGATCGGCAGCACGCCGGTCTTGCGGCGTTCGAGGAAGAACGGGATCACCGAGCCGCGGCTGCCCATCACGTTGCCGTAGCGCACGACACTGAAGCGGATGCCGCGGCTGCCCTGGATGTTGTTGGCGGCGACGAAGAGCTTGTCGGAACAAAGCTTGGTGGCGCCATACAGGTTGATCGGTGCCGCGGCCTTGTCGGTGGACAGCGCGACGACGCGCTGCACCTTGCTGTCCAGGCAGGCCTCGATCAGGTTCTGCGCCCCCAGCACGTTGGTCTTGATGCACTCGAACGGGTTGTATTCCGCCGCCGGCACCTGCTTCAGGGCCGCGGCATGGATGACGACATCGATGCCTTCGAGCGCGCGCCGAAGGCGCGCCTCGTCGCGGATGTCGCCGATGAAATAGCGGATGCCCGGATGCTCGCGCTCGGAAAAGACCTGCGCCATCTCGTACTGCTTGAGCTCGTCGCGCGAATAGATCACGAGACGGCGGATGCCCGGATAGCGGGCCAGCAGCGTGCGCACGAAAGCCTTGCCGAAGGAGCCGGTGCCGCCGGTGATGAGAATGGAGAGGTCGTTGAGCATCTTGGTCTGCAATGTGTTCTGTGGCAGGACGGACCGGCCCGGGATCGTGGCTCCGGCCGGTCCGCCGTGGGTCAGAGGGCAGGCGCCGCGGCTTTCAGACGGCGCAAGCGCGCAGCGGCCAGCTCGCGCACGAGGTGGTTGCGCCAGAGGTCGCGCACGACGACGAACAGGAGCACGGCGAAGAACGCTGCCACGGTGGCGACGATCGCAATGATTCCCCGCTTCGGGCCCGTCTTGCGCTCGGGGGGTGTCGCTGCGTCGACCACCTGGATCAAGGTACCGTCCCGGCTTTCGTCCACGCGTGCGAGCTCGTACTGACGCGCGAACAGCTCGAACAGCGTCTCCTGGTACTTGAACTCGCGGTACTTGCCCACGTAGCCGGGGCCGGACGCGGCGTCGTTGCCTTGTTCGGCCCGGGCCAATTGCGCGCGCAGGGCGCCCAGCGTGGCCAGCTCGGCCTTGACTTCCGGCGTGCTGTCGGACAGCGCACCTCGTAAAGCCTGCAGGCGAACTTCGGTGGCGGTGGCCTCGGCCCGCAGCCGCGCATAAGACTCGGCGGCGGCACGCGGCTCGGCGCGCAGTGCGCCCTGGGTGAACCCGCTCGATTGCAGCGACTCCTGCGCCTGCGCGAGGTTGTCGCGCGTCTGTTTGAGCTGGGCCTCGAAGAAGATGCGGCGCTGCTGCGCCTCGGTGACTGCCAGCGACGCGGTCAGGCGGCGCAGCTCTTCGATGTGCGCGTTGGCCATGTCGGCCGCACGCTGGGGGTCGGCGTCGTCGATCTCGACCATGACCAGCCCGTCCTTCTTGCCCAGGGCGATGCGCGCAGACTGCGTGAGCCTGCGCCGGGCGTCCGTGCGCAGCGGCACGTCGTACACGGTCATGAGCTTGAAACGGTCGATGATGCGGTCGCCGATATTGGCGCTCTGCATCAGCGACACATATTGATCGGCGGCGGTGCGCACGCCGACGGCATTGCCTGCGATGCCGGCAAGCGGGCCGAGCGATGCGAGCGCCGATGCGGCAGAGTTCTGCGGCTGCGGCGTCAGGAACGTGGCCCGTGCGGTGTACGTCGGCGGCAGCAGATAGGCCACGCCCAACGCGACGAGGCCGATCAACAGCGGGGCCACGATCAACAGCCGAACGTGCTCGGCCAGCGGCAACAGAAGGTCGAAGACCGACAGGTTGTCGCCGTCGTCGCCGTTGGCACTTTCAGCCGACAGCGTGGCGCTATTCGGCCCGGTCATAGGCCGACAGCCCTCAACCCCGCGATGCCGAGCGCGAACTGGTAGAAGATTTGCGTCCAGTCCTTCGCCTTCTGCGTGAAGGTGCTTCTGTCGATCTCCTCCGGTACGAAGATCGTGTCGCCGGCCTGTGCGCGCAGGCCTTCGAACGGGCTCTTGCTGGCCAACCAGCTGCCGGACGTTCCCTGACGGCTGCTCACGACGGTTCCGTTGGCACGCACGACGAACGTGCTTTCCTGATCCGCGCCGCGTGTGGGCCCACCCGCAAGGCTGAGGTAATCGCTCACCGAGCGCTCGCCGCCATACAGATAGCTGCCGCCGTTGAAGACGCTGCCGAAAACACCCACGGTGGTGGGCCTCGGCGGGATATAGACGCGGTCACCCTCTTCGAGGGCCAGCGGCGGCAGTTCGCGCGCGTCGGTCGCCACCTGCAGAACGATGCGCCCGGTCGGCTTGACCGCACGCAGCCGATCGATGAGCCTGGTGGTCGTCGAAGCGGCCTCGTCGGCACTGCCGGCGCGTTGCGACGCCTGGCGCGAAATGTCGGATTCCAGGTCACGCAGCGCGCGCTCGTAGTTTTCCTGTTGCGTGATGCGGACACTCTCGCGCGTGAACTCCGTGCCATAGACAAAGGCGGCCTGCGTCAGGCCACCGGCTGCGGCCAACGCATCCGCCAACGTGCTGCTGGGTGGCAGCACGTAGTCGCCCGGCCGGGCCACTTCACCCTCGACACGCACACGCTTGTTCTGCACCTGCATCGGCAGCAACGCGTCGACCGCGCTGAAGGCGCGAAGCACGTCACCATGGCTGAGGGACGTGGACAGATCGGCCGGCAGCGCGAGCTCGCGCACCCGCTGCGAGTTGCGGTCCGAAAGGCGTTCGACCGACAGGCGCGTCCGGTCGGCCACGGCCGTGAAGCCTCCCACGCCGCGCAGGGCATCGGCCACGGTCTCTCCCGTCTTGAGCTCGATCACGGCCGGCTTGTTCACGCTGCCGATCACCGCGACTTCGTCGCCGACCGGCAACACATGAATGACGTCGCCCGCCTGCAGCAGGCGGTCGCCGGAGCGGTCGCCCTTGAGCAGGAAGTCGTACAGGTCGAACGTCGAGATCATCTGGGCGCCGCGCCTCAGTTCGATGCGACGGAAGCTCCCTGCCGACGAAGGACCGCCGGCTCGGAACAACGCTGCCGTGATGGTGGACAGGCTGTTGACCGTATATGCACCGGGGTTGCCCACGAATCCGGTGACAAAGACCCGGATGCCGCGCAGTGCACCGACCGATACGTTCATCTCGTAGTTCTTGAAGACGAGGCCCACGCGGCGGCCGATCGTCGCGGCGAGTTCGGCCTGGCGTACGCCGGCCACCTGCACGGTGCCCACGCGCGGAATACTGATGCGGCCGGCGCGGTCGACGACCAGGCGCAAATCGGCATCCACCGAGCCCCACAGCGTGACGACGATCTCGTCGCCCGGCGCAATGATGTATTCAGGCGGCACGAGGGCTGGTGAATCGGCCGCCGCAGGGTCGGCATAGCGCGCAACAAGGTCCGCACCAAAGCGCTGTACCTTGAGCGTGCCTGTCTGGCGCTGAACGAACTTCTCGAATTCGCCGGGCTGGTACGGGGCGCGGCCGTCGGTCCCAAAGTCTTGACGCAGGGCCGAATCGGTCGCGCTGACCGATCCTGGCGATGTGGACGTGCGCTGCGATGCCGACTTCGCTGAATCGGCGGGCGCCTGCACCGGCTGGCGCAATCTGATGGGCCCCGTCGGCGACGAAGCGTCGGGTGTCAAGCCCACTTCCTGCGCCATCGCGATGCCATGCAGCGCAAACAGTGCGAACAGCGGATACAGGACCGTCAAGGTGGCCCGGCGCAGGTAGCGCAGGGTCTTGCCAGCAAGACTCGAAGGCATCGGGAGTTGGGCTCGCCGCGAGCCAGGGATCGGACCTGTCAGCGCCGGCTTTTGCGCACGGATTTGGAAAACCAGCATTCTAGCTGGGCACGCGGATTCGCCAGCCCCATGCAGCTGCTGTCCCGGCCGCGGCAAATACAATCGTCCGATGCTGCTGTTGATGGCCACATTCGTCGTCTCGCTGGCCCTCACACTGCTGCTCGTGCGGTCGTCGAAGGCCGGTGCGCTGGATTTCGACACTTCGGGACCGCAAAAATTTCACGCCATGCCTGTGCCACGGGTCGGGGGTGTCGGCATCTTTGGGGGCATGGCTGCGGGGATTCTGGGTCTTTGGTGGTGGACACCCGCGGTGGGTGGCGACGCGGGTCTGCTGGTCGCCTGTGGCCTTCCTGCCTTCCTCGTGGGTGTTCATGAAGACTTGACAAAGGCCATCAGCCCGAGACGCCGGCTGGCGGCCACGGCACTGTCGGCGCTGCTGGCGGCGTGGCTGGTGGATGGCGTGATCGAACACACCGCCCTCCCCGGGCTCGACTGGTTGGTCTCCCACCGCGCAGGCGCCATTGCGCTGACCGTTTTCGCGGTGGCCGGGGTCGCCAATTCCGTGAACATCATCGACGGGTTCAACGGCCTTGCGTCGATGTGCGCCGTGCTGATCCTGGCCAGCCTGGCGTATGTCGGCGCCCAGGTCGGCGACACCCTCGTGTTGTCTCTGGCGCTCGGGGGCATCGGCGCCGTGCTTGGATTCTTCGTCTGGAACTTTCCGGCAGGGCTGATCTTTCTCGGCGACGGCGGCGCCTATTTCGTGGGTTTCTACGTGGCCGAGGTCGCCATCCTCCTGCTGCACCGCAATCCGCAGGTCTCGCCGATGTTTCCGCTGCTGGTGTGCATCTACCCGATCTTCGAAACGGTCTTCTCGATCTATCGACGGCGCTTCATTCGAGCTTTGCCCCCAAGCATGCCGGATGGCATCCATCTGCATTCATTGGTGTACCGCCGCCTGATGCGGTGGGCCGTCGGCAACCGCACGGCGAAGGCACTGACGCGGCGAAATTCGATGACCTCGCCTTATCTTTGGCTGCTTTGCATGTTCTCGGTCGTTCCCGCCGTATCGTTCTGGAACCAGACCGGCGTGTTGATGGGTTTCGTCGCCTTGTTCGCGGTGACTTACGTGGCCATGTATTGGCGGATCGTGCGATTCAAGACACCGCGCTGGCTCATTTATCGACGCTAATGGCCTGGGTAAGGGATAATTCGCGGTTGAATGAATCAAGACCCTCTGCATTCCGAGCCTGAAGCCCCGGCCCCTGTGCCGCAGCGTTTCGACACCCTCGCTCTCGATCCCAAGCTTCTGCGCGCGGTTCTCGAGAGCGGCTACACGGCGATGACGCCGATCCAGGCCAAGGCGATCCCGATCGTCCTCGACGGCCGAGACGTCATGGGCGCGGCACAGACCGGCACCGGCAAGACGGCGGCATTCACGTTGCCGTTGCTGCAGAAGATGCTGCGTCACGAGACCGCAAGCGCCTCGCCGGCGCGGCATCCGGTGCGCGCCCTGGTGATTGCTCCCACGCGCGAATTGGCCGATCAGGTCGCCAACAACGTCAAGACCTACGCCAAGCACACGCTGCTGCGGTCGACCGTGGTGTTCGGGGGCATCGACATGAAGCCCCAAACGGCCGTGCTCAAGACCGGTGTCGAGGTGCTGATCGCCACGCCGGGCCGGCTGCTCGACCATATCGAGGCGAAGAACTGTGTTCTGAATCAGGTGGAGTACGTGGTCCTGGACGAGGCCGATCGCATGCTCGACATTGGCTTTCTGCCCGACCTGCAGCGGATCCTCTCGTATCTACCCAAGCAGCGGCAGACGCTCCTGTTCTCGGCCACGTTTTCTCCCGAGATCAAGCGCCTGGCGCAGAGTTACCTGCAGGACCCGCTGCTGGTGGAGGTTGCACGCCCGAACGCCACGGCCTCCACCGTCGAACAGCGGTTCTACAGCGTGGCCGACGACGACAAGCGGCAGGTCGTGCGCCAACTGCTCAAGTCCCGCGAGCTTTCGCAGGCGATCGTCTTCGTCAATTCCAAGCTCGGCGCTGCGCGGCTGGCGCGCTCTTTCGAACGCGACGGCTTGCGCACCGCGGCACTGCACGGCGACAAGTCGCAGGACGAGCGGTTGAAGTCGCTGGCGGCTTTCAAGGCCGGCGAGGTCGATCTGCTGGTGGCCACCGACGTGGCGGCGCGCGGCCTGGACATTGCCGACCTGCCTGCTGTCTTCAATTTCGATGTGCCCTTCAACGCGGAGGATTACGTCCACCGCATCGGCCGGACGGGCCGTGCCGGCGCATCCGGGTTGGCGGTGACGCTGGTGGACCGCGACGACACGCGCCTGGTGTCGGATATCGAGAAACTGATCAAGCGCAAGATCGAGATCGAACCCATCGACATCGAGGACTCGCGTCCGCCGCGTCGACCGCGCCGCGATTTCGAGGACCGCGACGAGCGGCCGACACCGGCCCGACCGGCGGCACCGTCTCGCGCGCGCACGCCGTCTGACCCGTTTTTCGACAAGCCCTACGAGCCGTCCGGAACGGGCTCGCCGGGATGGGATGCGGGCAAGCCGCCCGTGCCCGCTGCCCCCGTGCGCAGCGGTGGGCTGTCGCCGAACATCCGCCCGAAGAAGCGCGTGGCATCGCTGCTCGGCGGCAACAAGACAGATACGTCGACGGCCTGAGAGTCACGCTCGGCGAAGGCCGGCGTGCACTGGGCTGCGACACAGCGTTTGTTTCCTGGGGAGCTTTCGGTGTCCGTCGTTGCAGTGGTGGGTTTGGGTTACGTCGGGCTGCCGCTCGTCGTCGAGTTCGGCAAGCAGGGCAGGACGATCGGTTTCGATATCGTTGAATCGAAGGTGGCGCGCTGCCAGGCCGGCACTGACCCGTCGCGCGAGATTCCCGACGCCGAGATGGCACTTGCCGTGCATGCCGAGTACAGCGCGGACCCGACGGTGCTCGCCGAGGCCGACATGATCATCATCGCCGTGCCTACACCGGTGGATGATGCGCACATCCCCGACTTCGGCCCGCTGATCGGTGCCAGCCGTGCCACGGGCGCGCACATGAAGAAGGGTGCGACGGTGATCTATGAATCCACTGTCTATCCAGGCGCGACCGAGGAGGTGTGCATTCCGGAACTCGAGCGTGTCTCCGGCCTGAAATGGCGCCAGGATTTCAACGTCGGCTACAGCCCTGAGCGCATCAATCCAGGCGACCGCGAGCACATGCTGACCAATGTGATCAAGGTCGTCGCCGGCGACTCGCCACAGACGCTCGACAAGGTGGCGGCGTTGTACGAACGCATCGTGAAGCCGGGCGTGCATCGCTGCAGCAGCATCAAGGCGGCCGAGGCCTGCAAGGTGATCGAAAACACGCAGCGTGACCTGAACATCGCGCTGATGAACGAGCTTGCGATCATCTTCGACAAGGTGGGCATCGATACGAGCGAGGTGCTCGAGGCGGCCGGCACCAAGTGGAACTTCCTGAAGTTCAAGCCTGGCCTCGTCGGCGGGCATTGCATCGGCGTGGACCCGTATTACCTGACCCACAAGGCCGAAATGCTCGGCTATCACCCGCAAGTGATCCTGGCAGGGCGCCGCATCAACGACGGCATGGGCAAGTTCATTGCCGAGCAGACGGTCAAGCACATGATCGCTGCTGGCAGCTATGTCAAGGGCGCGAAGGTCAACGTGCTCGGCCTGACCTTCAAGGAAGACTGCGCCGACCTGCGCAACAGCAAGGTGGTCGACATCATCCACGAGTTGCGCAGCTACGGCGCCGATGTCTTCGTGCATGACCCGGAGGCCGATCCCGACGAGGCCTTGCACGAATACGGCGTGCACCTTGTGCCGTGGGAGCAGCTGCCGCGGGCCGATGCGATCGTGGCTGCCGTGGCGCACCGGCAGTTCCGCGCGCTGGGCACTGAGGACCTGTGCCGCAAGGTGACACGCTCGGGCGTCTTCGTCGACGTCAAGGCCGCCTTTGGCGCAGAAGACCTGCGCGCCACCGGGTTGAGGGTCTGGCGCCTCTAGGTCGCGGTCACCGAGTCACGCGAGCGTTCCCGTCGTATGACGGGCCGTGGTCACGCCATGTGGAACTACAAGGTGCACAGGGCGTCGGCGAACGACGGCGCGGCCGCATCCTTCGGGGCCAGCAAAGGCGGCCCGCCAATGCGCGCGAGCGGCCAGTCTATGGCCAGGTCCGGGTCGTCCCAGCGGATCGCGCGCTCGCATTCCCTCGCGTAGACGTCGGTGGTCTTGTACAGGAAGTGCGTCTCGTCCGCGAGCGCGAGGAACCCGTGGGCAAAACCTGCCGGCAGCCACAGTTGGCGGTGGTTGTCGGCGCTGAGTTCGACACCGACCCATTGCCCGAGCGTGGGTGAACCCGGCCGGATGTCGACAGCCACGTCGAAGGCCGCGCCCTGCACCACGCGCACCAGCTTGCCCTGGGCATGAGGGGCCACCTGGAAGTGCAGCCCACGCAGCGTGCCGGACCTCGAGCAGGAATGGTTGTCCTGCACGAAGGCGCCCGGCAGTGGAAGACCGAGCGCGGACAGCATCTGGTCGAAGCGCGGCGCATTGAAACTCTCCATGAACCAGCCGCGTTCGTCCGCAAAGACCGCGGGTTCGACGATCACGACGTCGGGAATGCGCGTGGGGATGAGCTTCATGCTCAGAACACCCGCTCGCGCAGCACCTGCATCAGGTACTGGCCATAGCCGCTCTTCTGCAGGGCCTGGGCTTGCCGTTCCAGCTGTGCCGCATCGATCCAGCCTGCACGGTACGCAATCTCTTCGGGGCACGCCACTTTCAGCCCTTGGCGCCGCTCGAGCGTGGCGATGAACTGGCTGGCTTCGAGCAGGCTGTCGTGGGTGCCGGTGTCGAGCCATGCATAACCGCGCCCCATGACTTCGACGTCGAGTTGGCCCTGCGCCAGGTAGCGCGCATTGACGTCCGTGATCTCGAGCTCGCCGCGCGGGCTGGGGGCGAGCCCGGCCGCGATGTCGCACACCTGCTCGTCGTAGAAATACAGACCCGTGACGGCGTACGGGCTGCGCGGGGCGTCCGGCTTCTCCTCGATGCTCAGCGCACGACCGCCGGCGTCGAATTCGACGACGCCATAACGTTCCGGATCAGTGACGTGGTATGCAAAGACGCGCGCTCCGTCGTTGCGAGCGGCGGCGTCGACGAGCAGGCCCTGAAGGTGATGGCCGTAGAAGATGTTGTCTCCCAGAACCAGTGCACTGGGCTTCCCGCCGATGAAGTCGCGACCGAGGATGAAGGCCTGTGCCAGCCCTTCCGGACGCGGTTGCTCGCAGTACTGCAGGTTCAGCCCCCACTGACTGCCGTCGCCGAGCAGATCGTTGAAGCGCGGGAGATCCTGTGGCGTGCTGATGACGAGGATGTCCCGGATGCCCGCGAGCATCAGGGTGCTCAACGGGTAATAGATCATCGGTTTGTCATAGACCGGCAGGAGTTGTTTGCTGATCGATCGGGTGGCCGGGTGCAGACGGGTGCCGGAGCCCCCGGCGAGGATGATGCCTTTGCGTGACAAACGTAAATCTCCAGAAGGTCTTGACGTCATTGGCCCAGGACTTCGGCCAGCATGCGCTCGACACCGTGCTGCCAGGGCGGCATCTCGAGGTCGAACGTCTGGCGGAGTCGGTTCGTGGACAGGCGCGAATTGAGGGGCCGGCGTGCCGGCGTCGGGAACGCGGTGCTCGGCACCGCTTCGATGGCGCCCGCGGGCACCTTGACCGCATGTCCATGCGAGCGGGCCCATTCGACGACAAGGCAGGCGTAGCCGTGCCAACTCGTCTCGCCGCTCGCCACGGCGTGGTACGTGCCCGCCAGCGACGGCCGCCGCCAGGCGGAACGCAGTACGTGTGCGGTCACGTCGGCCAGCAGATCGGCCCCGGTGGGTGCGCCGACCTGGTCGTCCACGACCGTCAGGCGATCACGCTCGGCCGCAAGGCGCAGCATCGTCCTGGCGAAGTTTCCACCCCGCGTGCCATGGACCCAGCTGGTGCGCAGGATCAGGTGGCGGCACCCGCTGGCGCGCACCCGTTCTTCGCCCTCCAGCTTGGTGCGCCCGTAGACTCCGAGCGGCCCAGTGCGCGAGTCTTCGTCGCGCGCCGCGCTGCCGCTGCCATCGAACACGTAGTCGGTGCTGTAGTGCACAAGCCAGGCGTCGAGCTCGACCGCTACCTCCGCCAGTGCCCCCGGACTCGCTGCATTGATCTCGTGCGCCAGCGCAGGCTCGCTCTCTGCCTTGTCGACGGCGGTATAGGCAGCAGCATTCACGATCACCTGCGGTGCGAGCGATCGCACGTGTGCGGCCAGCGCGCGCGGCTGGGCCAGGTCGGCGGTGGGTTCGCCGTTGCGCGTCAGTGCGATGACTTCGCCGAGGGGCGCCAGCGCGCGCTGCAGTTCCCAGCCCACCTGCCCCTGGCTGCCCAGCAGCACGATCCTCATTCGCCGCCGCCCGGTCCGCCGTATTGGGCCGTGATCCAGTCACGATAGGCGCCGCTTTGCACGTCGACCACCCATTCCCCATGCTCGAGAAACCATTCCACGGTCTTCCGAAGTCCGCTGGTGAAGGTCTCGGCGGGTCGCCACCCCAATTCGCGCTCGATCTTGCGCGCGTCGATGGCGTAGCGCCGGTCATGTCCCGGCCGGTCCTTCACGAAATGGATCAGCCGGCGGCGGGGGCCGGCGGGATCGGGCCGCAGGTCATCGAGCAGGTCGCACACTTCATGCACGATGTCGAGGTTGGTCTTTTCATTCCAGCCCCCGACGTTGTAAACCTCGCCCACGCGTCCGCGAGCGAGTACGGTGCGAATGGCGCTGCAGTGGTCGCGTACGTACAGCCAGTCGCGCACATTCAGGCCGTCACCGTAGATCGGTAGCGGCTTGCCGGCGAGGGCATTCACGATCAGCAACGGGATCAGCTTCTCCGGAAAGTGCCAAGGGCCGTAGTTGTTGGAGCAGTTCGTCGTGACGACCGGCAGGCCGTACGTGTGGTGCCAAGCCCGCACGAGATGGTCGCTCGCTGCCTTGCTGGCCGAATAGGGGCTGTTGGGGGCGTAGGGGTGGTCTTCGGCGAACGGGGCGTCACCAGGGCCGAGGCTGCCGTAGACCTCGTCGGTCGAAACGTGATGGAAGCGGAAGGCCTTTCGTTCGGCCTCGCCGAGCCCGCTCCAATGCGCACGTGCGGCCTGCAGCAGGCAGAAAGTTCCTTCGATGTTGGTCCGGATGAACGCTGCCGGCCCGTGGATGCTGCGGTCGACGTGGCTTTCGGCGGCGAAGTGGATGACCGCGCGTGGGCGGTACGTGGACATCAGGCCTTCGACCAACGCGCTGTCTGCAATGTCGCCCTGCACGAACACGTGCCGCGCGTCGCCTTTGAGCGACACCAGGTTCGCCAGGTTGCCGGCGTAGGTCAGGGCGTCGAGGTTGACGACACCCTCGTCTGACTGGGCGAGCCAGTCATGGACAAAGTTGCTGCCGATGAAGCCGGCGCCGCCGGTGACAAGAATCATGTTCGATGCGCAGGGTGCACTTCGGAAGCATGCCCACGGTTGAAGGCAATGAGCCTATTGTCTCGCACCGATAACGGCGATCCGGGCCCTCACCTCGCCAGCAAGGCGAACACCGCCGGGCAGCGCTCCGGGATGTCGCCCGGGCGTTGTCGCCATTCGGCGACCGAATTCGAGCGCGTGCCGCCGGCGGTCAGCGTGAGACCCCAACTGACCGACAGTTGTGTGCTCGGTGCGAGTTCGGTGATCAGTGCTTTGAGCAGGGCCTCGTTGCGGTACGGCGTTTCGATCATCAACTGCGTCTGACGCAGGCGGCGTGACAGGGCCTCGAGCTCGCGCAGCCGCGCGTCGCGTGCGCCAGGCTCCTGCGGCACATATCCGACGAAAGCAAAGCTTTGGCCATTCAGGCCGCTGGACGCGAGCGCAAGCACGATCGAACTTGGGCCCGTCATTGCGCACACCGGTATCCCCAGATCGTGCGCCGCGGCAACCAGCAACGCACCTGGGTCTGCGACCGCTGGAAGGCCGGCCTCCGAGATGAGACCGACGTCGTGGCCTGCAAGCGCCGGCTGCAGCAGTTGGCGCCACGCCGAGGCCGGTGGCGCGTCGGTCGTGCCCTTGCGTGCACGCGGCAGCTCGGTGATCGTGGTCGCTTGAAGCGTCTGGGCCAGCGGGTGAATGATGGCGACGCGTTTGAGAAATGCGCGTGTCGAGCGCGCGTCCTCCGCCGCCCAGTAGGACAGCGCAGCCGCGCGGCGCAGCACGCCGTCGGGCAGCACGTCGCGCAGGTCGCAGGCTTCCGCGCCGAGGTCGAGCGTGTTCGGCATCAGCAGCAGCGAACCTCGCGTTGTCATCGAGGACGCTCCATCGTGCAAACACGTCGGCCCGCCGAACCCGGGATGGCCGGTCGAGCAGCCGACGAGGGCTCGGCGAGGCCGGCTGATCTTCGAATATGCGGGGGTAGGCTCATCACCCGTGTACGTTGGTTCCGCTTCACGGCTGCAACGGATCGACGCCAGCGCCTCGCAGAAGGTCGCAGGTCCGGATCAGTGGCAGCCCCACGAGGGCGGTCGGGTCGTCGGATTCGATCGATGCAAGCAGCGCAATTCCGAGAGTCTCGCTCTTGGCGCTGCCTGCGCAATCGTAAGGCTGCTCTGCGCTTAGATAGCGCTCGATTTCGTGCTCGGACAGGTCGCGAAACGTCACGATCACCCGCGCCAGGCTGCTCGCCTCGTAAGCGATGTCCGGGCGCACGACCGCCACGGCGGTCTGGAAGACCACGCGCCGGCCACGCATCAGGCGCAACTGTGTCACCGCGCGTTCGTGGGTTCCGGGTTTGCCGATGGCCTGACCGTCGAGATCGGCTACCTGATCGGAGCCGATCACCACCGCGCCAGGACGACGCGTCGCTACGGCGCGTGCCTTTTCGAGCGCCAGCCTCAGGGCCAATGCTTCGGGCAGCTCGCCGGCGCGCGGCGTCTCGTCGACGTCGGGTGACTGGACTTCGAAGGGCAGTCGAAGGCGCTCCAGGAGTTCGCGCCGATAACGCGACGTGGATGCCAGGACGAGCGGCGCGGGGTTGACCATGGCCCGATTGTCGTTCGGGCCCGGCCCGTACACTGATGGCATGAAAGCGTCCGGCCTCGACCCCGCGCGACTCGATGTGGCCGCCTTCGCCAAGGCGCGGGCGTCGCTCGAGGGCAATACGCCACTTGCCAGCCTGACTCGCCTTGCTGCTGCCACCTGGGTACCGTCCGACGGGGTGGGCGGTGAGGCGCGCTGGCGGGTGACAGGCTCATGGGGGGAGACGGCTGGCGTCTCGCCTGAAGTTCGGTTGCATCTGGTGGTTCGGGCCATGGTCTGGATGACTTGTCAACGATGTCTGCAGCCGGCCGCGCTGCCCCTGGATATAGACCGCACGTTCCGCTTCGTGCCTAACGAGGACGATGCCGCACGCCTCGACGAGGAAAGCGAGGAGGACGTGCTTGCATTGCCGCGCTCCCTGGTCTTGAATGACCTGATCGAAGACGAGCTGATTCTCGCTCTGCCGATCGTGCCCAGACATGATGTGTGCCCCCAACCATTGGTCTTCGATGGCGGAGTGGACACTGACTTGTTGGCAAATGACGCGCAGCCCAACCCGTTCGCTGCCCTGGCCGCGCTCAAACCAAAGCGGTCGACCACCTGAGCGACGCGTGATACACTCAAAGGCTTTTCGCCCGGCGTAATACGTCAATCGACGTCCGCCCAAGCACATCTGGACCCTGCAACGTGTCGCAGAAGTCCAATGGGCGCCGCGCATTCAGGAGTTCGACATGGCCGTTCAGCAAAACAAGAAGTCGCCGTCCAAGCGCGGCATGCACCGTTCGCACAATGCGCTTGGCACGCCGGGAACAGCCGTCGAGCCGACCACTGGCGAGGTGCATCTCCGCCATCACATCAGCCCCACGGGTTTTTACCGTGGCCGCAAAGTTCTCAAGACCAAGGCCGACGCCTGATCGATGCGCGCCTGCGCGCAGCCATTGCTTGCTGTGCCCGCGCTGAGAACCCATCCGATGCCCGGAGTGCGCCAGTCGTGCGTCCGGGCATTGGTACTTTCTACGTCGCCTGATGCACTTCGCGCCTGAACCGCTGCAAACTGTGCGGTTGGCGGTGGACTGCATGGGTGGTGACCACGGCCCTTCGGTCACGCTGCCGGCCTGCAGGTCATTTCTGGACAAGCATCCTGACGCCGAACTGCTGCTGGTGGGCCGGCCTGAAGTTCTGGCGCCAGCGGCGGCGTGGTCTCGTTGCAGGGTCGTGCCTGCATCGGAAGTCGTGACGATGGAGGACCCGGTGGAGGTGGCGCTACGCCGCAAGCGCGATTCGTCGATGCGTGTCGCGGTGTCTCAGGTCAAGCCCGGTATGGACGGTACAGCCCCTGCACATGCCTGTGTCTCGGCAGGCAATACCGGCGCACTGATGGCGCTCGCCCGATACGTGCTCAAGACCGTCGATGGCATCGACCGCCCGGCGATTGCCGCCGTGTTGCCGAATCGCCACGACGCCTTCACCACAGTGCTGGACCTGGGTGCCAACGTCGACTGCACGCCGGAGCACCTGCTGCAATTTGCAGTCATGGGCAGCGCCCTGGTCGGCGCGATCGACGGCAAGGAAGAACCCACCGTGGGCTTGCTCAACATCGGCGAAGAGGCGATCAAGGGCAGTGAGACCATCAAGCGCTCGGCGGAGATTCTGCGCGAGGCTTCGATGGCCGGGCTGATCAACTTCCATGGCAACGTCGAAGGCAACGACATCTTCAAGGGCACGACCGACATCGTGGTTTGCGACGGATTTGTCGGCAATGTGATGCTCAAGACATCCGAGGGCCTGGCATCGATGATGAGTGAGTTCATCCGGCAGGAGTTCACTCGCGGCCTCTACGGCAAAGTGGCAGGCTTGGTAGCCCTTCCCGTGCTGAATCACTTCAAGAAGCGGCTAGATCCACGCCGTTACAACGGCGCCGCATTGCTGGGTTTGCGCGGCCTCGTGTTCAAGAGCCACGGTTCTGCCGATGCGATGGCCTTCGAGAACGCGCTGGTCCGCGCTTATGATGCCGCCCGCAACCGCTTGGTCGACCGCGTTCACGACCGCATCGCAGAGACGTTCCAGGCGCTGCCTGCTGCGCAGATTTCGGCAGATTCGCAAACCGCATGACCACGACACCACCTCGGCACTCACGCATCACCGGCACGGGGAGTCATCTGCCTGCTCGACGCTTGAGCAATGCGCAGATGGTGCAGATGCTCGCGGGGCGTGGTGTCCAGACCAGCGACGATTGGATCGTCGAGCGCACGGGCATTCGTGCGCGCCACTTTGCCGACGACGGGGTGATGTCGAGCGATCTCGCGACGCTCGCTGCGCGGCAAGCGCTGCAAGCTGCTGGGCGCGAGGCGGGCGATATCGACCTGATCATTGTGGCGACGTCGACGCCGGACATGGTATTCCCGTCGACGGCCTGCATCGTTCAGCAGAAGCTCGGCATTCATGGGTGCCCGGCATTCGACGTTCAGGCGGTCTGCTCGGGATTCGTCTATGCGCTGACGGTGGCCGACTCGATGATCCGCACCGGTGCGGCGTCGCGCGCGCTGGTGATCGGCGCCGAGATCTTCTCGCGCATCCTCGACTTCGACGACCGGACGACATGTGTGCTCTTTGGCGACGGCGCAGGGGCCGTCGTTCTGGAGGCCAGCGACCAACCCGGCCTGCTCGCGACCGAGTTGCACGCCGATGGCCGGCACGTGGGCATTCTTTGTGTGCCTGGATCGGTATCGGGCGGCAAGGTGATGGGCGATCCGCTGCTCAAGATGGACGGCCAGGCCGTCTTCAAGCTCGCGGTCGGGGTTCTGGACAGTGTTGCGCGCTCGGTATTGTCCAAGGCCGGGCGGGTTGAAGCGGACATCGATTGGCTGATCCCGCATCAAGCCAATATCCGCATCATGCACGGCACCGCGCGCAAGCTGAAACTGCCCCTGGACAAGCTGGTCGTCACGGTGGACGAGCATGGCAATACCTCTGCCGCGTCGGTGCCGCTGGCGCTCGACGCTGCCGTAAGGGCCGGCCGCATCCGGAAAGGCGATACGGTGTTGCTCGAAGGCGTCGGTGGCGGATTTACCTGGGGGGCCGCTTTGCTCGACCTTTGAGGCGACGCATCGCACCTTGCATCACCGAATCATCATGAAGCCGTTTGCTTTTGTATTTCCGGGGCAAGGTTCCCAGTCTGTAGGCATGCTCGAAGCCTGGGGGAACGACGCTTCCGTGCGTGCGACTCTCGACGAAGCGTCACAAGTGCTGGGCGAGGATGTCGCACGCCTCATTCGGGAAGGTCCGAAAGAGGCGCTGGACCTGACCACGAATACGCAACCGGTGATGCTCACGTCAGCCATCGCATGCTATCGGGCGTGGCGCGCAAAGGCGGGCGCGGAGCCGGCGGCCGTGGCCGGCCACTCGCTCGGCGAATACAGTGCCCTCGTTGCGGCCGAGGCGCTCACGCTGGCCGAGGCACTTCCGCTGGTGCGCCTGCGAGCGCAGGCCATGCAGGAGGCGGTGCCTGTCGGTGCGGGCGCCATGGCCGCGATCCTCGGGCTGGATGCGGCGGCCGTGGTTGCCGGATGTGCGCAGGCGTCTGCAGCCACTGGGCAGGCCGTCGAGGCGGCCAACTTCAATGACCCCAAGCAGACCGTGATCGCAGGCACCAAGGCCGGCGTCGACAGGGCATGCGAAATTCTGAAGGCGGCCGGCGCCAAGCGTGCACTCTTGCTGGCGGTGTCCGCGCCCTTCCATTCTTCGTTGATGAAGCCTGCGGCCGATCGCCTGCGAGAGCGACTTGCCGCGATTGAAATTCGGACGCCCAGGATTGCGGTCGTCAACAATATCGATGCGCGCGCAGAAACTGAGCCTGCGGCCATACGGGATGCGCTTTACCGGCAGGCCTTCGGGCCGGTCCGGTGGGTCGAGGTCGTGCAGGCGCTGCGTGCTCGTGGTCTTGTGCACATACTCGAATGCGGGCCGGGCAAGGTCCTGGCGGGGTTGGTCAAGCGGATCGATGCCGAAGCGATCAGCATGACCATGCTCGACCCGGACAGCCTTTCCGCAGCGAAGGAGGTTCTCGCATGAGTGAACGCCCCAGTGCCCAGGTCGCGCTCGTGACCGGCGCCTCGCGCGGCATTGGCCGGGCCATCGCCAGCACTCTGGCGGCGCAGGGATTCAAGGTTGTCGGGACGGCCACGACGCCTGCGGGCGCCGCCGCGATCGGCGACGCCCTGGCCGCCTTCGGTGGTCAGGGCCTGTGCCTGGATGTCAATGACGCTGCTTCGGTTGAAGACGCGGTCCACGGAATCGTCAAGTCCCACGGCGGCCTGCATGTGCTGGTCAACAACGCGGGCATCACACGCGACACGCTGGCCATGCGCATGAAGGACGAGGACTGGGACGCCGTCCTCGATACGAACCTGAAGGCCGTATTCCGCCTGTGCCGTGCGGTGATGCGCACGATGATGAAGCAACGCTTTGGCCGGATCGTCAACATCACATCCGTGGTGGGTGCCAGCGGCAATGCAGGTCAGGCCAACTACGCTGCATCGAAGGCAGGCGTGTCGGGCATGACGCGTGCGCTGGCGCGTGAACTCGGCAGCCGCAACATCACCGTCAACTGCATCGCGCCCGGTTTCATCGCCACCGACATGACGTCGGAGTTGCCGGAGGCCCAGAAGGTCGCGCTGATGCAGCAGATCCCGCTCGGCCGCCTCGGCACGCCAGACGAGATTGCTCACGCAGTGGCGTTTCTTGCCAGCCCGCTTGCGGGCTACGTCACTGGCTGCGAATTGCACGTCAATGGCGGCATGTACATGTCTTGAAACCCGGTCATGGCCCCGCCGGTAGAATCGCGGGCTGTTTTAGTACACCACTCCTGGAGGAGTCATGAGCGATATTGAAGCCCGTGTGAAGAAGATCATTGCCGAACAGCTCGGCGTGCCCGAGTCGGACGTCACGAACGAGAAGGCCTTTGTGGCCGACCTCGGCGCCGACTCGCTCGACACGGTGGAACTTGTGATGGCTCTCGAAGACGAGTTCAGCATCGAGATTCCCGATGAAGAGGCCGAGAAGATCACGACCGTACAGCTCGCGATCGATTACGCGGTCAAGCATCAAAAGGCCTGAGGTCGGGCGGAACGATGACCCGTCGTCGTGTGGTCGTGACCGGCCTGGGGCTGGTCAGCCCGGTGGGCAATACGGTTGCCGAGGGCTGGGCGAATCTCTTGGCTGGCCGTTCGGGCATTGCCGACATCACCAGGTTCGATGCCGCGGCTTTCTCGTGCCGTATCGCCGGCGAGGTGAAGGGCTTCAACATCGAGGATTACATCCCCGGCAAAGAAGCACGGCACATGGACACCTTCATCCATTTCGGTATGGCTGCGGCGATCCAGGCGGTGCAGGACTCGGGCGTGCCCTCAGGCGACTCGCTGAGCGAGGACGCGGCCGAGCGCATCGGCTGCATCGTCGGATCCGGCATCGGCGGCCTGCCGCTCATCGAGCAGACCGACGGTGAGTATCGCGAGCGTGGTCCAAGACGCATATCGCCTTTTTTTGTACCGGCCTCGATCATCAACATGATCTCCGGCCATATCTCGATCAAGTACGGGTTCAAGGGGCCCAACCTCGCGATCGTCACGGCGTGCACGACGGGTCTGCACTGCATCGGCGAGGCGGGGCGATTGATCGAATACGGCGACGCCGACGTCATGGTCGCGGGCGGTGCCGAAAGCACGGTGTCGCCCCTGGGTGTCGGCGGGTTCGCCTCTGCGCGGGCCTTGTCCACACGGAACGACTCGCCGCAGACGGCATCACGCCCCTGGGACAAGGATCGTGACGGATTTGTTCTCGGCGAAGGCGCCGGCGTGCTCGTGCTCGAGGAATTCGAGCACGCGAAGCGACGTGGCGCAAAGATCTATGCCGAGCTTGCAGGCTTTGGAATGGGTGCCGATGCGTTCCACATGACGGCTCCGAACGTCGATGGCCCCAAGCGGTCGATGGCCGCGGCCCTGCGCAATGCGAGGATCGAGCCGAGCCAGGTGCAGTATCTCAATGCCCATGGCACGTCAACGCCGCTGGGTGACGTGAACGAGACGAACGCGATCAAGCTCGCCTTTGGCGACCACGCGAAGAAACTCGTGGTCAATTCGACCAAGTCGATGACGGGGCATCTGCTTGGCGGGGCGGGGGGCATCGAGTCGGTCTTCACGGTGCTTGCGCTGCACCACCAGGTGTCTCCGCCCACGATCAACATCTTCGACCAAGACCCCGAGTGCGACCTCGATTACTGCGCGAACGTCGCACGCGAAATGAAGATCGACGTCGCCGTGAAGAACAATTTCGGCTTCGGCGGCACCAACGGGACGTTGGTGTTCCGGCGGGCCTGACTTTCCCGAAGGAAGGCCCGCTTGCGGCTGCCGCCAGCTGTCGCTGTGGTTGCTGATGCCGGGCACGTGTGGCGAGGCATACAGGCCTCCTTGCACGCCGCAGCCGCAGCGTGTCTGGTTGCCTGGTTGGCACTGCAATTCGAGCCAACCCGCGGATCGTCGGTTGTTACTCTCTTGGCCACCGCTTCAGGTCTGGCGGCGGGCCTTGCTGGGTGGTTCTTGCCGAGAGCGGCGCCCTCACGGGTTGCCTGGACCGGCGCCGCATGGACCGCGGACTCGTTCGGCGCTTCGGCTCGCGATGTGCAAGCGCCCGACGTGATGGTCGACCTCGGTTCGTGGATGCTGCTGCGCGTGCGGTTTAGTGATGGATCTGCCGCCTGGCTCCCTGTTGAAGGCGAGGCCGCGGGTGCAGCGTGGCACCCGTTTCGAGCTGCTGTATATTCGTTTGCTTCTGGTCTTGCACCCCGTTCCGACGAGGAACGCCCCCCCTTCTGAATGGTCGATGCGGATGCCGATGCGCTGCTGGTCGAGCGTGTCAAGCGCGGCGATACCCGTGCCTTCGAGATGCTGGTGGTCAAGTACCAGCGCCGTATCGAGCGCTTGATCGGGCGCATGGTGCGGGATGCGGATCTTGTGCAGGACATTGCACAGGAGTCCTTCATCCGCGCCTACCGGGCTATCCCGCAGTTCCGTGGCGACAGCGCGTTCTATACGTGGCTTTACCGGATTGCGGTGAATACCGCCAAGAAGGCGCTGGTCGACATGAAGCGTGACCCGCTCGTTTTTGAATCCACCCTTCATTCAAGTGACGACGGGGACGAAACTTCCCGTAGCGAGAACGCACTAACCAGCGGCGAAACACCCGAAGCCATGCTGGCGAGCAAAGAAATTGCGGCGGCCGTGAACTCGGCAATCGAGGATTTGTCAGATGATTTGCGTCAGGCAGTGACTTTGCGCGAACTCGAGGGCCTGAGCTACGAAGAGATTTCCGAAGTCATGAACTGTCCGATCGGCACCGTACGATCCCGCATCTTTCGGGCGCGCGAAGCGATTGCCGAGCGCCTGCGGCCCCTGCTCGATACCCCACAGGGCAAGCGTTGGTGACGGACCGTTTGCACATGGAGCAATTGAAGATGTCTGAGCAGTTAAATGACGGGTTGCAGGGGCGGCGCGAGACGATTTCGGCACTCGTCGATGGTGACGCCACGTCTGCCGATGAGGCATGTGCCCTTTGGGCGGCCGACGCCGGGGCCCGGGATGCCTGGCATGCCTACCACCTCATCGGCGACGCCCTCCGGTCCGACGATCTGGCGGTGCCGCGTGCGCATGACGACGCCTTCCTTTCTGCATTGCGCTTGCGTCTGGCATCCGAACCGACCGTGCTGGCGCCCTTTCCCGTGACGGTCGCAAAGAAGGATATGTCGCTGCATCGTTGGCGCACTCCGGCTGTCGTGGCCGCGGGCTTTGTCGTCGTGGCCGGTGTATTGGTTGCCGTTCGAACCGTGGCGCCGGGCGGCACGCCTGCGGCAGTGACTGTGGCCGCCGCCACGCCGGCCAGTGCTCCGACGAAACCAGTGGTTGTCGGGCGCAACACACCGTCTGTGCCCGAGAGTATTCCTGGTGGAGATTCGCCATCGGTCATCGACGGACAAGTGATTCGTGACGCCCGTCTTGACAGCTACCTGCGCGCCCACCGTGGTGCGTCGCCCGTGCTGCCCGGCGGCGCCGCCGGTCGATTCGAGAGCGTCGTGCTCGAGCGTTGAATCCATCGCCTTCAATGCACTTCCGAACCCTCTTCTGCCTGCCGGTCGTGCTTGCCGCGTCATGGTGCTCCGTGTCGTTTGCAGGAAGCGGCGAAATCGGCGTGGCGCCTTCTGTCGACGCCAAGGTATGGATCGAACGCATGCGTGCCGCATCCAGGGAGCGCAACTTTCAGGGGACCGTTGTTTTCTCTGCCGGCGAGGTGATGTCGAGTTCACGCATCGGCCACTATTGCACCGGCGACCAGTCGTTCGAACGGATCGAGACGCTCGATGGCCGCCGGCAGCGTGTCTTCCGCTACAACGACGTCGTCCACACGTTTTGGCCCGACAGTCGCTCGGCAACGATCGAGCGGCGCAACGCGGTGGTCAATCAAGGATCGAGCCTGCCCGAACTTGACCTTCGGATGCAGGAGCACTATGCCGTTCGAATGCTCGGCCGCGAACGAGTGGCCGGGCGCGAGGCGCAGGTGATCCTGCTCAGCCCGCATGACGAATTTCGCTTTGCGCAACGGCTCTGGGCCGACGTGGCGACGGGCCTCATGCTGCGTATCGACCACATCGGTCCAAAGGGCCAAGTGCTCGAATCTTCTGCATTTTCCGACATCGATATCGACGTTCGACCGCAACGCGACTCGGTTCTCGTGCCAATGAAACAACTCGACGGTTACCGGGTGGTGACGGTGTCCCCGGCGCCGACGACGCTCGAGTCCGAGGGGTGGGCCGTTAAACAGCTGCCTCCGGGCTTTCGAATGACGCGGTGCGTGCGGCGGGCGCTGGATGGGCCGGCCGACGGCAACGGCGGCGAGAAACTGCCAGAGGTGATCCAGGCGGTGTTCAGCGATGGCATGGCACGTGTGTCGGTCTTCATCGAACCCGAAACTGCCGCACCGAGCCGGCGCCCTCTGCTGACTCATATGGGCGCCACGCATTCCTTGATGCTCAAGCACTCGCAGCGCTGGTGGTTCACCGTGATGGGCGACGTTCCTGCGGACACACTGCGTTCTTTCGCCGGCTCTCTAGAGCGCAGGCGCTGACCCGTTCTACTCGCTTGGCGGGGCCGTCGGGGCCTCTGCTGAAAATCGACCTGGAGATCCGAACATGCAACCTCGAGCGCTGAACTCGATCCCGTCCACGACGCGCCGCTTGCCGCTCATGTTGGGTGCCCTGCTGCTGTCGGCGGGGGCTTGGTTGCCCCTGACCGGACACGCGCAGACCCTTCCGGATTTCACCGAACTGGTCGAACGGGTAGGACCATCGGTTGTCAATATCCGCACACTCGAGCGCAGTCGAGTCGCCAGCGCCGGCAGCGGCGAAATGGACCCGCGCATGGAAGAATTTCTGCGCCGATTCGGCATCCCGCTTCCGGGTGGCCCAGGCACGCCCGACTCACCGCGCCGCGGCTCACCCCGCGGCGATGACGAGCAACCGCAGCAGCGTGGAGTGGGTTCCGGCTTCATCCTCAGTGCGGACGGCTTCGTGATGACGAATGCCCATGTGGTCGACGGCGCCGACGAGGTGCTCGTGACGTTGACCGACAAACGCGAGTTCAAGGCCCGCATCGTTGGCGCGGACAAGCGAACCGACGTTGCCGTGGTCAAGATCGATGCCGCCGGCCTGCCGTTCGTGAAGATCGGCGATGTGAACCGATTGAAGGTCGGCGAGTGGGTGCTCGCCATCGGGTCGCCATTTGGCCTGGACAATTCGGTGACCGCGGGCATCGTGAGTGCAAAACAGCGCGATACCGGCGACTACCTGCCTTTCATTCAGACAGACGTCGCCATCAACCCAGGCAATTCCGGGGGCCCGCTGCTCAACTTGCGCGGCGAAGTCGTGGGCATCAACTCCCAGATCTACAGTCGCTCGGGCGGATTCATGGGTATCAGCTTCGCGATCCCGATCGACGAGGCCACCCGCGTGGCGGACCAGCTCCGCACCAACGGGCGTGTGATCCGCGGCCGCATCGGTGTGCAGATCGCACCCGTCACCAAGGAGGTGGCCGAATCCATTGGGCTGGGCAAGCCCGCTGGTGCGTTCGTCCAGAGTGTCGAGGCCGGCGGGCCCGCCGACAAGGCCGGCGTCGAGGCCGGCGACATCATTACCCGCGTGGATGGCAAGACGGTCGAGAAGTCGGGCGATCTGCCGCGTCTCATCGGCGGAACCAAGCCCGGCAGTCACGCGGCGCTGCAGGTCTTTCGGCGTGGGGCGACCAAGGACGTTTCCGTCACAGTGGGTGAGTTCGAGGCGGACCGCCCGTCCAAACGTGCGCAGGCCGAACCTGGCGCCACGCCGCCGGCGCCAAAGAACGCGCTGGGAATCATGGCGGCCGATCTGACTGATGCTCAGAAGCGCGAACTCAAGGTCAAGGGCGGCATCAGGGTCGAAGCCGTGGACGGGGCGGCGGCGCGAGCCGGTCTGCGTGAGGGCGACGTGATCCTTTCGTTCGACAACCAGGAGGTCACCGATGCCAAGCAGTTCGCGATGCTGATGGGCAAATTCGACAAAGCCAAGCCCGTGAGTGTGCTTGTGCGAAGAGGCGAATGGGTGAACTACGTGGTGATTCGGCCGAGCCGCTGAGCGCCGGGGCTGCCAATTCGGCAATCCGACTGAACCCAAGGGCCTTTCCACTTTACGAGAGTGTGCCGCGTCCGTCCTGTTTCAATTTGCCAGCGGACTTCATGGAAAAGTTAGTGTGCTCTCACACCGATAACTTCCATATGACGGTATTGACGGCCGTGCAGTCTAAAATGGGCCTTCGGTGGCGGCACTTTAGGTCAATTTCAATGCGACCTGGAGACAAGTCCGAATCGGCTTCCGGGTTGTCCCGCGATCTTTGACGGGGTGTTTATAAGCTGTTGACAAGTTTTGCTGTTGGCACCCCGCAACGAGCGCAAATCGAGCATTGGCGCGGGTTCCAGCGGGGTGGTTTTGGCTACAATGAACTCCCAACAAGCAGTTGCCATATCTTTTGTTGGAAGGCGCGTCGCCAGTTCGACGCGCCTTTTTTTTACGTCTGTCTGCGTGCCATGCTGTTCGCACCGCGGTAAGTGCAGTCGGTCGCTTCGTGCAGTCTCGAAAGCTTGGCCCAGGTCTACTTTTCATCGATGAATCTGATCCGCAACTTCTCCATCATTGCCCACATCGACCATGGCAAGAGCACGCTCGCCGACCGCATCATTCAGCGCTGCGGCGGGCTGAGCGATCGGGAAATGGAAGCGCAGGTTCTCGACTCGATGGACATCGAGCGCGAGCGCGGAATCACGATCAAGGCACAGACGGCGGCGCTCGAATACAAGGCACGCGACGGCAAAACCTACCAACTCAATCTGATCGACACGCCGGGCCATGTGGACTTCTCCTACGAAGTGAGCCGGTCGCTGTCTGCATGTGAAGGCGCATTGCTGGTGGTCGATGCGTCGCAGGGTGTCGAGGCGCAGACCGTCGCCAACTGCTACACCGCGCTCGACCTCGGCGTCGAGGTGGTGCCCGTGCTGAACAAGATGGACCTTCCGCAGGCCGATCCTGACCGCGCGAAGGAAGAGATCGAGGACGTGATCGGCATCGACGCCGAGAACGCAATTCCATGTTCAGCCAAGACTGGCCTGGGGTTGGACGACATCCTCGAAGCGGTGATCGCACGCATGCCGGCGCCGCGCGGCAACGCCGACGGTCCGCCGCGGGCCATGATCATTGACAGCTGGTTCGACAACTACGTGGGTGTCGTCATGCTCGTGCGCGTGGTCGACGGCAGCCTGGGCAAAGGCGAACGCATTCGGATGATGGCGACGAACACCGTGTTCGGCATCGAGCAGATGGGCGTCTTCACGCCCAAATCCGTACCGCGCGAAAACCTGAAAGCCGGCGAAGTCGGATTCATCATCTGCGGCATCAAGGAGTTGCAGGCCGCCAAGGTGGGCGACACGATCACCCTGGAAAAGAAGCTGCCCAACAATGCCGGGCCCGCCACCGAGGCGCTGCCGGGCTTCAAGGAAATCCAGCCGCAGGTATTTGCCGGCTTGTATCCCACCGAGGCGAGCGAGTACGACCAGCTGCGCGACGCGCTTGAAAAGCTCAAGCTCAATGATTCGTCTCTGCGCTATGAGCCCGAAGTCAGCCAGGCCCTTGGGTTCGGGTTCCGTTGCGGCTTCCTCGGCCTGCTCCACATGGAAATCGTGCAGGAGCGGCTGGAGCGGGAATTCGATCAGGACCTCATCACCACGGCACCCAGTGTGGTCTATGAGGTCGAACTGAACGACGACACGGTCCTGCTGGTCGAGAACCCGTCGAAGATGCCCGACCTCGGCCGTATCCGCGAGATCCGAGAACCGATCGTCACCGTGCACCTCTATATGCCGCAAGACTCCGTCGGCCCGGTGATGACACTGTGCAACCAGAAGCGCGGCGTGCAACTCAACATGGCCTACCACGGGCGCCAGGTCATGCTGACCTACGAGTTGCCGCTGGCCGAGATCGTGCTCGACTTCTTTGACAAGCTCAAGAGTGTGTCGCGCGGCTATGCCTCGATGGATTACGAGTTCAAGGAATATCGTGCCGCCGACGTCGTCAAGGTCGACCTGCTGATCAACGGCGACCGCATCGATGCGCTCAGCATCATCGTCCACCGCGCGCAGAGCCAGTACCGTGGACGCGCCGTGGCGGCCAAGATGCGCGAGCAGATTCCGCGCCAGATGTACGACGTGGCGATACAGGCTGCCATCGGCGCCAACATCATCGCGCGCGAGAACATCAAGGCGCTGCGCAAGAACGTGCTGGCAAAATGCTACGGCGGCGACATCACACGCAAGAAGAAGCTGCTCGAGAAGCAGAAGGCCGGCAAGAAGCGCATGAAGCAGATCGGCTCCGTCGAGGTGCCGCAGGAAGCCTTCCTGGCCATCCTCCAAGTGGACGACTGAACATCCCATGATGAATGCAATCACGGCGGCGCTGGGCGCCGCGCTGGCGGTCTACCTCGGCGGTTGGTGGCTCGGCTACTGGCTGGGCAATTTCTCGCTGCTGCTGTTCCTGCTGACGCTGGTGACCTTCGCCTACTGGATGGCAGAGCGGTTCTACTTCAAGCCCCAGCGCGAGGCTGCCGCTGCCACGCTCGAACAGCAGGACACCGCGCGCCGCGCGGAACTCGCCCGCATGGGTATCGACAAGGTCGATGGCGATGTCACCCAGGCACGCGAGAAGCTGCTGATGCAGCCGTGGTGGCTCGACTGGACGGCGGGACTGTTTCCGGTGATCGTGGTCGTCTTCCTGCTGCGGTCATTCCTGTTCGAGCCGTTCAAGATTCCGTCCGGCTCGATGGTGCCCACGCTGCTCGTCGGCGACTTGATCCTCGTGAACAAGTTTCACTACGGCATCCGGCTGCCGGTGATCAACAAAAAGATCGTCGCCAATCAGGACCCGAAGCGCGGCGACGTGATGGTCTTCCGCTACCCGCCGGACCCGCGCATGGACTACATCAAGCGTGTTGTTGGGGTGCCTGGCGACGAGGTCGCCTATCTGAACCAGAAGCTCACGATCAACGGGCAAGAAGTGCCGGAGCAGGCCAAAGGCGAGTACTACGACGAGGACAGCCTGCGCTACGCACCGCTGTTCCAGGAGAAGCTCGGCGATGTCGAGCATCGGATCCTCGTCGACCCGCGGAGGCAAGCGTTCTTCGGCACCGATGACAAACAGTTCGCCTTTCGTGAGAATTGTCGCTACTCGGCAGAGGGTGTGGTGTGCAAGGTGCCACAGGGCCACTACTTCATGATGGGTGACAACCGCGACAATTCGCAGGACTCCCGCTACTGGGGTTTCGTGCCGGACGAGAACATCGTCGGACGGGCCTTCTTCGTGTGGATGAACTTTGGCAATCTCGGCCGCATCGGCGCCTTCCACTGACGGCACCGCTCAGCGGCAGCGTCCTGGGGGCCTGAAACAATGATCTCGAAGCATTCCCAAAGTGGTCGCACGCAACGCGGCGTCACGATGGTCGGCCTGCTGTTCTGGGCCATCGTCATCGGGTTCGCCGGCTACGTGGCCGTGCGGGTGCTGCCCACGGTGAACGAATACACGACGATCCAGAGCGCGGTCGACAAGATCGCGGCCGCGCCGCCGGCGACCGTCGGGGACATTCGTGCGGCGTTCGACCGTCAGAAGGAAATCGAATATTCGATCACGTCGATTTCCGGCAAGGATCTCGAGATCACGAAGGAGAACGACCGTGTCGTCATTGCCTTCGCCTACGACAAGGAAGTGCCCATCGCCGGGCCGGTGTACATCCTGCTGAAGTATGAGGGGCGCTCGAAATAGCGCACACTTCGGGGACCGATGGATCAACGACTAGAAAGCCTCCAGCATCGACTTGGCCACCGCTTTGCGCAGCCTTCCCTGTTGACGCGCGCGCTGACGCACCGCAGCTTTGGTGCCGATCACAACGAGCGCCTCGAATTTCTGGGTGATGCGGTCTTGAACCTGGCGGTCTCCAGTCTGCTCTTCGATCGATTTGCCGGCTCCGACGAAGGCGATCTGACGCGTGTGCGTGCGCACCTGGTGCGCGAGGACAGCCTGCATCGCGCCGGCCTGCAACTGGGGCTGCCCGAAGTGCTGCGCCTGTCTGAAAGCGAAATGCGCGCGAGTGGCGCCCAGCGCCCGTCGACGCTCGCCGACGCCGTCGAGGCGATCATCGGCGCGACCTTCCTCGATGGCGGCTTTGAAGCCGCGCACGGTGTCGTGCAGCGCCTCTTCGGCGAATTGATCACGGGCACCGAGGTCGGCAACTGGAGCAAGGATCCGAAGACGGAACTCCAGGAATGGCTGCAGGGGCGCCGACTGCCGGTCCCGGCCTACCGCATCAAGAGCACGCGTGGGCAGGCGCACGCGCAGACGTTCGAGGTCGAATGCGCGGTCGCTGCCTTGGGCCTCATAGAGACCGGCGAGGGTCGGTCGCGCCGCAACGCCGAGCAAGAGGCCGCACGGCGGATGCTCGATACATTGAAGGCGAGCGACCAGCCCGGCGGCCCGTTGCGCTCATGACGTCGGCGCCGACACCCAAAATGGAGCCGGCGCCAGCGGCGGGCGTGCCGCACCGATGTGGTCTGGTGGCGATCGTCGGGCGGCCGAATGTCGGCAAGAGCACCTTGCTGAATGCGCTGGTCGGCCAGAAGATCAGCATCACGTCGAAGAAAGCCCAGACCACGCGCCACAGGATCACCGGCATCCGCACTCGTGGCGCGACGCAATTCATCTTCGTCGACACGCCGGGCTTTCAGATGAAACACAGTGCAGCGCTGAACCGAACGCTGAACCGTACCGTGAAGTCGTCGCTGTCCGACGTCGACGTGGTGCTCTTCGTCGTCGAAGCTGGGCGGTTCGGCCTGGACGACGCCAAGGTGCTGGCGCTCATGCCACCGGACAAGCCCGTGCTGCTGGTAGCGAACAAGCTCGACGCGATGGCGCGTCGCACCGACGTGCTGCCTTGGCTGAAGAGCATGCAGGAACGCCATCCGTTTGCCGAGTACGTGCCGATGGCGGCCACACGCGGGGCCGATGTCGACCGGTTGTTCGCGATCGTCGAGCCCTACCTGCCCGAGCAGGAGTGGCTCCATGAAGAAGATGCGCTTACCGACCGCAGCGACCGGTTCCTTGCCAGCGAGCTGATCCGCGAAAAACTGTTTCGACTGACGGGCGACGAGCTGCCCTACACCTCCACCGTCGTGATCGACAAGTTCGAGGAAGAGGGCAGCCTGCGCCGCATCGCCGCCACCATCGTGGTGGAGCGCGATGCGCAGAAGGGCATGATCATCGGCGAAGGTGGCGAGCGCCTCAAGCGCATCGGCAGCGAGGCCCGGCAGGAACTCGAGCAGCTCATGCAGGCGAAGGTCTTCCTCGAGCTGTGGGTCAAGGTGCGCAGCGGCTGGGCCGACGACGAGCAGCACCTTCGCACCTACGGCTACGAGTGAGCACCGGCAGCGCACCGGGTGCGTCGCGCCCTCGGGGTGGCGTTGCACCAAGCCCGCGAATCCGCGTGGTGCCTTTCCACCTCGAGGCCTTCGTGCTGCACCGCTACGACTGGAGCGAGACGAGCCTCATCCTCGACCTGTTCACGCGGGAGCGCGGGCGCGTCGCCGTGGCGGCGAAAGGGGCCAAGCGGCCGTACTCGCAATTGAGGCCGGTGCTGCTGCCATTCCAGCGACTGCACGTCACGCTCGGGCGAACGCCGGCCGACGAAAGCGCCGAGATCCACAACCTGCGCCACGCCGAATGGGCCGGCGGCGGGCCGATGCTGTCCGGCAATGCGCTCTTCACCGGTTTCTACTGCAACGAATTGCTGATGAAGCTGCTGGCGCGGCACGACCCGCACCCGGGCCTCTTCGATGCCTATGTCGCCACCTTGCCGGTGTTGGCCGAGGGTGACGAGATGCTGGCGCAGGCCGCCTTGCGCGCGTTCGAGCTCGTGCTGCTGCGCGACACCGGCGTGATGCCCGACCTGTCCCTCGTGACCCTGACACAGCGGCCCGTGACCGACGACGCCGGCTACCAACTCATTCCCGAATCCGGGGTCGTGCCCACGCACGACGAGGCCGTGCGCATTGGCGGAGGTACCCTGCGCGCCCTGCAGTCGATCCTGGACCATAGCGGCGCGCCCGCCGAGCTTCAGGCAGCATGCCTGCCGTGTCTGGGCGGGTTGCGCGCGGGCTTGCGTGCCCTGCTTCACTATCATCTCGGCTCCGCCACGCTGCGCACGCGCCAGGTGATGCAAAGCGTGCAACGGTTGATCGACCCTCCTACCGACGCCATCCGATGAACCCCCTCGTTGCCCCGGATGCGCCAGGCCGGCATGCCGGCCAGACGGCGCTGTCAGTCAACGTCAACCGCATTGCACTGCTGCGCAACAGCCGCCCGGTGGGGCTGCCCGACGTCGTCAGACTTGCGACGATGGCGCTCGAAGCCGGTGCCGACGGCATCACCGTGCACCCGAGGCCCGATGCACGCCACGTCACTACACAGGATGTTTTCGACCTGGCCGCACTCTTGAAGCGCTGGCCGCAGGCCGAATTCAACCTCGAGGGCAACCCGTTCCACAACCTGATGGACCTGGTGCGGGCGGTACGGCCACAACAGGCGACCTTCGTGCCCGACAGCGTCGAGCAGGCCACGTCCGACCATGGCTGGAACCTGGCTCAGGATGGTGACCGGCTGCGCCCGCTCATCGACGAACTGCATGCCCTGGGCGTGCGGGTGAGCCTCTTCATGGATCCGGACCCGGCGTCGATGGCGCTCGCCCGCGCCGTTGGCGCCGATCGTGTCGAGCTCTACACCGAGGCGTATGCACGCGACCACGCCACTTCACGCCGCACGGCCTCTCTGACGCGCTACGCCGCAGCGGCGCAGGCCGCGCAGGCCGCCGGACTGGGCGTCAACGCCGGGCACGACCTGAACCGCGACAACCTTGCCGACTTCCTGCGTGCGGTGCCGGATGTTGCCGAGGTGTCCATCGGCCACGCCATCGCCGCCGATGCGCTCGAGTTCGGCATGGCCGAGACCGTGCGCCAATACCAGCGCTGCATCCGCCTGGCGTGCACCGGGCCCGTGCACCCATGATCTTCGGCATCGGCACCGATCTCTGCGACATCCGCCGAATCGAGGCCACGGTGGCGCGGCGCGGCGACCGCTTTGCGCACAAGGTGCTGGGCGTGCACGAGCTCGAAGTCTTTCGCCAGCGGCGCTTGGCCGTGCCCGCGCGCGGCCTTCGTTATCTGGCCACGCGCTTCTCGGCCAAGGAGGCGTTTTCCAAGGCCATCGGGCTGGGCATGCGCATGCCGATGACGTGGCGCGCGTGCGAGATCGTCAAGGCACGCAGTGGCAAGCCCGAGATCCTGCTGCATGGGGCCCTCGCCGAATGGTTTGCCCAGCGTGGGTTGCGCGCGCACGTCAGCGTGACCGACGAAACCGACTTTGCCGCCGCCTTCGTAGTGGTCGAAACGAAAGACTGAAGATGCAACCTCACGCCCCCATCGTGCTCGACATTGCCGGCACCACGCTGACCGCTGATGACCGGCGCCGCCTGAAGCACCCGCTGGCCGGTGGCCTGATCCTCTTCGCACGCAACTGGGTCGATCGTGCGCAGCTCACGCGGTTGACCGCGGAGATCAAGGCCGCGCGTCCCGACATGCTGATCTGCGTCGACCACGAAGGCGGGCGCGTGCAACGGTTCCGAACCGACGGCTTCACGCACCTGCCGCCGATGCGCGCGCTCGGCGAGCAGTGGATGAAGGATGCGCTCGGCGCTACCGACGCCGCCACCGCCGCAGGTTACGTGCTCGGGGCGGAACTGCGCGCCTGTGGCGTGGACCTGAGCTTCACGCCCGTGCTCGACCTCGATTTCGGCGCCAGCAGCGTGATCGGCGACCGCGCATTCCATCGCGATGCACGTGTGGCCACGGTGCTGGCCAAGAGCCTGATGCATGGTCTGCTGCTCGCTGGCATGGCCAACTGCGGCAAGCACTATCCCGGGCACGGGTTCGTCAAGGCCGACAGCCACGTGGCCGTGCCGGTCGACAAGCGTTCGCTGAAGGCGATACTGGCCGACGACGCACGTCCCTACGAGTGGTTGTCCACGACCCTCGCGGGTGTGATGCCCGCACACGTGATCTTCCCGAAGGTCGACCATCGGCCGGCGGGCTTTTCGGAGCGTTGGCTGAAGGACATCCTCAGGGGCCAGCTCGGCTTCGGCGGTGCGATCTTCAGCGACGATCTCAGCATGGAAGGCGCTCGCCAACTCGATGGGCGCGAGATCACCTACAGCGAGGCGGCCGCGCTGGCACTCGGGGCGGGTTGCGACATGGTGTTGCTCTGCAACCAGTCGGTCGACGGCGGCGCGGCGCTCGACGGGCTGCTCGACGGCCTCATCGTGCAGAAGGAGCAAGGCCATTGGCTGCCTGATCCTGACAGCGAGGTGCGGCGTCTGGCGATGTTGCCGCAGACAGCGCCTCTGGCCTGGGACGACCTGATGCACCACGGCGCGTACCAGCACGCGCTCGAACGGCTGCCCTAGCCGGTGGTCCTGCGCGTGGGCTTTCGAGCGGCCACTGCGCGGCTCGTCTCGCGCACGACCAATTCGGTCGGCAACTGGATCGGCGCCACCTTTTCGCCGCCGATGATGCGCACGAGCGCATCGACCATCGCGATGCCCGCCCGGTCGATCGACTGGCGCACCGTCGTCAACGACGGATGCAGGTGGCGCGCCAGTTCGACATCGTCGTAGCCGACCACCGGCAAATCGTCGGGCACGTGCCGGCCTGTGGCGCGCAAGGCATTGATGGTGGTCATCGCGAGCAGGTCGGAGCAGGCGAAGACACCGTCGAAGGCCGGGCCGCCGGCAATGTGGGCCTCGATCATCGGCCGCGCCAGATCGGTGGAGAACGGCACGCCCAGATGCAGGCCGGGCACGGTGGGGATGCCGTGACGTTGCAGCGCCTGCAGGTAACCCTCATGGCGGCGCGTCACCTCCGGCAGGTCGGTATCGCCCAGAAACAGGATGCGCCGGCAGCCTTGCTCGACCAGATGCTGTGTGGCCAACTGGCCGCCCGCCACGTTGTCGCTGCCGACCGTGCAATAGGTCTGCCCCGCGAGTTGCGCGCCCCAGACCACGAGCGGTACGCCACGCAACGCCAGCGCATTGAGTTGATCGTGGTGATGCCATTGGCCGATCAGCAGGACGCCGATCGCGCGCCCGGTGTCCACCAGCGTGGCCGCATGGTCCAGCCGTGCCGCGTCCACACGCGACAGCAGCACGTCGAATCCCTGGTCGGTCAGCGCATCGGCGATGGAGCCCATCAGCGCGAGGAAGAACGGGTCCGAGATGTGCTGGCGCGTCTTCGTGTCGAGCGGGATCACGAGGCCCACGGTGCGGTTTTGCCGCAGGCGCAGGTTCTGCGCACCGACGTTGATCGTGTAGTTGAGCGAGCGCGCGAGATCGGCGATGCGGGTCCGGGTCTCGGGATTGATCAAATCGCTGCCGGCCAATGCGCGCGATACGGTGGATACCGAGACACCAGCCATGCGCGCGACATCGGCCATCTGCAGTCGCCGCTGCCCGGGTGACGTGTCGTCCGTGGGTCGTTGGGTCTTTGACATGGGCTCGTGCGGGGCAGGCGCCGACATCTTGGCGGCCGACGGATTTCATTCTCACATGCCGATGCGGCGCGCGCCTGATGCGGCGAAGTGCCGGTAACGATTGCATCATTAGATGGGTTAACACCTACTGCAATCGATTGCACCTTCATTAGAGTCCTGTTGTCGAAAGGCTGGTACAGGCCTGCGGCTCAAACAACCCCATCTTCCCGGAGACTCCTGCATGACGATGAATACGACGCCGCGCCAGGTTGCGCTGGCCGCGGCACTGGCTGCCTTTCAGTTGGGTGCCGCCCATGCGCAGAGCGCCGCGCCAGCCGATTCCGAGAAGCCGGCGCAGGCTGTGGCGTCAACGTCGGGCGACGGCCTCAAGCTCGACGCCATCGTGATTACCGGCGCGTCGGCCGGCCGCTCGAAGATGCGCTCGAGCGTCTCGATCTCGACCATCGAAGGCGACAGCATCGTCACCAACACCGCGTCGAGTGCCGCCGAGGTGCTGCGCTCGATCCCCGGCATCCGCTCCGAGTCGAGCGGCGGCGAAAGCAACGCCAACGTCGGTGTGCGCGGCATCCCCATCTCGGCCGGCGGCGCGCGCTACATCCAGTTCCAGGAAGACGGCCTGCCGGTGCTTCAGTTCGGCGACATGGCATTTGCCACGCCGGACAGCTGGATCCGTGCCGACGTCAATCTCGATCACCTTGAAGTGGTGCGTGGCGGTTCCGCCTCGACGCTGGCCACGGGCGCACCCGGCGGCATCATCAACTTCATCTCCAAGACGGGCCAGACGCAGGGCGGCAGCATCGCACTGACCAAAGGCATCGACTTCGACCAGACACGCGTGGACATCGGTTACGGCGGGCGCATCGGGCCGAAGACCCGTTTCTGGGTCGGCGGCTTCCAGCGCACCGGCGACGGTGGCCGGCCCGGCGCCGACGGCACCGAAAGCGGGGGCCAGATCCGGGCCAACATCACGCAGGAGCTTTCGAACAACGGCTTCATTCGCCTGAGCTTCAAGCACCTCGACGACCATTCGCCGACCTTCCTTCCCACCCCGGTGCGATTTGTTGGCGGAAAGATCCAGGAGATCCCGGGACTCGACCCGCGCCGTGCCGCCTTCTACAACGCCGGTTGGCCGCTGGACAACACGCTGACCAATGCCAACGGGCGCGAGTTGTCGAGCATCCGCGACGGACTGCACGCCAAGTCGGACGCCTTCGGCGCCGAGCTCGACGTCGATGCCGGCTCAGGTTTCCGACTACAGAACAACTTCCGCTGGTCCAAGAACAGCGGGCGCTTCGTCGGCATCTTCCCGGGTGACGACGTCGCCGCCGCCAGCGCCGGCACCACGGTGGCCACCGGGCCTGGCGCCGGAACCGCCTACACGGGCGACAAGTTCACGGCCGTCATCTTCAACACCAAGGTCGACGATGTCGGCCTGATGGCCAACGACCTGAAGGTGTCGAAGAAGTTCGACCTCGGCAACGATGCGCGCATCACGGCGGTCGCAGGGCTGTACACATCGCAACAGAAACTCAAGCTGACCTGGAACTTCAACCAGTACACGTTGTCCGCCAAGCAAGACGGCGCGCAGGTGCTCAACGCACCCGAAGTTGTCAACGGCTCGCCCGGTTTCGGGGGCTGCTGCATGAACTTCCAGGACGCCAAGTACACGACGACGGCTCCGTACTTCATCGTGAACTACGAAGCCGGCCCGCTGACCCTGGACGCGAGCGTTCGCCACGACAAGAACAAGGCTGCCGGCGCCTACTACCAGACGTTGCCTGATTTCGGCGGCATCACTGCCGGCGCCGCCTACAACCTTGCGGCGCCGCGTGTCATCGACTACAGCTTCGGCCACACGTCGTACTCGCTCGGCGGCAATTTCCAGCTGTCCAAGGACCTGGCGCTGTTCGCCCGCGCCAGCGACGGCGCGGCCTACAACGCCGACCGCATCACGTTCTTCAATGCCCCCGGGTTGGTGGATGGCACCAGCTCGACCATTCCCATCAACAAGGTGCGCCAGATCGAAGGTGGTGTGAAATGGCGCTCGGGTGGGGTGAGCATATTTGCCACGCTGTTCTTCGCCCAGACCGACGAAGTCAACGTCGATCCGACGACGACGCCGGTCGTGGTGAGCGAGAACCACTACAAGTCCAAGGGTCTGGAACTTGAGGGTGCATGGCGCATGGGCGACTTCGCCGTCAACGGCGGCGTGACCTACACGGACGCCAAGCAGGCGGACGGCCGCACGCCCAAGCGACAGGCCAAGATCGTGTATCAGCTGACCCCGTCGTACGCGATCAACGATTCCGCGATGGTGGGTGCAAGCATCGTCGGCACCTCGTCGTCGAAGGACGACAGCCCCGCGGGTTCGCTGACCGTGACCCTGCCTGCGTACGTGGCCGTGAATGCCTTTGCGAGCTACTCGTTGACGCAGAACCTGAGTCTGTCGGTCGGCGTGAACAACCTGTTCAATACCATCGGCTACACCGAAAGCAACGACGGACGGGGCGCTGCACGGTCCATCAACGGCCGCACGGCCAAGGCCACGCTGAAGTACGCGTTCTGATCGTCTGCAGCCACGCCGGCGGTCGATTCCAGGCCGCCGGTACCGCAACCTCGCATGCACGCCCAGACGCTGTGTCCGCCGGCCGGCGCCGACGGTCCCGCACTGCCGCGCGTGGCCGTGGTGGGCGAAGCGCTCGTCGACCGTTTCGATGAATTCGATCTGGCAGGCGGCGCACCGTTCAACCTGGCACGCTCGCTGTCGGCGTTCGGTGTGCCGGTGACCCTGGTCACCCGTGTCGGCGACGCTGACGACGGCGCAGACTGTGTGCGGGACAGCGCTTGCCGATTCGGCCTCGAAGAGGCTGGCATCCAGCGTGACGCGGCGCGGCCGACCGGCGTCGCCACCGTCAAGCGACAAGGCGATGACCACCGCTTTCAGATCGCGTCGGAGGCGGCGTGGGACGCGATCGAGCTCGAACCGGCGCGTCGACTGCTGCGTGAGCGGCAGCCGTCCGTACTGTGCTTCGGCACGCTGGCACAGCGCAGCCCGATCTCGCGCGACACCGTTCATGCCTTGCTCGACGAAACGACGGCGCTGCGCTTTCTCGACGTCAACCTTCGTCCTGGTCAAGACAATCGCCCGCTGGTGGCGACCGCAATGGCCGCCGCCGACTGGGTCAAGATGAACGAGGACGAGTTGGGGCACTTGATCATCTGGTTTGCGCCGCAGTGCGACCCGTCGGCGCCCAGCGGCAGTGCCGGCCGCCGGAACGCGATCCAACATCTGATCGAGCGCTTCGCGCTCGACCGGATGATCGTGACGCGCGGAGCCCGCGGGTACGAGGCCTGGGATCACCGAGGACGGTGTGTGGCGTCGGCCGACGGCGTTGCCCTGCCGAACGTCACGGACAGTGTTGGCGCCGGCGATGCGTTCAGCGCGGCGTTGGTCGCACTTCACTTGGCCGGCCGCTCGTTCGCGCAGTCCCTTTCGGCGGCCAACCGTTTCGCCGCCGGCGTCTGCGCCGAGCGCGGTGCGGTGCCGGACGACGACGAGTTCTTCCGCGCGTGGCGGTGGACACTCGGCTTGCACCGGCCGCACGCCACGTCGGCCTGATCACCTCTCACGAAGGCGCACCCCATGACGGTGACAAAACCGCAACTTTCGTTCTGGCAGATCGTGAACATGAATGTCGGCTTCTTCGGCATCCAGTTCAGCTTCGGTCTGCAGCAGAGCAACATGAGCCCGATCTACAAGTACCTCGGTGCCGACGAGGCCAGCCTGCCTTTGTTGTGGCTGGCCGGCCCGATGACGGGGCTGCTGGTGCAGCCGATCATCGGCGCGATGAGCGACCGTACCGTCTCGCGTTGGGGCCGGCGCACTCCCTACTTCCTGATCGGCGCGGTCTTGTGCAGCCTCGGTCTGCTGTTCATGCCGTTCTCGCCGACGCTCTGGTTCGCCGCCGGCCTATTGTGGATTCTGGACGCGGCCAACAACGTGACGATGGAGCCCTACCGCGCCTACGTCAGCGACCGACTCGACCGATCGCAGCACTCGCTCGGCTTCCTCACGCAGAGCGCCTTCACGGGTCTGGCGCAGACCTTGGCTTATCTCGCGCCGTCGCTATTGGTCTGGATGGGAATGAACAAGGATGCGGTGGGCGACAACCACATCCCGCAAGCCACGATGACGGCTTTCGTGATCGGCGCGCTCTTCTCGTTCACGACCGTGTGGTGGAGCGTGCGCAACGTGCCCGAACTGCCTCTGAGCGAGGACGAAAAGGCCGCGATGCGATCGCGGCCGCGAGGCGCTGCGGCAACGCTGAACGACATCCTGGTGGCGGTGAAGGAGATGCCGCCCACCATGCGACGGCTGTGGTGGATGAAGCTCTTCCAGTGGTACGGAATGATGTGTTACTGGATCTATATCGTGCCATCGCTCGCCAAGACGATGTTCGATACCGCCGACGCCACCAGCGCCGGCTTTCGTGAGGCCGGGCTGCTCAACGGGCAGATCGGCGGCTTCTACAACTTCGTCGCCTTCGTCGCGGCCTTTGCGATGGTGCCCTTTACGCGCCGCTTCGGTGCCAAGGTGGTGCATGCCGTGTGCCTGTCGCTGGCGGCCGCCGGCATGTGGGCACTGCCGTCGATCCATGACAAGGCGTTGCTGTTCGTGCCGATGATCGGCATCGGCCTGGCCTGGGCCAGCATCATGGGCAATCCGTACATTCTGCTGGCGGGCAGCATCCCGCCGGATCGGGCCGGGGTGTACATGGGCATCTTCAACATGTTCATCGTGATCCCCATGCTGATCCAGATGCTCACGCTGCCCTTGTACTACCAGAGCCTCCTGGGCGGTCACCCTGAAAACGTGATCCGCCTTGCCGGTGCACTGCTGCTGTGTGCCGCGGTCGCCGTCCTGTTTGTCGATACGCGGCCCGCCGCCAATACCGCGCCGGCGGCCACATGAAGAACCAGGTCCAACTCATCACCTACGTGGACCGCCTCGGTGGCGGCGCCCTGCGGCACCTCGGGGCATTGCTCGCGGGTCCGTTGAAGGGGCTTTTTGGCGGCGTGCACCTGTTGCCGTTCTTCTATCCGATCGACGGCAGCGACGCCGGCTTCGACCCGATCGACCACACCCAGGTCGACCCGCGCCTGGGCGACTGGGGCGATATCGGCCAGCTCGCCGGGCAGACCCAGGTGATGGCCGATGTCATCGTCAACCACATGTCGAGCGAATCGCCGCAGTACCGCGATTGGTCGATGCAGGGCGACGCGTCGGCGCATGACGGACTGTTCCTGACCTTCGACGCCGTGTTCCCGGAGGGCGCGCGAGAAACCGATCTGCTGGCGATCTACCGGCCCCGGCCTGGCCTGCCGTTCACGCCGACCACCCTGCGCAGCGGTCGCAAAGCGATCCTGTGGACCACGTTCACCCCGCAGCAGGTCGACATCGATGTGCTGCATGCCAAGGGCCGTGCATATCTCGAAGGAATCCTCGATACGTTTGCCGCCAACGGCATCCGCATGGTGCGGCTCGACGCCGTCGGGTACGCCATCAAGAAGGCCGGCGCGAGCTGCTTCATGATGCCGGAGACCTTCGCCTTCATCGACGAGTTCGCCGCTGTGGCAAAGGCGCGCGGCATCGAGGTGCTGGTCGAGATCCACTCGTATTACCAGCGCCAGATCGAAATCGCCGCAAGGGTCGACTGGGTCTACGACTTCGCGTTGCCGCCACTGGTATTGCACGCGTTCTGCTTCCACACGGCCGTGCCGCTGAAGGCCTGGATCGGCGTGCGTCCGGCCAACGCGCTCACCGTGCTGGACACCCACGACGGCATCGGCATCATCGATATCGGCGCCGACGCCGGCGACCGAATGGCGCATCCCGGCCTGGTGCCGCCGGACGAGCTTGACGCCCTGGTCGAGAGCATCCACGTCAACAGCGGCGGCGCCAGTCGTCAGGCCACCGGCGCGGCCGCCTCGAACCTGGACCTCTATCAGGTGAATTGCACGTACTACGACGCGCTGGCACGCAACGACCGCAACTACCTGCTGGCCCGTGCGATCCAGTTTTTCCTGCCCGGCATCCCGCAGGTCTACTACGTGGGCCTGCTCGCAGGCGAGAACGACGTGACGATGCTGCGTCGTACAGGCGTCGGCCGCGACATCAACCGGCATCGCTACAGCCTGGAGGAGATCGAACGATCCCTCGTGCGTCCAGTCGTGCGTTCGCTGCTCGAATTGATCCGCCTGCGCAATGAGCACCCGGCCTTCCAGGGTCGATTCAGCGTCTTGCCCAGCGACGACGCCTGCCTCGCGATGCGCTGGGACCATGGCGCGGACTGGGCTGAACTGTCCGTCAGCTTTGCCGACAGCGGCTATCGGCTGCAGATCGGCGAGGTCGGCGGCGCGGTGCGCGACGTCGTATTCGACGTCTGAACAGCACGGCCGGCCCGCGCCACGCGATTCCCGGCGCCTCGCCTCAGTGCCATGGCGGCAACATGCCAGTGCCCCGTGGAACGGGCCGGATCAAGGCAAGGGGCGGGCGCTGACGGCCAGCGATTGCGTCCGGTCTCGGAAGATGATCGGCTTCACTGGCACGGCCGCCGGGTGGTCGGCCGCGTCGACCGCGTCACGCACCTGCGCATGGTGCGGGCTCTTCTCGCACACCGGGTCGGCCGCCGCGGCGTCGCCGGCCAGCATGAAGGCCTGGCAGCGGCAGCCGCCGAGGTCGCGATCCTTGTGTTCGCAGCTCACACACGGCTCCTTCATCCAGCCTGTGCCGCGGTAGCGGTTGAAGCCTTCGGAATCGAACCAGATATCGCGCAACGAAGTCTCGCGCACGCTCGGGAAGGACAACCCCGGCAACATGCGGGCCGTGTGGCAGGGCAGGGCCGTGCCGTCGGGCGCGATGTTGAGGAACGTGCTGCCCCACCCGTTGCAGCAGCGCTTGGGCCGGCCCTCGTGCCAATCGGGAGCGACGAAGAACAGGCGCATCCGGTCACCGAGTCTCTGGCGCCAGGCGTCCGTTGTCGCTTCGGCCTGGCGCAGCTGATCGCGCGTGGGCAGCAGGTGCTCGCGGTTCTCGTAGGCCCACGAGTAGTACTGCGTATTGGCGAGTTCGAGGTATTCGGCGCCCAGCTCCGCCGCCATGCCGATGATGCGGTCGATGTGGTCGATGTTCATGCGGTGGATCACCACGTTCATCACCATCGGCCAGCCCTGGCCCTTGATCAGCTGCGCCACGCGCTGCTTGAGCTCGAAGGTCTTGGTGTGCGAGAGAAAGTCGTTCATCTCGCGCGTGGAATCCTGGAACGACAGCTGCACGTGGTCGAGCCCGGCGTCCTTGAGTGCCTGCGCGCGCTTTGTGTTCAGGCCGACGCCGGACGTCAGCAGGTTGGTGTAATAGCCGAGCTTGCGTGCCTCGGCAACCAGGATCTCGAGGTCGTCGCGCACCAGCGGCTCGCCGCCGGAAAAGCCACATTGCACGGCGCCGAGCGCGCGTCCTTCGCGCAGCACCCGGATCCAGTCGTCGGTCGACAGCTCCTGCTCCTGGCGCGCGAAGTCGACCGGGTTGTAGCAGAACACGCAGTGCAGCGGGCAGCGGTAGGTGAGCTCGGCGAGCAGCCACAGTGGCGGCCCCGGGCGGGTCGCGGCCGATGCAAACGACCCGGGTGCGGACGTCCCGGGCGCAAATGAACCCGACGCGTGGCCGAGTGCCTGCGCGGGTGTGTTGTCAGCCGGCACGGTTGCCCCCCGCGTCCCATTCGATCCAGCGCTGCTGTGCCGCCACTTCGGCGAAGCCGAGCACATCGCGCTCGAGTCCCTGGGCACCGAACGCGGCCTCGAGTTCTCCGACGATGTGGCCCAGCGTCTTGGCGCCGTCGCAGCGGCGCAGGATCTCGCCCGCACTCGGATTCAGCTTGACCATGCCCTCGGGGTACAAGAGCACGTGGCAGCCCTGCGCTTCTTCCCATTGCAGGCGGAAACCGCGGCCGATGCGCGGGACGCTCGTCACACCCGGTGCTGCGGAAGGGGTGTCGGCGCTCACCGGACTGCCCGGCGCGCTCATGCACCGACACCATACTTGCCCGCCATGGCGTCGTTCATCGCCCACAGGATGTCGAGCTTGAACTGCAGCACCTCGAGTGCACGTTCCTGCTGGGCACGGGTGCGGAAATGCGCGAGCGTGACGGCCAGCCCCTGCTCGACGTCGCGCCGCGCCTGGCTCACGCGGTTGCGGAAATAGGCCATGCCCTCGGCGTCGATCCATGCGTAGTGCTGCGGCCACGTGGCCAGACGCTGCTTGTGGATCTCGGGGGCAAAGAGTTCGGTGAGCGACGAGCACACGGCTTCCTGCCAGGGCGCCCGGCGCGCGAAATTCACGTAGGCATCGACCGCAAAGCGCATCGCCGGCGCCACGTGTCGCAGGTCCTCGACCTCTTCGCGCGTCAGACCCACGGCCTCGGCCAGGCGCAGCCACGCCTCGATGCCGCCCTCGTCCTTGACCCCGCCGAGCTCGAAGCCGTCGTGGTCGAGGATGCGCTGCACCCAGCCCCGACGTACGTCGCGGTCGGGGCAGTTGGACAGCACGGCGGCGTCCTTCACCGGGATCGCGATCTGGTAGTAGAAGCGGTTGGCGACCCAGCCGCGCACCTGCTCGCGGGACGCGCGCCCGCCATTGAGCATGACGTTGAACGGGTGATGGATGTGGTAACTGCGCCCACGCGCCCGCAGTTGGGCCTCGAACTCGTCGCGTGTCCACGGCGTGCCGCCCTCGGCGGGATGGCGAGCGGCAGCCAGCACATCGGCTTTCATCATCGGGGCTAGAGCTCCAGCAGCATGCCGTCCTCGCCGACTTCGATGCCGGCGCTGCGCAGTTGCATGCGCTGCTCGGAGTCCTCGTCGAGGATGGGGTTGGTGTTGTTGATGTGGACCAGGACACGACGCGTCGCGGCGGGCAGGCGCGACAAACACTCGATCATGCCGCCGGCACCCGACTGCGCCAGGTGGCCGATATCGTGCGCGGTCTTGCGCGACAGCCCGAGGCCGATCATCTCGTCGTCGGTCCAGAACGTGCCGTCCACCAGCACGGCGTCGCTGCGGCCCATGGCGTCGAACACGGCGGGGTCGATTTCGCCGAGCCCCGGCGCATAGAAGGCGCGACGGCCGGTCGCCGTGTCGAGAATCGTCAGACCGATGTTGTCGCCCGCCACCGGTGCTTCGCGGTGCGGCGAGTACGGGGCGGCCTTGCTCTTCAGCGGCATGGCCTGGAGGCGCAGGCCCGGCACGTCGGAGATCGTGAAGGCCCGCCCGTCGAGTGGGATCGAATGCCGCTCGACCCCGCAGTAATGCTCCAGCACCCGCAGCACGGGGTTGCCTTGGGTGAGGTCCTCGGCCACCGGGTCGGTGCACCACAGTGGAAGCTTCGAGCCGCGTTCGCGCAGCATGAACAGGCCCGTGGCATGGTCCACCTGGCCGTCCATCAGCAGCACGGCGGCAATGGCGGTGTCGCGCACGGTGCGCGCCGGCTGCAATGCCGGCGTGGCACGGATCTGCTGCAGGATGTCGGGCGACGCGTTGATCAGCAGCCCGTCGGTGCTGCCCTCGGGCTGCACGAAGATCGACGACTGGGTGCGAGATTTGGCACGCAAGGTGCCCGATCGCACGCCAGCGCATTGCCGGCAGTTGCAGTTCCACTGCGGGAATCCGCCGCCAGCGGCCGTGCCGAGAAGGGTGATGCGCATGCGGGGCCCGCGAAGGTCGGAACGTGAAAGTAGACGGCGCCGGCCGCGCGGGCGCGGCCGGCGGGTCCCGCGTCAGCGGGCAGAAACGTACATCGTGATTTCGAAGCCGAAACGGAAATCAGTCGCCGTCGGGGTTTGCCATTGCATGGAACAGTCTCCTTCACACGGTGGGCGCGGAGGCCTGAAGCCCGCCGCGGGGATGAGGCTCATCCCGTGACGCATGGTCTCCTGCGAGACCCAGCAGCGACAGGTCACGGGTCTGCAATGGCACCTCATGATTTTCATGAATCTATATGGGCACCCGGGTTGTCCCTGACCGGCAGGGCCCGTTGTGGGCTGCCGGCGTGCCGACACGTCGTGGGCGGTGGCTACCATGGTCGTGTGTCCGATAGCCTGTCCCCCGACCTGCCAGCGCTGCGCACGATCATGCTCGACGTGGGCGACGGTCATGCGTTGCATGTGCAAACCTGGGGGTCCGCCCGCGGGCTGCCGGCCGTCGTGTTGCATGGCGGGCCGGGTTCGGGCTTCTCGCCGTTGCTGCGGCGCTTCTTCGATCCGCACCGCTTTCACGTGATCTGCATCGACCAGCGCGGCGCCGGACGCAGCACGCCGACGGGCGCCACGCGTGGCAACGACACAGCGGCTCTGCTGCGCGACCTGCGCCGCGTGCGTGCATCCCTGGGCATCGACCGCTGGCTCGTCGCCGGCGGGTCCTGGGGGGCGACCCTGGCGATCGGGCACGCGCTCGACGACCCGCAGGCGGTGGCGGCTTTGCTGCTTCGTGCGACCTTTCTGGCGCGGCCGCACGACATCGAACGATTCTTCCGCCACGCCCCCGCAGCGTTGCGCGACGGCTGGGCGCACCTGCACGAGCTGCCTGATGACGCGGCCGATGCGCTGGCGCTGGCGTGGTGGCGACACGAGCGCCAGGTGGCGGGCGCTGTCGATGGAGTCGTCGAGGATCCGCCACCGACGACCGCATTGCGCGCGCGCTATCGCATCCAGAGCCACTACCTGCGTCATGGCTGCTGGTTGCAGGATCCGCCACTGGCCGCAAGGTGCACGGGGCTCCCGACCGTGCCGACGCTGCTGCTGCATGCACACGACGACCCCATCTGCCCACCCGATGGCGCGCTCGAGGTGCTGCACTCGGCACCGTGGGCGACCCTTCGCTGGGCCGATGGCTCGGGCCACGACCCGGCCCATCCGGCCATGGTGGCGGCGATGCGCCGTGCGCTCGATCACTATGCCGATCACGGTGTCTTCGAGGGCCGGCCTGCATGAAGCCGACGAGCCTGCGCCTGAAGATCAACGTGCTCGTCGGGCTGCTCACGCTCGCGTTCGTGGCGGCCCTGATGGCGCTGCAGGTGGGCAACATGCGCGATTCGGTGAAGGAGGAGGTCGTCGCGGCGAACCGTGTGGCGACCCAGCTGCTGCAGCGGCTTGCGTGGCGCGCGACCACCGAAGGCGTGGCGTCGATGCAGAACTATCTGCAGAGCCTCGGCCGTGTGCGTTCGAACGAGATCCAGCTCTTCGATGCGGCGGGCGCCGAGCTCTACCACTCGCCGGCGTCCGCCTACAAGGCCGGGCGCGAGGCGCCGGATTGGTTCACGCGGCTCGTTGCGCCGGTGCCGTCGATGCAGAACTTCGAATTCGGCTCGGGCCGGCTCGTGGTGAGTTCCAACGCGTCGCGCGCGGTCCTCGACAACTGGGAAGACTTTCGTGTGCTCGCCGCGCAGGCCGCGGCGCTGCTGGTGGGCCTGAATGTGCTCGTCTTCTGGGTCGTGGGGCGGGCGGTGCGTCCCCTCGGGCACATCGTGCGTGCGCTCGGTCGGCTGCGGGCCGGTGACCTCGATGTCGCGCTGCCGCCGCTGCCTGGCCGCGAGGCCGCGGCCATCGGGGCCGCCTTCAACGACATGGTGCCCGTCCTGCGCGACCGCATAGAAACCGAGCGCCGGTTGTCCGACAGCCGCGAGCTCACCCGCTGGATCGACCACCACATCGAACAGGAGCGACGCATGATCGCGCGCGAATTGCACGACGAACTGGGCCAGTCGGTGACGGCCATTCGCAGTCTCGCGCTGTCGGTCGCGCAGCGCACCGAGGCGGCCGACCCGGCGGCGGCACAGGCCGCGCAGGTGATCGCCGAGGAGTCGTCGCGCCTCTACGACGCGATGCACGGCCTGATCCCGCGCCTGACACCGCTGGTGCTGGACAGTTTCGGCCTGGGGGCCGCACTCGACGATCTGGCCGAGCGCACCCGGCGTGCACACCCGTCGCTGAGGCTCGAGATGGAGTGCCAGGTCGATGGCATCACGCTCACGCCCGACGCCGCGCTCGCGCTCTATCGCGCCACGCAGGAGGGCATCACCAATGCGATTCGCCATGGCGGCGCGCACCGCATCGTGGTTCGCGTGAGGCCGCATGATGCGGGGGTGTCGCTGGTGCTGGAGGACGACGGCGTTGGCCTGCCGCCTGACTGGCAGCATCGCACCGGCCACCATGGCCTGCGCTGGTTGAACGAACGCATCGAAGGGCAGGGGGGGCGCTTGGCGATGGCGCGCATGGAGCCGCACGGGACGCGGCTCGAAGTGATGCTCCCGGGCGCGGAGTGCACCGCATGACCCGCGTGATGCTGGTCGACGACCACGCCGTCGTGCGCATGGGTTTCCGCATGTTGCTGTCCGGCGCGGGGATCGAAGTCGTGTCCGAGGCCGGGGACGGCGAGCAGGCCTGCCAGCTGTACGCCACGGTTCGCCCCGATGTGGTGGTGATGGACCTGTCGATGCCGGGCATGGGCGGGCTGGAGGCCGTGCGCCGGCTGTTGGCGCAGGACCCCAAGGCACGGGTGCTGGCGCTGTCGGCGCACGAGGACACCGCGCACTCGAGCCGCGTGCTGCGCGCCGGGGCACTGGGCTACCTGGCCAAACGCGGTGCGCCGGACGAATTGATCGAGGCCGTCAAGGCGATCTCCCGCGGCGAGCGCTATGTCGATTCGCAGACCGCGCGGGCGCTGGCGCTGGCGCAGATCGACGGCAGCGGCAGCCCGGTGGACGTGCTGAGCGAACGCGAGTTCTCGGTCTTCATCCAGTTGGCCAAGGGCATGACCGTCGCGCAGATCGCCGACAACCTGAACCTGTCGCCCAGCACGGTCGGCACGCACCTGTACCACGTCAAGCAGAAGCTCGGCGCGGCGAACCAGTCCGAACTGACGCTGGTGGCGCTGCGTTGGGGACTGATCGAAACCTGACCCGCCTCGATCGGCACCGAACTCAAGGCAACTGTCCGCGCGAAGGAGGCCGGCACTGAAATGCCGACGCCGCCGGGCTTTCGCCGCGGCGGCGTCAGTGGGGGGTGCGGCGCGGCGATGCGACGCGACGCGCCCGTCAGGCCGAAGGCCGTTGCTGCTGCTCGAACGGCAACTTGAGTTGCGACAGGTCCTTGCGGGTCTCCACCAGCACGAGCGGGCCTTCGTCCATCACCACCAGCGGCTTGGGCTCGCGCGGCACATGGATGGGCCGCGGCGCGGCAGCGATCGCAGCCTGTGCGGCCGCGATCTTCTCTGCGTCGGAGTTCACCCATTGCAGGCCGGAGCCTTCCGCGATGCGGTGGAGGTCGTCGATGGGAAGGGAGAACGGCTCGACAACGGCCGGCGCGGTCACGAAAGCCGCTTCGGGCTCGGCGGCAGCAACGGGCGCTTCTTCAGCGAACACCCCAACCGATGCCACCGACGCCGGTTCGGCGGCACGCGGCAGCGAGGGGTGCGGTGCGTACGGCGCCGAGTCGTCGCCGGTCGCGTACTCGCTCGCGGCCTCTGCCGGCAATGGCGGGGCGCTTTCGGTTCCGGCCCCCGGGCTCACACCTTCCGGCCGCGGTTCGCGCCGATAGCGGTCGCGTCCACGACCACGGCGGCGACCACCTTCCGGATCGCCACCTTCGGGTGCGGCCGCCTCGTCGCCGAGGTGGTCCATCGCGGCACTCGTGACCTTCGGGTCAGGCAGCAGCGTCTCTTGCGGCGGCAGGGTGTCGCCGGCATCGGCATCCGGCGCGGCGCCAACCGCACCGTCCGCACGCGCCTCGTCGCGGTCGCGGCCGCCGAGGCCGCCACGACGGCGCCGACGGCGCCCGTCACGCTCGCCCTCGGCACCCGCTTCGGCACCTTCGGCGCCCGGGACCGTATCGACGAAGGGCTGAACGTTGCCGCTCTCGTCGGCCACTGCCGCGCGCGGCGGACGCTCGCCCCTGGCCTCACCGCGAGGCTCACCGCGGCGTGGACGCTCTTCGCGCTCGACCCCGGCTGCCGCGACCACACCTTCAGCACCCTCGGGGCGGCGGTCGCCGCGCGGGGCGCGATCGGGCCGCTCGGCACGTTCACCGCGCTCGCTGCGTTCACCGCGCTCAGGGCGATCACCCCGGTCGCCACGGCCCGTGCGCTCACCGCGCGCTTCGCCGCCGCGACCACTGCGTTCACGCTCGCTGCGTTCGCCACGTTCGCCACCCCGGCCACCGCGGCCACCGCGGCGGCCGTCTCGGCCCTCGCGCTTTTCGGTGGTTTCGGCGCCAACAGTGGGTTTCGCAGCGACGGACGGCGCCGGCTTGACCGCGGCAGGCTCGGCGGCACCACCGCCGAACATCTTCTTGATCCAGCCGAAGAATCCGCTGCCGGCCTCGGCCACTGGCACGGCCATGGGCGCTGGGGCGGGAGCCGCGGCCAGCGGGGCCGGCGTGGGTTCCGGCTTCGGTACCGGCGGCGGGGCCGGCTGGTCCGGCAGGACACCCTTGATCACCGGTTCCTGCTTGGGCTTGGCCTTCTCGCGCCGCGTGATGCCGACCTCGTCGTCCGGTTCCTCGATCATCGTGTAGCTGGCCTGCAGATTTTCCAGGCGCGGATCATCGTGGCGCAGTCGCTCGAGCTTGTAGTTGGGCGTCTCGAGATGTTTGTTCGGCACCAGCAGCACCGTCACGCGCTGCTTGAGCTCGATCTTGGTGATCTCGGTGCGCTTCTCGTTCAGCAGGAACGAGGTCACTTCGACCGGCACCTGCACATGCACGGCGGCGGTGTTGTCCTTCAGCGCCTCTTCCTGGATGATGCGCAGGATCTGCAACGCCGAGCTTTCGGTGTCGCGGATGTGGCCGGTGCCGTTGCAGCGCGGGCAGGTGATGTGGTTGCCTTCGCTCAAGGCCGGGCGCAGGCGCTGGCGGCTGAGTTCGAGCAGGCCGAACTTGCTGATCGACGAGAACTGCACCCGTGCGCGGTCGCTGCGCAGCGCATCACGCAGCCGGGTCTCGACCTCGCGCCGGTTCTTCGACTCTTCCATGTCGATGAAGTCGACGACGATCAGGCCGCCCAGGTCGCGCAGGCGCATCTGGCGCGCGATCTCGTCGGCGGCCTCGAGGTTCGTGCGGGTGGCGGTCTCCTCGATATCGCCACCACGCGTGGCGCGCGCCGAGTTCACGTCGACGGAGACGAGCGCCTCGGTGTGGTCGATCACGATCGCGCCGCCGCTGGGCAGGTTGACGGTGCGCGAGAACGCGGTCTCGATCTGGTGCTCGATCTGGAACCGGCTGAAGAGCGCCGCGTCGTCGCGGTAGCGCTTCACGCGATTGGCCATCTCGGGCATCACGTGGTTCATGAACTGGTGCGCCTGATCGAAGATGTCGTCGGTGTCGATCAGGATCTCGCCGATATCGGCCGTGAAGTAGTCGCGGATCGCACGGATGACGAGCGAGCTCTCCTGGTAGATCAGGAACGCGCCCTTGCCGGCCTTGGAAGCGCCGTCGATGGCCTCCCACAGCTTGAGCATGTAGTTCAGGTCCCACTGCAACTCGGGCGCGCTGCGGCCGATGCCGGCGGTGCGTGCGATCAGGCTCATGCCCTTCGGGTACTCGAGCTGGTCGAGGTTTTCCTTCAGTTCCTCGCGATCCTCGCCCTCGATGCGCCGGCTCACGCCGCCGCCGCGAGGGTTGTTCGGCATCAGCACGAGATAGCGCCCGGCCAGGCTGACGAAGGTGGTGAGTGCGGCGCCCTTGTTGCCGCGCTCTTCCTTCTCGACCTGCACCAGCAGGTTGTCGCCTTCGCGCATCGCGTCCTGGATGCGCGCGTTCTTGACGTCGGTGCCCTCGCGGAAATAGTTGCGCGAGATTTCCTTGAACGGCAGGAAGCCGTGGCGGTCTTCGCCATAGTCGACGAAGCAGGCCTCGAGCGAAGGCTCCACCCGCGTGATGACGGCCTTGTAGATGTTGCCCTTGCGCTGTTCGCGCCCTTCGATCTCGGTCTCGAAGTCGAGCAGTTTCTGTCCGTCGACGATCGCCAGGCGCCGCTCTTCCGGCTGCGTGGAATTGATCAGCATGCGTTTCATTCGTGCACTCCAACTGTCGCGCGCCTTTCGGCACGCATCCCGCTACCGCCCGCCCTCAGGGGCCGGCGGCAATCTTCGATGCACGAGTAACGACGGAAGAACCGATGGATCGAATCGCCCTGGACTGCGGGGTGACCGTCCGTTCCGTCAGTGCGGAAGCGGGTGGGGTCAGGGTTGCAGCGTTGGCGCGTGCGTGCTGGCGGGCGCGGCCGGTGGCGAGTCGGTGTCTTCCGGCCCCGCGGCGGCCTGCGCCGGACGGGCTGCAGCCCAGCGCAGCCACACCGGACGCATCAAGAGATGGCCGGGGCCGCCGCTGGGGCAGGGGTTGGAAGACGGGGCGAACATCGCGTGGGGCCGGGTTGCCTGGCGCTGGAGCCAGCCACCAACGCCCGTGAGGGCGATAAGGCATCTGGCTCCGTGATCTTTCTTCGGCGCCCCGCGCTACGTGCGGGGCAGGTTCTTCTGAATCGTGTCTCTGACACCTCGGCCCACGCACCTGCCGGTCACTTGGGGACTCGGCACCGCCCGCGGCCTGCAGGCATTGCATCAACGCTTGTGGCTCGGGGCGCCGACAGCGGCACCCTGCGCCGTTCCAGGCTGTGTGGCCATGCCCCGGGTAAACTCCCCAAAATCAAGCACTTGCAACACAAACGTGGAGCGCCGCATTATAAGGGCCAAAGTCCCGGGCAGCCCACGAATAGGGCCGGGTTTGCCCTCCACCCCGACAGGACATGAACCCGGCAGCGCGCCACAGGCGCCGCAGGTCAGGCACCTGACGGTCGACGACGAGTCGGCGGGCCAGCGCCTGGACAATTTTCTGCTGCGCCATCTGAAAGGCGTGCCGAAGACGCACGTGTACCGGGTCATCCGCTCCGGCGAAGTGCGTGTGAACAAGGGACGGGCGGGCGCGGATACCCGGGTGGCGGCGGGGGACGACGTGCGCCTGCCGCCGATGCGCCTGCCGGAGCGAACCCTGGCGAACGGGCCGGCGCCGGCGCGCGAGTTCCCGATCCTGCTGGAGGACGAGCATGTTCTTGCCATCGACAAGCCGGCGGGCGTGGCGGTGCATGGCGGCAGCGGCGTGAGTTCGGGCGTGATCGAGCAACTGCGGCGCGCGCGTCCTCAAGCCCGCTTCCTGGAACTCGTTCACCGGCTCGACCGCGAGACCTCGGGCGTGCTGCTGCTGGCCAAGAAGCGCAGCGCGCTGACGAACCTGCAGGACCAGTTTCGCGTGCACGGGGCCGACAAGGCGGTGGGCAAGACCTATCTGGCGCTCGTCGCAGGCGAGTGGCCCGAAAGCCGCAAGGTCATCGACGCACCACTGCACAAGTACCTCACGGCCGAAGGCGAGCGCCGCGTGCGCATCACTTCGGCGGCCGACGAGCAGGGGCGCCGGTCCATCACGCTGGTGCGCGTGGCGAAGCGGCTGGGTGCGTTCACGCTGCTCGACGTGACGATCAAGACCGGGCGCACGCACCAGATCCGCGTGCATCTCGCGGGCGAAGGATTCCCGATCGTGGGCGACGCCAAGTACGGTGACTTCGCGCTGAACAAGCGGCTGGCACGTGGCGAGGCTGCACCGGTGCGCTTCGAGCGCATGTTCCTGCATGCGCGGCGGCTGCGCTTCACACATCCGGCCACGGGCGGTATGGTCGAACTTGAGGCCGCGGTACCCGCAGAGTGCGAGAATCTCGTTCGAGCGCTCAATCGTGCTGCACCAAAAAACGTAGAGGCCAGGGAGCCCTAACGCGCGACATCCAGCGCGTCATACAGAGTGCCCATGAAAACCAGAGACGTCGTTATCTTTACAGGCAAACGCTTCAAGGTGCCGCAGTGCATCCAGCGCATCGACCATCGATACACCCACGGCTGGCAGGTCCGTTACGGCGGGACCAAGATGTTCTCCGACGGCAGCAATGACGGCAGCGGCGCAAAGGCCTCGCTCGACGCGGCCACGCGCGAACTGATCCACCGCATCGCGACGATGCCCACGCCTTCGAAGCTTCAGCCACGCCCGAGCGTCAGCAAGAGCACCGACCTGCCCGTGGGCATCAGCGGTCCGCTGCTGCGCCAGCGAAGCGGCTCCAAGGTTCGATATGCCAGCCTGCAGGTCCTGCTGCCCCGCTTTGGCGAGAAGCCTCGCAACCGCAACATCTATATCGGCAGCGAGTCGACGTACACGCCCGCGCGTTACAAGCAGGCGCTCGCCAAGGCCATCGAGATGCGCCAGGCGGCCGAGGAGAGTTATCGCAAGGATGAACTGCGCGATCGCCGCGCCGGTGCGCGTGCGATGAAGGCGGCACTCAACGAGGCCCGCAAGATCGCCTCCGAAAAGTCCGCCGCCAAGGCCGCAGGCAAGGCCCCCGCGAAAAAGGCCACTGCCAGACGATGAGTGCGTACAAGGCCACGGTGCGCTGGCAGCGCGGGGACGGCGAGACCTTCACCGACCACCGCTACCACCGGTCGCATCAATGGCTGTTCGACGGTGGCGCGGTGGTGCCGGCGTCGAGTTCACCGCAGGTCGTGTCGGTGCCGATGAGCGATACCGCCGGCGTCGACCCCGAAGAGGCTTTCGTCGCATCGCTGTCGAGCTGCCACATGCTGTGGTTCCTGGACCTTGCGGCCCGGGCCGGCTTTGTCGTGCAGGCTTATGTCGACGAAGCCCAGGGCACGCTGGCGCGCGACGCCGCCGGACGGTTGGCGATGACCGTGGTGGTGCTGCGCCCGCGGGTTCGGTTCGTGGCGGGCGGTGCCCCCACGGCCGAGCAGCATGCGGCGTTGCACCACCGCGCCCACGAGCAATGTTTCATCGCCAATTCGGTCCGGACCGACGTGCGCTGCGAACCCGAAATGGATTGAACATGCCCCGCCGCTTCGACCTCATCGCGTTCGACTGGGACGGCACGCTGTTCGACAGCACCGCGCTGATCGTGCGCTGCATCCAGAACGCCTGCCGCGACGTCGGCACCACCGTGCCGAGCGACGAGCAGGCGGCCTATGTGATCGGCCTGGGTCTTCGCGACGCGCTGCTGCACGCGGCGCCCGAATTCCCGCCCGAGCGCTACCCGGAACTGGGCGACCGGTATCGCCATCACTACTTCGCGAGCCAGCACGAGCTCGTGCTGTTCGAGGGCACGTTGCAGATGCTGCATGCGCTGAAGGATCGCAATCATCTGATCACGGTGGCCACCGGCAAGAGCCGGCGCGGCCTCGACGAGGCGCTGGCGACCTCGCAACTCAAGGGCCTGTTCGACGCCACCCGGACGGCCGACGAAACGGCGTCCAAGCCCGACCCGACGATGCTGCTCGAGTTGATGGCCGAGCTCGGTGTACCGCCGGCGCGGACCCTGATGATCGGCGACACCACGCACGATCTGCAGATGGCCGTCAATGCCGGCGTGGCCGGCATCGGGGTGAGCTACGGCGCACACGAGCACGATGCCTTCGAGGCCTTCGCGCCGCTGCATGTGGCGCACACCACGCGCGAGCTGCACGACTGGTTGGCAACGCATGGTTGAGACCGCTGCGCCGGCCGAGCCGCTGTGCGCGTCGGCCGATCTCGACGACGGCGGTCGGGCGTGGGTCTTCGACGTGCTGGAGTACGGGCGGCCGGCGCGCGCCTTCGTGCTCAGGTTTGGTGGCCAGGTCGTTTCGTACCTGAACCGCTGTGCGCACGTGCCCACCGAAATGGATTGGCAGGAAGGCCAGTTCCTCGACGGCGACCGGCGCTTCATCGTCTGCTCGATCCACGGCGCCACCTACGAGCCGGCCGATGGCCGCTGCGTCGGTGGCCCCTGCGGGCGGGGGCGCCTGGTGGCGCTGCAGGTGGGCGAGGCGGCCGGGCAGGTGTATTGGTATCCTTCCCGCGACATCCGTCCGGTACGGTTCGATGAACCGGCCGAAGACGGCATGCCAGGGAGCCCCGCATGAATGACAGTCCGCCCAACGACCTGCCGCCAGCGTCCGCGCCGGCGCCATCCCCGGCGCCCGCGCGCAGCGCGGTCGAATCGGGCATCGAGAAGCTCGCAGGCGAACTGCTTCGGGACCGCCGCAGCGAGCGCCGCTGGCGGGTGTTCTTCCGCCTTTCGTGGCTCGGCCTGGCGCTCGCCGTCGCGTGGTCGGTCTTCACGCAGCGCGGGCACATGAATGCGCCGTCGGGCCCGCACACGGCGCTCGTCGAAGTGCGCGGCGAAATCGCGGCTGAAAGCGATGCAAGTGCCGAGACCCTGGTCGCGGCGCTGAAGAGTGCATTCGAGGATCCGGGCGCGCAGGCGGTCGTGTTGCGCATCAATTCACCCGGTGGCAGCCCTGTGCAGAGCGGCATCGTCAACGACGAGATCCGCCGCCTCAAGGCACTGCACCAGAAGAAGGTCTACGCGGTCGTCGAGGAGATGTGCGCATCGGGTGCGTACTACATCGCGGTGGCCGCCGACGAGATCTACGTCGACAAGGCCAGTCTCGTGGGCAGCATCGGCGTGCTCATGGATGGTTTCGGCTTCACCGGCACGATGGAAAAGCTCGGGGTCGAGCGGCGCCTGCTCACCGCCGGCGAGAACAAGGGCATGCTCGATCCGTTCAGCCCGCAGAACGAGCGGCAGCGCGCGTATGCACAGGCCATGATCGACCAGATCCACAAGCAGTTCATCACGGTCGTCAAGGCCGGCCGCGGCAAGCGCCTGAAGGAAACATCCGAAACCTTTTCCGGCCTATTCTGGAACGGCGAGGAAGCCATCCGGCTGGGTCTGGCCGACCACCAGGGCAACCTCGACTACGTCGCACGCGAAGTCGTCAAGGCCGAGGACATCATCGACTACACGCCGCGCGACAACGTGGCGGAGCGGCTGGCCAAGCGTTTCGGCGCCTCGGTCGGGCAGGGCGCCGTGAAGGCGCTGCGAGAGCTGTCTCCGATCCGCTGATGACGCGCCGCTGATGTCGGACCGCCTCGCGGTCCTGCCGCAATACCTCCTGCCCAAACAGGCGCTGACGACGTTGATGGGGCGGCTGGCCGGCGCACGCGGCGGCGCGGCCACGACCGCCGTGATCCGCTGGTTCGTCGACCGATACGGTGTCGACATGGCCGAGGCCGCCGAACCCGATGTAGCTGCCTATCCGACGTTCAACGAGTTCTTCACGCGAGCGCTCAAACCCGGCCTGCGGCCGCTCGCATCGGCAGATCTGGTCTGCCCCGTCGACGGCGCGATCAGCCAGTTCGGTGCGATCGACGGCGAGCGCATCTTCCAGGCCAAGGGCCACGACTACACCGCGACGGCGCTGGTGGGCGGCGACGCGGCGCTGGCGGCCGAGTTCCACGGCGGCCATTTCGCCACGCTCTACCTGAGTCCGAAGGACTACCACCGCATCCACATGCCGTGCGGCGGGCGGCTGCGGCGGATGATTCACGTGCCGGGCGAACTGTTTTCGGTGAATCCGGTCACGGCACGGGGTGTGCCGGGGCTGTTCGCGCGCAACGAGCGCGTGGTCTGCGTGTTCGACGGAGACGGCGACGGCGAACGCGGGCCGTGGGCGCTGGTGCTCGTCGGCGCCACCATCGTCGGCAGCATGGCCACGGTGTGGCACGGCGTGGTGAATCCGCCGCGGCCGGGCACGTTGCGCGACTGGTCGTAT
>JAHECD010000085.1 GCA_024641945.1 Rubrivivax sp. | reverse complement strand
CGGGTCGCGCAACAGATGATGGTGCGCTCGGCCGAGCAGCGCGACGAGGTCGTCGACGAATTGAAGGCCGATGAGGTCGACGCCCGCACGACGCCCCGGTGGTCGGTGCACGAGGCGGACAGTTCGACACCCGAGACGATCGCACCGCGCCTGCACCACGAGCAGCTGGCGCTGGCGCTGCTGCGCCGGCTGTGCCTTACCGACCTGGGTTTCGCCGCGGCCTATGCGCTGCTGCCGATGCTGGGCGGCCTTGAGGAGGCACCCGCTGTGATGCTGGGGCTCGGTCTCGGCGCGCTGCTCGCGCTCGCCGCCGTCGTCCGCTACCTGCTGTTCAGGCGCCAGTTCAGGGCCTACGACCTGTCCCGGTCACGTGCACGCCAGCGTCTGTACGACCGCGTCTCGCGGATCGGCGTGTGGATCCTCAACCTGGCGTCGGTGGCCAGTGGCGCCAGCGTCGCGAATGTGTTGTACGTGCCCGCGATGCTGCGCACGGTGTTCGGTCTGCGGGTGCGCCTGGCGGTCGCCGCCGCGGCCATCGCCTTCGCCCTCGTGACTGCGATCGCCGGCATGACCGACGGGCACGTGCTGGGCGGGGCGGGCCTCATGGCGGCGGCGCTGTTGCACGCGGCCGGAACGTTCGTGCTCGCGCGGCGCCTGCGCCAGATTCCCGGGATCCAGTTGCTCGTGCTGCGGGTCTTCAACATCGAGGAGACGTCTTCGTTCACGTTCAGCGGCCTGATGTCGTACTGGCGCCATTTCGGCAATCACTACACCATCGTCGACACGGCTTTTCTGCGCCAGCGGTACGAGGCCGCTTCGACGGCTACGGTCTACAAGTGGTTTGCGGGCTGGATCGCCCTCGGCATGGCTTCGATACTGGTGATCGGCGGTCTCCAGAAACTCTTCGGCACCACGCTGTCGGGCTGGTGGACGGTCCCGATCGTGGTGCTGCTCGCGCTCGGCGGGGCGTGGCCGCTGATGCTGATCGGCGAACACCGGCTCGGCGGCCGGTTCCTGCGCACGCACGATCAACTCGCCGCGCGGCTGCGGCGGCTGGACGAGCACCCGCGCTACCTCGACCTGGGTTTCCGCCACGAGCACGTGCTGTGCCACGACAACACCTGGTTCCTCGCCGTGGCCGAATTCGCGCGCCGTGCCGACGTGGTGCTGATGGACCTGCGTGGATATTCCGACGAACGCAAGGGTTGCCAGCGCGAGGTCGATTTCCTCTTCGACGCCGTGCCGCTGGACCGGCTGCTTTTCGTGGTGGACACGGCGAACGACCTGCCACTCGTGCAGGACATGCTGATGGCACGCTGGGCACGGTTGCGTCGGACCTCCCCCAACCTCGCGCTCACGTCGCCGGCCATCCACTTCTACCTTGCGCGCGAAAACGACCGGCGCGACATGCAGGGCATCCTCGACCGGCTGGTGCTGGCTGCCGACACACACGCAAGCCGGGTGCGTGCCGACGCCGCGCCGGGGGCGCTGTCGCCGTCCGCGGCGGCGCGCTGATCGGCGCCCCGGGCGACGCACGTCACGGTGCGCCGGGTGGCGTATGGGCCGGCAAGAAGGTGTCCGGCGGGCGTTGCGCAAGGCGCGTCGCCCTGCGGGTCAGACCCGACTTGTCTCATGCATCCATGCGGGCCAGCATGGCACTCCCACCGACACAAGGAGACGAAATGACCGTTTCGCGATTTGCACCGCACCGCACCACCGCCCTGATGCTGGCAGCCCTGCTGGCCTGCGGTGTCTTCACGGGTGCGCGCGCCGATGGTGGCGAGGACACGCTGGGTGTGCAATCCTCGGTCGTGCTGCCGGAACAGGCGAAGGGCAAGCCGCCCACCTGGGCAGGCAAGGCCTTCCGTCAAGGCGTGGTGTCGGTGGCCAACCCCTACGGTGCGGAAGCCGGCGCGCGCATGCTCGAGCAAGGCGGCAACGCGATCGATGCCGCGGTGGCGATCGCCTACGCGCTGAATGTCGTCGAGCCGCAGTCGGCCGGCATCGGGGGCGGCGGCTTCATGCTCGTGTACATCGCAAGAACCGGGCAGACCTTCAGCATCGACACCCGCGAGAAAGCCACCGCGGCGGCCACGCGCGACATGTTCGCCGGTGTACCGCAGGCGTCGCGCAAAGGGGTTGCGGTCGGCGTGCCGGGCATGGTGCGCGGTACGGCCAAGGTGCTGGGCGAACATGGCCGCCTGACGCTGGCGCAGGTGATGCAGCCGGCGATCGAACTCGCCGACCAGGGCTTCGCCGCCACGCCGCGTTATTCGTCGGTGAGCTGCACCGACCGCGCGCTCAACTCGCCCGAATCGGAAGCCTTCTTCTGCCCGGGTGGCATGCCGGCGGCACCGGGCGCGCTGGTACAGAACAAGGCGCTCGCCGAGACCTTCCGCCTGATCGCGAAGAATGGCCCCGACTGCTTCTACAAGGACATGCCCGAGAAGGGCTGCGACATCGCGCGCGGCATCGTCGAGGGCCAGCAGCGCAGCACGATCATCGTCAACGGCGTCGAGCAGGCCAACAAGCCCGGCACGATGACGCTGGCCGATCTCGAGGCCTATCAACCTGTCGAGCGCGCGGCCGTCGAAGGCAGCTACCGTGGCTACAAGATCAAGGCGATGGCGCCGCCCTCGTCAGGGGCGCTCACCGTGATCCAGATCCTCAACATGCTCGAGCGCTTTCCACTCGGCGATGCCGGCGCGGGCTACGGCTTCGGATCGGTGAAGACGCTCAACGTCATGGCCGAGGCGATGCGCGTGGCCTTTGCCGATCGCGCCGACTGGATGGCCGACAACGACTTCGTGCACGTGCCGGGCAAGGGCCTGCTCGACGCCACCTATGTGAGCGGGCGCAGTGCGCTCATCACGCCCGGGGTGCGCATGACGCCCGATCCGCTGCCGGGCGACCCGCGCGTCTTCGAGACCGCAGGGCTCGAGCCCGCCAGGGCGCTGGCGCTGTCGGCGCCGGTCACCGGCCCGGACAATGGCACGACGCACTTCTCGGTGGTCGACCAGTGGGGCAACGTGGTGTCGTACACCAACACGATCGAGTCGTCGCACGGCATCGGCACCTTTGCCGGCTACACACGCGCCGACGGTTCCTTCCGCAACCTTGGCTTCCTGCTGAACAACGAGCTGACCGACTTCAACACCACGCCGAGCCTGAACCGCGTGACCGGCGAGGTCGGCTACAACGACGTGCAGCCCGGCAAGCGTCCGCGCAGCAGCATGACGCCCACGATGCTGTTCACGCCCGATGGCAAGCCATTCCTGGCATACGGTTCGCCCGGCGGCGCGACGATCATCAATTCGGTGGTCAACGTCACGATCAACCTGATCGACCACCACATGGCGCTTCAGCAGGCTATCGATGCAGGCCGCATCTCGGTGGCCAGCGCCGGTTCGACCGTGACGGTCGAAAACCGGTTTCCGGCCGCCACGGTGGACGCGCTGCGGGCCCTGGGCTACACCGCCTTCATCGGTGATGTCGGCTCGGTGCAGGCGGTGTTGATTGACCAGCACACCGGCAAGCAGTACGGCGCGGCCGATGACCGGCGCGAGGGTACGGTCATCGGCCTGCCACGGCGGCGTTGACCGCGGGCTTGGCTCACGCGGCCGGCACGCGGCCGCGGGCCGCCCAGGCGCGGGCGGTAAGTGCAAGCGTACCGTCGGCCTGCATGGGCAGCCGGTCCCGCAGCGCTGTGCACAGGCGCGCGCGGGCGGCTTCGTCCAGTCCCATGGCGTAACCCGGTGCCGGGCCCTGGCCGCCCAGGAAGGGTTGCCAGAAGTCGTCGAAGCCGGTGAACGGCGTGTCGATGTCGAGGGCCGCCACTTCGACATCGGCCAGCCCCGCCCGTGCAAAAAGGTCGGCCAGCGGACGCGGCTGGCACAGCGGGAAGCGCACGCCTTCGTCGAACGCCGCGGCCAGCGGATCGAGGGCGACCGCCGCGTCCCAGAAATGCCGGATCAGCTGCATGCCGCCGGCATAGTCCCAGACATAGGCCGCCACCGTGCCGCCGCGCGCCGTGACGCGGGTCATCTCGGCCAGCGCCGCCGGCGCGTCGGGCGCGAAATTCAGCATCAGGCCGGACACGGTGGCGTCGACCGCGCCATCTTCGAGCGGCAGCGCGGCGGCCGAACCGCGGCGCAGGTCGGCACGATCCGCGAGCTGCAGGCGGGCCTTGTCGAGAAACCCTTGCGACGGTTCGACACCGACCACGGACGACGGCGCCGCGTGCGCCAGGATCGCAGTGCACAGCGCGCCCGTGCCGCAACCCACGTCGAGCCAGCGTTGCGCGGCGGGCAGGCCGAGCCAGGCGACGAAGCGAGGCGCGGTCTGGCGGCTCCATCGGCCCATGTAGCGTTCGTACGGGTTGCCGCTGAGCCAGGGATCGTCGGGAGTCTTGCGGTCCATCGTCGGCCTTTCGGAGTGGGCGCACGGCGCAGGAGGGTCGTGCCGGCTGCCGTGCCGACTGTGCCGCAGGCGACCGGCTTCGAATAGTCCAGTAAATGGACTTGTCGGTCCCGCAGGCTGCCCGCTAGAGTCGGTGCATGAACGGACATGGACAGTTCTGCCCGGTGGCCGTCGCGTGCGAGGTGTTCGCGCACCGCTGGACGCCGCTGATCCTGCGCGAATTGTTCGCGGGGTCCACACGCTTCAACGAGATCAAGCGCGGGCTGCCGCTGATTTCGAGGACGTTGCTCGCGCAGCGTCTGCGCGCGCTCGAGGACGCCGGCGTGGTGCTTTGTGCCGCCCCGCCCGGCGGGGGACACGCCGAATACCGCCTGACGCCTGCCGGCGCCGAGTTCCTGCCGGTGATCCAGGGCCTCGGCGCCTGGGGGCAGCGCTGGACCGTGCGCTTCGACCCGCAGAACCTGGACGCCGAATTCCTGATGTGGAACGTGCGGCGCCGCATCGCCACCGATCAGTTGCCGGCCCGACGCACGGTGTCGCGCTTCGAGTTCTCGGGCCTGCCCGGTGGCTACCGCCGGGCGCGGGTGTTCTGGCTCATCACCCAGGCGCCGGAAGTGGACCTGTGCCTGAAGGACCCCGGCGGCGACGTGGACCTCCAGGTCGACGCGGACATCGAATCCTTCGCCCGGGTGTGGCTGGGCGACCAGACCTTTGCGCAGGCCGTGCGGGACGGCGGCATCCGCCTGACGGGACGCCGTGAACTGGTCCGGGGTTTCCCGAGGTGGCTGTTGCACAGCCTTTTTGCCGAGGTGCCGCGGCCGCCGCAGGCGATGCCCGCCTGAGCGGCGGTGCCGCGGGTTTGCGGCCCGGGTTCGCATGTCGAACCATCGAGTTGCGGCGCGCCCGCGGCGGTGCCGCGACTGCGGGAATGCACCTTCCGGGTTTTCAAGGCCCGACGACGGGCCCGGTCTCGCTGACACTCTGGATACCGCGCTTCAGCGCGAACGGGAGCTCCGCAATGAACATGAAACCACTCGCCACCTTGCGGATCCTTGCATCGGCCGCGGTCGCATCGGGCCTGCTGCTGACAGGGCAGATGGCGTGCGCGCAGACGCCATGGCCCAAGGCGCAGCCGATCCGGCTGATCGCGGTCTTCCCGCCCGGGGGCTCGGTGGACCAGGTGGCCCGCATCCTGCAGGTGTCGTTGCAGCAGCAACTCGGTCAGGTGGTCGTGGTGGAGAACAAGGGCGGCGCATCCGGTTCCATCGGCACTGCGGCCGTGGCGGCGGCGGCACCCGACGGATACACCTATGGGGTCGTATTCGATACCCACGGCGTCAATCCGAGCCTGATCCCGTCGCTCCCGTTCGATACCAAGCGCGACCTCGCGGCAGTAGCGCTCATCGGCACGGGCGCGATGGTGCTGTCCACCCATGCCGACTCTCCGTACAAGACTTTCGCCGACGTGGTGGCGGCCGGCAAGGCGAAGAAGGGCGTGAGCTACGGCAGCATCGGCTCCGGCAGCCTGGGCCACCTGGCGATGACGCTGCTGGCGCATGGCAACCAGCTCGATCTGGTGCACGTGCCGTACCGCGGCGGCGGCCCGTTGATGAATGACGCGGTGGCGGGCCACGTGCCGCTGTCGATCGGCTCGGTATTCCTCGCCAAGCCGCACATCGACAGCAAGCGGCTGCGCCCGCTGGCGGTGACCACCAGCAAGCGCTCGCCCAACCTTCCGGACGTGCCCACGGTGGCCGAGAGTGGCTTTGCGGGGTTCGAAGCGCCGGCGTGGTGGGCCGTGATCGCGCCGGCCAAGACACCGCCGGAGATCGTCAAGCGCATGAACGAAGAGATCAACGCCGCGCTCAAGTCGGCCGACGTGGCGTCCAAGTTGGCGGCGCAGGGCATCGAGGTGCGCGCCGGCACCGCGGACGCGGCACGCACCTTCATCGAGGCGCAGGTCGACACGTGGGCGCGTGTCGTGAAGGACAACGCGATCAAGGCGGATTGACGCCGGGCGCAGGGCCGCTGCGCGTCGCGCGCCGGTGCCTGTCAGCCGCGCGCGCCCGCGGTGCGTGCCAGCAGCAGCCGCACCGCGCCGAAGGCGATCAGCAGGCCGGCCACCACGGCCACGATGCCCAGCACCTGCAGCGTGGTGGGCACCTCGCCGAGCACCGGAATCGCGAGCAGCGACGCGGCGCCCGGCACCAGCGCGCCGAAGAATGCGGCACGCCCGGAGCCGAGCAGCGCGACGGCGCGGCTGAACGCGAGCACGGCCACCAACCCCGCACCGAGCCCCTGCGCCAGCACCTGCAGGGCCAGCATGCCGGCGCCGGCATTCGCAAGCCGGCCGAGGCCGGAGATCGCCAGGTAGGGCGGGGCAAAGAGCACGAACGCGAGCACGACCACGACCCCCGTGACGCGCAGCGGATCGACCTGCCAGCGCCGCGACAACGCGCCGAAAAGGCCCCAGCAGAAGCCACCGGCGGCGAACAGCAGATCGCCCAGCAGCGTGAGCCGGCTCTCGCCGTGCAGCAGGCTGTCGCCGCCCATGAAGGCCAGCCCGACGACGACGAAGAACGCACCGAAGGCGCTCTCGCGGGTCCACTGCTGGTGTGCCAGCCAGGCCGAAAGCGCGAGCCCGGCGAGCATCTGGCAGGCCGGTGCGATGACGGCCCCGTGCGCCAGCGGTGCGAGCGAGAAGCCGGTCATGAAGAGCAGGCTGAAGCCCGGCCCGGCCAGCAATGTCAACAGCAGGCCGCGCGCCCAGCCGATGCCGGCGAGGTCGCGCAGGCCCCACCGCCACAGCAGGGGCGCCATCAGCAACGCCCCGGGCGCGAAGCGCAGGAACGTGAGGTCGCCCGGGCTCAGGCCGGCTTTCACTGCCAGGCGTGCGAGCACCGAATAGCTGGCCCAGATGGCGGCGGCCAGCAGGCCCCAGGCGAGGCCGGCCCTCATCGCACGGGAAGTGTCGGCCGTCGCAGGGACTTCGCCGGCCGCTGGACGCGTCACGGATGCGCCACGCGTCAGGTCACCGGGGCCGGGTTGAAAAGCACGAGCGCGTTGTGCAGCTTCCAGTGCTCGGCCCAGGTCTTGCGGCGTCCGCTCGCCACGTCGAGCATCAGGTGGAAGAGCTCCCAGCCGACCTGCTCGATCGTGGCGGTGCCATCGGCGATCGTGCCGGCGTTCACGTCCATCAGGTCGTGCCAGCGGCGTGCCAGGTCACTGCGCGTGGCCACCTTGATCACCGGCACGGCCGCCAGGCCGTAGGGCGTGCCGCGGCCGGTGGTGAAGACGTGCAGGTTCATGCCCGCCGCGGTCTGCAGCGTGCCGCAGATGAAATCGCTCGCCGGCGTCGCGGCATAGGTCAATCCGCGCGACTGGAGCTTCTCGCCCGGCGCGAGCACGCCGGTGATCGGCGCAGAGCCCGACTTGACGATCGAGCCCATCGCCTTCTCGACGATGTTGGACAGGCCGCCCTTCTTGTTGCCCGGCGTGGTGTTGGCGCTGCGGTCGACCCGGCCGCGCTGCAGGTAGGCGTCGTACCAGGCCATTTCGCGGATCATGGCCTCGGCCACTTCGGGCGTGGACGCACGCGCGGTGAGCTGGTCGATGCCGTCGCGCACCTCGGTGGTCTCGCTGAACATCACGCTCGCGCCGGCGCGCACCAGCAGGTCGGTGCAGAAGCCGACCGCAGGGTTGGCGGTGACCCCCGAGAACGCATCGCTGCCGCCGCACTGCACGCCCACCACCAGCTCGCTCGCCGGCACGGTCTCGCGGCGGCGCGCGTTCAGCCGTGCCAGGTGCGTCTCGGCCTGGCGCAGGATCGACTCGACCATCGACATGAAGCCCACGTGCGCGTCGTCCTGCAGGCACACGACGTCGAGCGCGGCCTCGGCATCGGCGCCGACGTCGGCCACGCTGCGCTCGTCGACGATCGAGAAGCTGCCGGGCGGCAGCAGGCGCTCGGGCTGCAGCTTCTCGCAACCCAGGCTCACGACCATCACCTCGCCACCGAAGTTCGGGTTCAGGCTGATGTTGCGCAGCGTGCGGATCGGCACCACCGCGTCGGGCGCATCGATCGCCACGCCGCAGCCGTAGCTGTGTTCGAGTGCGACCACGTCGTCGACGTGCGGGTACTTGGGCAGCAGTTCGGCACGGATGCGCTGCACCGCGAAGTCGGTGACGCCGGCCACGCATTGCACGGTCTGTGTGATGGCCAGGATGTTGCGTGTGCCGACCGAGCCGTCCGCATTGCGGTAGCCCTCGAACGTGTGGCCGTCGAGCGGGGCGGGCGCGGCGGGCCGCACGGTGGCCACCGGCAGGCCTTCGAGGCCGCGGGCGTCGGGCATCTTCAGCAAGCGCTCGTGCACCCAGCTGCCGGCGGGAATGTCGCTGACTGCATGGCCGATCGGGATGCCATAGCGCAGCACTGGCGAACCGGCCGCGATATCGGCCAGCGCCACCTTGTGGCCCTGCGGCACGCGGTCGCGCAAGGCCAGTCCGTCGGCAAGCACGGTGCCCGCAGGCAGGCCGCCGTCGTTGGCGACGATGGCCACGTTGTCGCGCGCCTGCATCTTGATGGTCAGCGGCGGCCGAAGGGGCGCCGCCTCGGACGGTGGTGTGGCTGGGGTCGGGGGCATCGTGATCTCCTCGACCGCAAGCTTACGTGCAACGGCGGCTCCGTCGGCGGCCGCCGACGAATCGCCGCGCACTGCCGCGACGCGGGCGTCAGGCCGCGGCGTGGGGCACGGCCGGGCCGGTGCGCGGTCCGTGCTTCAGCAGGCGCGTGCCCGCGACGATCAGCAGCAGAACGCCAAGGTAGGCCATGAGCTGCGCGCCCGAGGGCTGGGCGTCATAGCCGACAAACGCGTGCAACAAGGTGCCGAGCGCAGAGTCGGGCGCCAGCAGGTGCGAGCTGTCCCACAGCGGCTGGGTCCAGGCCTCGATGAAGCCGGCTTGCGCCAGGGCACGCGCAAGCTGGCTTGCAAGCGACCCGGCGAGCAAGGCGATGAGGACGTTCGTGACCGAGAAGACATGCCGCGTCGGGATGCGCGCCAGCCCGGCATAAAGCACGGCACCCAGCAGAACGCCGCCGGCCAGCCCGCCGAGGCCGGCCAGCGCAACGGCGCCGGGCGACACCGGTCCGCCACCGGTCAGCGCGCCACTCACGAAGAGCACCGTCTCGGCACCTTCGCGCAGCACCGCCAGCGCCACTGCGACGACGAGTGCCCAGGGCCTGCGCTGCCCGCCCTGCACCGACTGGCCCAGCATGCGGGCGTCGGCGACCATTTCGCGGGTGTGCGTGGCGACCCAGATGCAATGCCAGAGCAGCATCGCCAGCGCGACCGAGAGCACGCCGATATTGACGATGTCCTGTCCCAGCCCGTCGAGCCAGCCGCTCATCTGCCCCGCCAGGGCCGCCAGAACGATGGCGCCGAACGCGCCGGCAGCGACCCCCGCGCCCAGCCAGCGCGAGCGCCCCACGAGGCCTTGTGTGGCAGCGGCGACGATGCCGATGAACAGCGCGGCCTCGAGCGACTCGCGGAAGACGATCAGTGCGGTGGCAAACATGCGGGCTCCGGGGAAGGGCGACGAGGCTATTCAGCGACCACGGTGCCCTTCGCCGTGGCTTCGTTGAACTCGCCGACGAAGGCGTAACGCCCCGGCTTCAGCGGTCCGATGAGGATCGTGGCCTTGGCGCCGCCGGGAATCACCTTCTCGCGCTTCAAGGACGCGCTCTCGAATTCCTCGGGGGTCGGATCCTGGTTGTGCACCACGAGCTTGATGCGCTGTCCGGCGGCCACCTTGATTTCGGCAGGCTCGAAGCGATGGTTCTTGATGATCAACTGCACTTCGGGCTCCGCGGCGGTGGCCGGCAGGGACAAAGCGGCGAATGCCAGGGTGAAGGCGGCCAGAGCGGGGTGGAGTTTCACGGGCGGGTCGGTTGATTGAGGAATGGCTTGAATCTTAACGAGAATGGTTCGTATTCGCAAGATGCGGCGCGTGACCACAGGCGGGGTGGGGTCGCGCCATGGCAGCATGTGCCCATGGCCAAGAAGGACCGGCACGTGAGCGAGACCCCCGCCACCCAGTGGCTGCGTGCGCACGGCGTGGCGTTCACCGAACACCCGTACGACTATGTCGACCATGGGGGCACGGCCGAGTCGGCGCGCCAGTTGGCGGTGGACGAACACGCGGTGGTCAAGACACTGGTGATGCAGGACGAGGCGGCGCAGCCGCTGATCGTGCTGATGCATGGTGACCGCCAGGTCAGCACCAAGCGACTGGCGCGCGAAATCGGTGCGAAATCCGTCGAGCCTTGCGCCCCGGAGGTGGCCCATCGGCACAGCGGCTACCTCGTGGGGGGCACGTCGCCCTTCGGCACACGAAAGGCGATGCCGGTCTACGTGCAGGCCAGCGTGCTGGGGCTGCCGCGCATCCTGATCAACGGCGGGCGGCGCGGCTTTCTGGTCGGCATCGAGCCCGCGCTGCTGACGGACGCGCTCGGCGCGCGGTCGGTCGACTGCGCGATCTGATGCGCGCAGCGCAGGTGCCCGTGCGCGGCCTGGCGTGAGGGTGCTGCGATCCGCCGAAGGTGGAAGCAGATCGGGTTTGTGGCCATACTGGCCCGAACAGGAGACAAGCCATGGACCCCGTGATCCGCCGCCAGACCCTGGCCGACCTGCTGCACCGCAGCGCCAAGCGCTTTCCGGCCCGCACCGCCATCGTGTGCGGCGACACCGTGTGGACGTATGCCGAGTTCGATGCACTGTGCACCAGACTCGCTGCCGGCCTTGCGGCGCAGGGCGTGGGCAAGGGCGTGCGCGTGGCCCTGCTCGCGCGCAACTCGCACGCGTTCGCCGCCATGCGTTTTGCACTCGCGCGCCTGGGCGCCGTGCTCGTGCCGATCAACTTCATGCTCAAGGCGGAGGAGGCGGCCTACATCCTGCGCCACGCGGGCGCCGACATGCTCGCCACCGACACGGCGCTCGCACCGTTGGCGCGTGCCGCGGCGGCAATGGACACCGGCGTCAAGAGTTTCGTCTGGATGCCCTCGGAGCACCCGAGCGAGCCGGTGCCGGGCATGACGGCGTTCGACGCGCTGGCCGCATGCGACGCGCCGCTCGTGCCGGTCGCGATCGAAGGCACGGACGTCGCGCAGATCGTCTACACGAGTGGCACCGAATCCAGCCCGAAGGGCGCGGTGCTCACGCACGACGCCGTGATCTGGCAGTACGTGAGCTGCGTCGCCGATGCCTCGATCGAATCGTCCGATCTGGCGCTGCATGCGCTGCCGCTGTATCACTGTGCGCAGCTCGACGTCTTTCTCGGGCCGTCGGTCTACGTCGGCGCGACCAACGTCATCACGGCCGCGCCGACCCCCGACAACCTGCTGCCGCTGATCGAGCGCCACCGCATCAGCTCGTTCTTCGCGCCGCCGACGGTGTGGATCGGGCTGCTGCGTTCCGCGCGGTTCGACCAGACCGACCTGTCCAGCCTGCGCAAGGGCTACTACGGCGCGTCGATCATGCCGGTGGAGGTGATGCGCGAGCTGAGCCGCCGGCTGCCCGCGGTTCGGTTGTGGAATCTCTATGGCCAGACCGAGATCGCGCCGCTCGCCACGATGCTCGGCCCGGACGACCAGTTGCGCAAACCCGGTTCGTGCGGGCGCGCGGTGCTCAATGTCGAGACGCGCGTGGTCGACGATGCGATGAACGACGTGGCCCCGGGCGAGGTGGGCGAGATCGTGCACCGCTCGCCGCACCTGATGCTGGGTTATTTCCACGACGACGATCGCACTCTCGCCGCTTTCGAGGGCGGCTGGTTCCATTCGGGCGACCTGGCGACCATCGACGACGAGGGCTACATCACGGTCGTCGACCGCAAGAAGGACATGATCAAGACCGGCGGCGAGAACGTGGCCAGCCGCGAGGTCGAGGAGGCGATCTATCGACTGCCGGCGGTGTCCGAGGTGGCCGTGATCGGCGTGGCACACCCGCGCTGGGTGGAGGCGGTGATCGCGGTGGTCGTCGTCAAGGAAGGCCAGACGCTCGGCGAGGCCGACGTGCTGGCCCATTGCCACGATGCGCTGGCCGGGTTCAAGTCGCCGAAGGCCGTCGTTTTTGCCGACGCGCTGCCCAAGAATCCGAGCGGCAAGCTGCTCAAGCGCGAGTTGCGGCAGCGGCACGGCGATCTGTTTGCCACGAGATGAGCGACCGCGAACCGATGGGCCCGACCACCCGAAAGCCGAGGACACGATGAACGCTGCCGACAGACCCATGCCCCTCATCGACGATGAGCTCGAGGTGCTGGCCACGCTGGCACCGCTGGACGGCCAGCGCATCGTCGAACTCGGCTGTGGCGCCGCGGCGCTGGCGCGATCGCTGCTCCTGCGCCATCCGTCGAGCCGCATCGTCGGCCTCGAAGTCGACGAACGCCAGCACGCCAAGAATGTCGCCGCACCGCAGGCCGGGCTCGAATTCGCGCTCGGTGGTGCACAGGCGATCCCGTTGCCCGATGCGGGCTTCGACCTCGCGCTCATGCTCAAGTCGCTGCACCACGTGCCGGTGCCGCTGATGGCGCAGGCGCTCGGCGAGGTGGCGCGTGTGCTGCGGCCGGGCGGCCTGCTGTATGTCTCGGAGCCGGTGTACGACGGGCCGCTGAACGACGTGATCCGCCTGTTCAACGACGAAGGTGTGGTGCGTGCCGCCGCACAGCACGCCGTCGACGATGCATTGCACACGGGCGCATGGACCCAGGCCGCCGAGCGGCGCTTCGACATGCCTGCGCGGTATGCCGACTTCGACGATTTCGAGCGCCGCCACATGCACCCGACCTTCGCCGACCACCAGGTGGACGACGCACTGCGTGCACGCGTGCGGGCCGCGTTCGAGCCGCACGCCCGGCCCGGCGGCGCATCGTTCGTCCGGCCGATGCACGTGCGGCTGTTGCGGCGCCAGCCCTGAGCCGGACTTCGGTTGTCGACGGGCGCCGGGTCGATTCCAGACCCGGCGACAACGGGCGGCCTCAGTGCTTTGCGGGAGGCAGCCGCAAGGCTTCGGGCAACGGCGTGAGCGTGCCCTGCGTCGCCCAGCCTGCCTGGCCGGCCTGCTCCTGGATCGCTCGCAGGCGTGCCGGTGTCAGCGGGTGCGAGCGCAGCACCTCGAACTGCGGGCCTTCGCTGCCGGCCTGCCGGCCGAGCTGCTTGAACAGTTCGACGACGCCGGCGCCATGGCCGTACTGCGCGACGAGGGCCCGCAGCGCATCCTCGTCGGCCTGCGTCTCCTGCTCGCGCGAATAACCGAGCATCGCGAGCCCGGCGGCCTGCCCGAGCGCCGACTGCGCGGCGGCCGCGCCCGCGTCGGACGAGATCACGCCCAGCAACAAGGCCAGCGCCAGGCCGCGCCCCATGCTGGCTGCGACGTGGCGGTGCTGCACGTGGGCGATCTCGTGTGCCAGCAGTGCGGCGAGGGCATCCTCGCTGTGCAGTTCGCGCAGCAGACCCGCGAAGACGACGATGCGCCCGCCGATCGTGGCGTAGGCATTGACGACCGGCCGTTCGTCGTAAGCCAGCAGCACGCTCATGCCGTCGGGCAGGCCCATGTGCCGCGACACGCGGTCGGCCACGGCCTGCAGCGCCGCGACACGGGCCGTGTCCGCGGGCACCGGGGGTTTGTCGACGACACGTTCGGCGATCGCCTGCTCCGCCCTGAACGGCACATAAGGTGCCAGCCAGCGTGCACCCCAGCCGACCAGGAGCACGACGACGGCCAGGGTCACCAGGCTTGCCGCGACGAGCCACGCCATCTCCTTCAGCGGGTGCTCGTCGCTGCTGTTGATGCCCTCGGCAGGCAGGCGGTTCTCGAGACGCGGCGCACCCGATGGGCGCTCATCGTTCATCCGCGGGTGTCCAGTGCCGTGCCGTAGGCGATGACCTCGACCGACGGTGTCTGCGAACCCGCCACGCGCGTGGTGTGGAAACGCACGCCGATGACGAGCCTGCTCCCGGCCGCGCGCGCCTGCAGCTTCATGCGCAGCAGCGCTTCGCGCCGCGCGCGTTCCAGCAGCGTCTCGTAGCCGCGGAAGCGGCCGCCGAAGAGGCTGCGGAAGCCGGCGACGAACGTCTTGAAGTAGTCCGACGACACCACGACGCCGCCGCTCACGACGGTGGCGCCACGCGCCGTGACGCCGTCCGGCACGTAGCGCGTCGTGAGTGCGACGATGGATTGCAACTCGCGCTCGCGCAGGCGGATCGACGCATAGTGCCGCGACTCGAGCCCGCGGCCGACGAAGTAGCCCACCGCCAGCAGCGCGAGCGGCAACCCGAGATTGATCAGTTCGGCCCAGGGCATCGCCTCAGGCCTTCTCGACCGTGACCGCCGAGCCGTAGGCCAGGATCTCGGCCGCGCCGGCGGTGATCGAGGTGGTCACGAAGCGCAGATTCAGCACCGCATTGGCACCCATCGTGCGTGCCTCCTCGGCCATGCGGTTCACGGCCTCCTCGCGCGCTTCCTGCATCAGCTCGGTGTAGGCCTTGAGTTCGCCGCCGACGATATTCTTGAGGCCGGAAAGAAAGTCTCGCCCCACGTGCTTGGCGCGCACCGTGCTGCCTTGCGCGATGCCGAGGTGGGCCACGATGCGGTGGCCCGGTGCGGTTTCCAGATTGCTGATCAACATCGACGACTCCCTGCCCATGGGGGCTCGTGTGAATGGCGCGCAATCTACCCGATGGCCGGGGTCGGGCCTCCCCCCGGCTTGCGGGCGTCCATCTCGGCACGCCGCCGTTACAGCCCGCCGGACAGTGCCGTGCAAGGATCGACAATGGCCGGCCTGCCGACCCACCCCACGAGGATTTCGCCGTGAACGACCTTGGACGCCTGGAAGACCTGCCTGCGGAGTACCTGGCCGAACTCCGGGCACTGAACCTGGTGCCGCTGTGGCCGAGCCTGCGGGCTGTGCTGCCGCCGGGCGTGCCGATGCGCAACACCCGCGCCACGCACTGGGCCTACGACACGCTGAAGCCGCTGTTGCTGAAGGCCGGCAAGCTGACACCGATCGAAAAGGCCGAGCGGCGCGTGCTGGTGCTGGCCAATCCGGGGCATGGGCTGGAGAAGATGCAGGCCAGCGCCGCGATGTACCTCGGCATGCAGTTGCTGATGCCCGGCGAGTGGGCGCCGTCGCACCGCCACACGCCGAATGCCGTGCGCATGGTCGTCGAGGGCGAGGGCGCTTGGACCACGGTCGACGGCGAGAAGTGCCCGATGCGGCGCGGCGACCTGATCCTCACGCCCACCGGCCTGTGGCACGAGCACGGCCACGACGGCACCGAGCCGGTGATCTGGCTCGACGTGCTCGACCTGCCGCTCGTCTACTACATGGAGGCGTCGTACCACATCAACGGTGTGCGTCAGTCCGTCAAGTCGGGCCGCGGCGACCGCGCCTACGTGCGCGGCGGCATCGTGCCGACGCCGGTGTTCGAGCGCTCGAGCCGCACGTACCCGATGCTGCGCTACCCCTGGGCCGATGCGCGCGCCGCGCTCGAATCGCTGGCCACCGACCGACCGGACCTCGAACAGGTGCAGGTGACCTACGTGAACCCCGAGACCGGCGACGATGCCGAGAACATCCTCGGCTTCTACGCGCTGATGCTGCGGCCCGGCCAGTCGGTCGCCCTGCCGGCGCGCTCGCCGGCGATGGTCTTCCACCAGATCGAGGGGCGCACGCAGGTGCACATCGAAAGCCAGGCCTTCACGCTGGCCGAGGCCGATACCTGCTGCGCGCCGGGCTATACCAAGGTCACCTTGGGCAACTGTTCCGAGAGCGCGCCCGCATTTCTCTTTGTCGCCGACGAGACGCCGCTGCACCGCAAGCTGGGTGTGTTCGAGACTCGCGAATGATCCTTGAACCCTGGAGGGACGCACGCCCATGGACATGCCCGCACACCAGCTGACGATGACCGTGCTGATGACCCCAGACACCGCCAATTTCGCCGGCAAGGTGCATGGCGGCACGATCCTGAAGCTGCTCGACCAGGTGGCCTACGCCTGCGCCAGCCGCTATGCCGGGCGCTACGTGGTGACGCTGTCGGTCGACCAGGTGATGTTTCGCCAACCGATCCACGTGGGCGAACTGGTGAGCTTTCTGGCGTCGGTCAACCACACCGGCACCACGTCGATGGAGGTCGGCATCAAGGTGATCGCCGAGGACATCCGCACGCAGGACAAGCGCCACGTGAACAGCTGCTTCTTCACGATGATCGCGATGGACGACGATGGCCGGCCGGCGGCCGTGCCGCCGCTGCGCCCGTTCACTCCCGACGAACGGCGGCGCTTCGCGGCCGCGCAGGCGCGCAAGGCGCAGCGCCAGGCGGCGCGTGAGATCGAGCCGCCGGCCGCCTGACGACATGGTGACCGGTGCGCGGCGCGCGCGTGCCGCCATCCCCGTGGTCGGCACGCTCGGACTGGCGCTCGTGGCCGCGCTGATCGCCGAGCGCCTTCATTCGCCGTTGCCCTGGATGATCGGCCCGCTGCTGGCGGTGGCGCTGGCCGGCGTGCTCGGTGCGCCGGTCGACTGCCCGACGCCGCTGCGCAATGCCGGGCAGTGGGTGATCGGCACCGCGCTCGGCCTGTATTTCACGCCGGCCGTGCTGGCCACCATCGTCACGCTGGCGCCGGCCCTGCTGGTCGGCATCGGCTGGGCGCTGCTGGCCGGCACGCTGTTTTACCGGCTGCTCGCGGCCGTATCGGGTGCGGCCAATGCCGAGGAGCGCGCGACCGCGTTCTTCTCGGCCGCGATCGGCGGTGCGTCCGAGATGGCCGTGCTCGGCGAGCAGCACGGCGGGCGCATCGACCGCATCGCGATGGCGCATTCGTTGCGTGTGCTGATCGTCGTCGTCGCGGTCCCGTTCGGGCTGCAGTGGTCCGGCCTGCACGGGATCGACGCGGCCGCGCCCGGTCCGGCCCGCCTGCACCCGGGCGGCCTGCTGCTGCTGGGCACGTTGACAATGGCCGGATCGCTGCTGACGCAGCGCCTGCGCTGGCCCAACCCGTTCGTGCTCGGGTCGATGGCGGTGGCCATGGTGCTCACCGGCACGGGTATCGAGCTGTCGGCCTTGCCGGCGCAGGTCAGCCATGCGGGGCAGCTCTTGATCGGCTGCGCGCTCGGCGCCCGCTTCACACCCGACTTCCTGCACAGCGCGCCGCGCTGGCTGGGCACCGTGGCCCTCGGCGCCGTCGCCTTGATCGCTTCGTCAGCGGCCGTGGCCGGCGTGCTGGCATCGCTGATCGGGCTGCCATGGCCGACCGTGCTGCTCGGCACCGCGCCCGGCGGCGTGGCCGAGATGTGCATCACCGCCAAGGTGCTGCAACTCGGCGTGCCGGTCGTCACCGCCTTCCACGTGACACGCTACCTCGCGGTGCTGCTGTGCACCGCGCCGCTGTACCGCTGGCTCGAACGTCGGCGCGGGACCAACGCCGTGTGAACGTCTGCGCCCGGCCGCGGAGCGCGACGCCAGGCCGAGGCCTCGCCACCCGTGCCGTGGCCACGACGATCAGAGCTGCCGCACCTTGACCGACTTGCCTTTCACCTTGCCGGCGTTGAGCCCGCGCAGCGCGGCGTCGGCGATGCCGCGCTCGACCGCCACGTAGGTGCTGAACTCGTTCACGTTGATCTTGCCGATCTGTGCGCCCGGCAGGCCGAGGTCCTTGGTCAACGCCCCCAGCACGTCGCCGGCGCGGATCTTCTCCTTGCGCCCGCCCAGGATCTGCAGCGTCGCCATCGGCGGGTGCAACGGTTCGCTGCTCGTGGGCACGAGTTCGCTCAGCGCGTGCCATTCGCTCTCGCGCCCCTGCATCGCCTCGATGCGGCCGACGCGGCCCATCTCGTCCAGGCTCGCCAGGCTGAAGGCCCAGCCGGCCTCGCCGGCACGCCCGGTGCGGCCGATGCGGTGGGTGTGCACCTCGATGTCGGGCGTGATGTCGACGTTGATCACCGCTTCGAGCTGCGCGATGTCGAGGCCGCGCGCGGCCACGTCGGTGGCCACGAGCACGCTGCAGCTGCGGTTGGCGAACTGCACCAGCACCTGGTCGCGGTCGCGCTGGTCGAGGTCGCCGTGCAGTTCCAGCGCGGCGATGCCTTGTGCCTGCAGCACCGCCACGAGGTCGCGGCATTGCTGCTTGGTATTGCAGAACGCGAGCGTGCTCACGGGCCGGTAATGGTTGAGCAGCAGGCCCACGGCGTGCAGGCGCTCGCTCTCCGTCACTTCGTAGAAGCGTTGGCGGATCGTGCCGGCGGCGTGGCGCTCGGTGAGCTTCACGTCCTGCGGCTCGTGCATGTATTTGCCGGCCAGCGCCGCCACGCCTTCGGGATAGGTGGCCGAGAACAGCAGCGTCTGGCGCTGGCGCGGGCAGCGTTGCGCGATGGTGGCGATGTCGTCGGCAAAGCCCATGTCGAGCATGCGGTCGGCCTCGTCGAGCACGAGCGTATTCAGTGCGTCCAGCGCGAGCGTCTCGCGCTCCAGGTGGTCGATGATGCGGCCCGGCGTGCCCACGACGACGTGCGCGCCGTGCGCCAGGCTGGCGATCTGCGGCCGCATCGTGGCGCCGCCGCACAGCGTGAGGATCTTGACGTTGTCCTCGGCACGCGCGAGCCGGCGCAGCTCCTGCGTCACCTGCTCGGCGAGTTCGCGCGTGGGGCACAGCACCAGGGCCTGCACGGCAAATCGGCGCGGGTTCAGGTTGGTCAGCAGCGGCAGCCCGAAGGCGGCCGTCTTGCCGCTGCCGGTCTTGGCCTGTGCGATGACGTCCTTGCCGGCCAGCGTGAGCGGCAGGCTCGCGGCCTGGATCGGCGTCATGCGTTCGTAGCCCAACTGGGTGAGGTTGGCGCGCACGGCCGGCGCCAGGGGCAGGGTGTCGAAGCCGGTACCGGCGGCGGGAGCGGCCGGGGTCTGGGGGGACGAATCGTTCGCAGCGGTCATGCCGGATTGTCGCGGCAGCCGCGGTGGCCGAACGGCGCGGCAATTTCAACTGCCGATCGCCTCCGTCATCTCAATGGCTTGAGCCAGCCGCGCAGACGCTCGGCGCCGGTGGCCGATTCCCTGGCGGCGTGGTGGGTGCGCAGCACCATCAAGCCGCCCTGGAGGTAGACGCCGTTCAGCAGGCGCATGGCACGCTCCCGGCCCATGCCCGGCCAGCGCGCCATGTCGACCAGCGCGGAGATCTCCAGGCGCAGGCGCCGCAACGCCGGCCCGAGCGCGCCGGCCAGCGCCGTCGGGTCGGGTTCATAGTCCGCGGTCAGCCGGAATGCGGCACGGCCGCTCAGTTCGTCGATCAATTGGACCCGCGGCGAATGCATCGCCAGCGCCCACAGCAACGGGCGCAGCGGACGGTACTTGGTGTATTCGGCAATACGCTCGTGCATCACGTGGCCGGGCGGGCGCAGGCCCGGCGGCTCGACGGTAACCACCTCGAGATCGGCATTGCCGCGTTCGATGAGTTCGATGATCGGCCGCGTCAGGTGATAGAGCCCCCGCTGCGGGAAGATCGTCAGCGGCCAGACCAGGTCGCGCAGGCGCAGGACGATGAGCGCGCTTTCGCGCTGGCGCATGCAGGCGGCCACGACATCGAGCACGTCGGATGAACGCTCGCCCTGGCGGAGCTGGGCCAGCTCGGTGAGCAGCGTGGTGGCGAGCACGCTCTGGCCCTGCAGGCGCGCGAACCCGCTGTCGCCGGTTTCGGCGCGCATGCGCTCATACGCGCTGATGCGCCAGAGCGTCGAATCGTCGAAATCTCGCATGGACCCCCTACCGGTCTCGTTCAGCGGCGCCGCCGTCATGGTCGCCGACGCCTGAGCCGTTTGCATCAATTGTCACGCGGCCGGCGGCGGCTGTATATGCCTGTCGCAGCCTCAGCGCCACACTGTGGCAAGGCTACGCGGCCCGCGCTGCCGCTTCGCGCAGCTTGTCCTTGCGGCTTTTGCGCCGACCCTTGATGCCGCCTGTCGTGGGGGCCGCGTCCACCATGGACTGCGGCTCGAAGCCGGCAACCTGCTCGCGCGGCACGCGCCGGCCCTGGCGCTTCTCGATCAGGCGGAAGTGCGCTTCGGTCGTTGCACTGACGAAGCTCACGGCCAGCCCGCGCGCGCCCGCGCGCCCGGTGCGCCCGATCCGGTGCACATGGTCGGCCGGGGAGCGCGGCAGGTCGTAGTTCACCACCACGGGCAGCTGCGCGATGTCGATGCCGCGCGCCGCCATGTCGGTCGCGACCAGCGCCGTCAGCCGCCCGGCGCGGAAGTCGGCCAGCACACGGGCGCGTGCGCCCTGGCTCATCTCGCCGTGCAGCGCGGCGGCAGCCACGCCCAGCCCGCACAGCTTGCCCGCCACATGCTCGGTGGCGTGGCGCGTGGCGACAAAAACGAGAACCCGCGGCCACGCCCCGGCGCGGATCATGTGGCGCAGCAACTGCGTGCGCTGCCCGCTATCCACGTGCACCGCGTGCTGCTCGATTGCGGGGTCGGCAACGGGCTCGGGCGCCACGTCCACGTGCAGCGGGTCGTCCAGCAGCCGGCTCGCGAGCGCCTGGATCTGCGGCGGGAAAGTCGCGGACACGAGCACGTTCTGGCGCCTGCGCGGGAGCAGCGCCAGGGCCTGCGCCAGCTCGTCGGCAAAGCCGGTGTCGAGCAGCCGGTCGGCCTCGTCGAGCACGAGCGTGCGCACGCCGCCCAGCCGCACGGCGTTGTGCTGCACCAGGTCGATCAGGCGCCCGGGCGTGGCAACGAGCAGGTCGGCACCACCGCGCAGCGCCATCATCTGCGGATTGATCGAGACGCCGCCGTGGACACACGCCAGCTTCAGCGGCGGGCTCAGGTGGCTTGCCAGCGCGTCGAGGATCCCGCCCACCTGCACCGCGAGTTCCCGGGTCGGTACCAGCACCAGCGCGCCGGCGCGTCGTGGCGTCTCGGGCGGTCGTTCGGACAGTTGCTGGAGCAACGGCAACGCAAACGCCGCCGTCTTGCCACTGCCGGTGTGCGCTTGCAGGCGGATGTCGCGCCCGGCCAGCAGCCCGGGAATCGTTGCGCGCTGCGCCGGCGTGGGTTCGCCCCAGCCACGCTCGGAAGCCGCGCGTGAAAGGGGTTCGGACAGGCCGAGTCGGTCAAAGGTCATCGGGTGGCGCTCGGGGCGCATGGAGGGCTGCGGGGCGCAGCAGTCAGCAGGGCGGGAGACCGGGCCAGTTTAAGGGGCAGGGACCGGTCCGCACGGCGCGGTCCTGCCGTCTGCCGCCGCGGTGGCCGTGCAGTGGCCGGAGCCACGAAGCGTTGGCAATTTGCGGCACCGCAACTTCGCAGGCCGCCATCGGAAGATACTTTGCCTGGGCGCGTCGAGGGATGGGGCGCGCGATGCACGAGAAGGCCATTCCGGTTCCAGACACGAGAGGACCCCACCATGAGCACCCGCAAGCCCGCGACCCCGCGCCAGACGCCTGCCACCGAAACCGTATCGCAGGCCGCGCAGCACCTGGGCGAGGCCCTGACGCGAAAAGTCGAGGCGCTGGCCGATGCCGCCGGCGCGAAGATCGGCGCGGCCAAGGCACGCATCGTCAAGAAACGCGATCAGGTCGAGACGCGCCTGGAGGCGGCCGTCAAGAAGACCGGCACGCGCCTGACCCAGGCCACGGCCGAAGCGCGCCAGAAGGTAGGCAAGGCCGTCGTCACGGCCGAGAAGCAGATGGAGCGCAAGCTGACCGGCGTGAAGCGAGCCGTCAAACAGGCGGTGAAGAAGAAGGCCGCCGAGGTGAACAAGGTGGCGACGCAGAAGCTCGCCGAGGCCCGGCGCACGGCCGTGAAGGTGCCCGCCGGTTCGACAGTGGCCAAAAAGGCGGCCGCCAAGAAGGCAGCCACCAAGAAGGCAGCCACCAAGAAGGCAGCCCCGAAGAAGGCGGTGGCGAAGAGGGCCGCGCCGACAGTGACTGCAGCGAAGCGCGCCGTCGCCGCCAAGTCCGCACCGGCCCGCAAGGCCG